>PLDW01000116.1 GCA_003136315.1 Gemmataceae bacterium | reverse complement strand
CCGGCGAGCAAAGCCTCGCCGACCTCCCCCGCAACCGGGGGAGGACAAAAACCTGATCCAGCAGCACAGAGATCCGGCGAGTCTTTCTGGGGTTTTCTCACCTCCCCGCTGGCGGGGAGGTCGCCGCAGGCGGGTGGGGTAGAGGCTTCACGTGTGGTGAAGGCTCAACCCCCTCCCGGCGAGCAAAGCCTCGCCGACCTCCCCCGCAACCGGGGGAGGACAAAACCAGATACTGCACCCCACAGATCCGGATACTCTTTCTCCTGCCCAACGCCTAAGGTCAAGGTACGACCTCAAAACGGGCAAGAAAAGAGCCAGTCGACCGCACACCTCCCTGGGCAACTGAGATGCCAAGCGACAATCTGGCGAGTCCACATCAGCACCGGGGCATTTCCCGCCGCGGTGCGGGCCGTGGACAGTCCTCGGTTGGCTCGTCCTGCTCGCTGCCCCTCTCCAATTGGCGACGCTGGCTGGCGTCCCGGCATCCGGGACAATCTCCATCCGAACCGCTGGGTGCGCACTCCTCCGACCCCTACTTTCGGAGCAGCCGGCCAACACACGGTGGGGAATGACGTGTCTCCCGAGAATCGCGCGAATTGACACCACCCCTACCGGCGAGCTATACTTTACCCTGAACCGATCTCTCTCGCTCTGGCGAGTCATGGAGCGGGCCGGAGGCCCGCCGCTGTTCCGGGCAAGGAGCCCCGCTGGCCCCGGCCAAATCCCGTGGGCCATTTCTGAGGCCGCTTCTTCCCCTTTCGAGCCCCGGGATCGCCCCGTCGGCAGCTCGATCCCGTCAGGGGACGGCGAACCTGGATCATTTGCGGGAACCCGGGCGATCGGCCCGACGACCCGCCACAGCGGTGGATTGGCATGCACTCCCCGAACCCCGATCCGTCCGGCCGGTCGTCCTCGGCGGGAGACCCCGCCCGAGCCACTCCGTCGGGCACAGGCGGTTCGGGGAAGGAGTCGACCGGCTTGCACCGGACGGAGGGTGAAGTGCAGTCGCTTTCGGACATCCTCCGAGCGAACTCTGGCTCTTCTCGCCGACCCCCATCAGCATCGGACGTGGTCGCGCACCTCTCTGGCCCCGGCGGATCAGGATCTTCCCCACACCCACCCGACACCGACGACGCTCCCACTGTCATCACCCAAAACGCGAGACCCACACCCCCATCTGCTCCCCCGTCCCCCCCCGCTGTCCCACCCCCCCCGTATGTCGTGGGTGACACCCCATCCCTGGCCGGACGAAAGCTCGGTCACTTTGAGTTGATCGAGGCGATTGGGGCCGGTGGGATGGCAGCGGTGCTCAAGGCCCGCGACCTGGATCTCGGACGGGTGGTCGCCCTCAAGATCCTGCCTCCCGAATCGGCCCGAGATCCCGAGAATGTGACGCGATTCAAGCAGGAGGCCCGTGCGGCGGCCAAGCTGGATCACGAGAACATCGCTCGCGCGTATTTCTGCGGAGAAGACCAGGGCCTCCACTTCATCGCATTCGAGTTCGTCGAAGGAGTGACCCTCCGGGCTCTTATCGACCGCCGTGGGCCGCTCCCAGCCGGGGAGTGCGTCCGGTACATGATCCAGGTTGCCGCTGGACTGGCCCATGCCGCCGAACGGGGTGTTGTTCATCGCGACGTCAAACCGAGTAACATCCTGATCACTCCGGATGGGCGGGCCAAGATCGTCGACATGGGGCTCGCCCGTCACCTGGATGCGAGCAGCGTCAACGGTGGGGTGACTCAGTCCGGGGTGACCCTGGGAACGTTCGACTACATCTCACCCGAACAGGCTCTCGACCCTCGACGGGCCGATGTGCGAAGCGACATCTACTCGCTCGGATGTGCGTTCTACCACGCCCTCACTTGCCGCCCCCCGGTGCCCGAGGGGACTGCCGCCAAGAAACTCCAGGCTCACCAGTCGATCGACCCATTGGATCCTCGCGAGTTGAACCCGGCAATCCCGGACGACCTCGCAGCCATCCTCGCCCGGATGATGGCCAAGGATCCGGACCGCCGGTATCAGACCCCAGCCGAGTTGATCGCCCACTTGAAGGCGGTGGGGGATCGGCTACGTGTTCCGCTTGATGCGGTCGCGTCGGATTCGACTGTTCGGGCTGTTCCAGCAGATGCCCGGATCCTGCCCGACCCACCTCGGCTGCGACTCGGCTGGGTCGTGGCGGTGGCGGCCGTGGCCGTTGCGGCGGTTGTCGTTGCAGTGTCGGCCACTGGCCCAGGGCAGGGGGGTGTCCCCTGGGCCAACCGGGTCGCGGTCGCGACTGCGCCCGACACGACCCCCGGACCAGGCGGAGGCTCAGTACCCTCGCCCTCCACAGACCTGCAAGCGGATCCCGACGGGTTCATCCCCGTCACCAAAGCGGCCAGCCTGGCCCGGGTTCTTACCACCACGAAAGACACCCCGTTGCGGGTCAAACTCGCCTCCGGCAGCTACGACCTGACGAACATCGACCTCCCGGTGATCCAGGGGCGGGAAGTCGAATTCAGTGGGCCGGTCGGGCAGATGGCACGGGTCCGGATCGCTTGCTCGTCCGGAAAACGTACCGACCGCTCGCCGGGTGGACTGACCCTCCGAGCCAAAAGCGTCACGATCCACAATGTCTGGTTCGACATCGCTTCCCCCGCCCGCACCGAAGATCTGAACACGACCGAAATCGACGCCGGGCTGGCGATACTCGGTGCGACCCAAATCAACCTGAAGGACTGTGTCTTCCTGACCGAACCAGACGCCCGGCGAGCCCAATCGACCGCAGTGAGTGTCGCACCTGTGGCCGGGGAGTTGGTTTCCGTCCACCTCGACCGGTGCCTGTTCGGCGCCGGGGGGGTCGGTCTGCGGCTTCCGGCTCGGGCGGAACTCTCCGTGGGCGACTGCGGGTTCGGACCGCTCGCTGAGGCCATCCATGTCTACTCGGAAAAACAACCCTTCGACGTGGACACCCCCGAGATGACTCCCGTCCGGCTCGACCGGTCGTCGTTCATGCTCCCACCGGGCTCGGCGGTTGTTGGCGCAGTCGAGTCACTCAAACCGAAAGTGATGGCCGGATACTGTGTGTTCGCCCCCGCCGGCGGAGCCACCGACCCGAAGGGTCCAGGAGACCGCCATGCAGTGATTGTCCGAGTCGCCGGTGAATCGAGCGACGACGTCCGTCCGCACTTGATGGACGGGCGGAAGAATGCATTTTACCGTGTTGACCCGGTCGCGACCTCGGCCACGGGCGGCCAGCCCGAAGAGTGGAAAGCAACCGAGGCTCCAGGATGGATCGAGTTGAAGCAACGCCCTTGGGCCGAACCCGATCCCCTCGCAGCATTTAGCGACGACCATTACCCTTGGAAGGCGTTTCGGCTGCGGGTCTTCGACTCACCCGACCCGGACCTGTTCATCCCTGGCGACGACGTGACTCGAGTGTATGGAGCACGGTTCTCGGCGAACCCGCGGACGGACGGCGGTCGCGTGTACAAATTCTGGCCCCCGCAGAACCCATCCAAAGACGCGAATGTGAACCCGAAGGTGTGGGTGCCAGAAGGAACTAACCTCAAGAGCGGGGAGTACAGCGACCTCGTGAAGCTGCTCCGTGATGTCCAGTCTGGCGACACGGTTCTGATTCGACACAACGGCCGCCTGGAGGTCGAACAGCAAGTCATCCAACCTCCGAAGCCGGGGAACCCGGCCAGTCGAGGCGACTTTCAACTCACATTCAAGCCAGATAAAGACTACAAGCCGGTCCTGACCCCACGCATGGTGAATTTGCGTGATCTGTCTCTCTTCCGAGTCCTGGAAGGGCAGGTGACGTTCGAGGGAGTCCACTTCCTGCTGAAGCCAGGCACTGATCAGGATAAACTGGCCGCGGTCACGCTTGTCGCTGGCCGGGGTTGCACATTTCGGAGGTGTGTCTTTACGTTGGAGGAGAGCGACGACAAACTCGTCGCGGTGGTCTCCCTGACTGACCCCGATGTCGAGATGAAAATGAATCCGGCGGTCGGGCAGCGATTCCCCCCAAAACTGGTGTTCGAGTATTGTCTGATCCGCGGTCGTGGTCGCGGGGTATGGGTGCCGATGAGCCGGCCGTTCGAACTGGATATGAAGCAGTGCATCACCGCAATCGGCGGCCCAGTCGTCGGAGTGCGGGCGGCTGGCCGGGATCCTGGGGCGTCGGCCGGCTCGTTCGTCCGGTTCTCCCAGGTCACCGCCCTGATCGGCGGACCACTCATTGAGTTGCATGGTGGGAAGGTTGGGGAGATGCGTGCGTCCGGCCTTGTCCCCACCACAGTCACAGCAGACGCTTGCCTGTTCTCTGCGGTCCACGGTGCAGGTCAGCCGATCGTCGAGGTGGAGGGAACGGACCTCGACCCGAAGGATCCCAATCAGGTGCTGAAGTGGGTGCGGGGGGAGCCAAACCGATTCGCCAATTTCGATCCCTTGATGCCAGTCGCGGTTGTCCGGCCGGGCGGCGATGGGACTCCCCCCCCTGACTGGGGCTGGAATACCTGGATCCAGTTTGCCGGGGAAGTCGGCTATCCCGTCGGAAAGGTGACGTTCGTCGATGAGCCGGCCGGTTTGCAGGAACTCTCGAGCGTGAACCCCGGGAAGCTGCGAGTCAAGAAATTCGACTTCCCCGAATCCCCCGACCTGAAATCGGGTACTGCCACGATCGGAGCAGAACCCGACAAGGTAGCCTCCCCGACGGCAGACGAACAGCCGTCGGAATGACTCAAAAAGCAAAACAGTTCGCGTCATCGCCTCCGGCACCGCCGCCGGTGGTATCGCTACGCTCAACCACCGGCTATTCGCTGCGACCCCGCCGGGGTCGTTGGGATCATCGTATCCACGTAATCGTCACCTTCACCGGTGGTATCGCTACTCAACCACTAATCGCTGTGACCCCTCCGGGGTCGAGCAGGGGCTCACATCCTCGCCAACTGTCGGACGCTCCGTGCGGAGATTTTATTCTTTCGATAACCAGAATTTCCAGCCCCATCGTCGTCTTACTTCTTCTTCCCGGCCGGCTTCTTCCCCGCAGGTTTTTTGCTCGCTGGCTTTTTGGCGGCGGCCTTCGCCTCGGGCTTCTTGGCAGCCGGCTTTTTGGCCCCACCCTTCCCCGCTCCGAATATGGCGTCGTACCCGTCACCGAATTTTTCGTCTTCAGCCATGCCGACCCGGACGATGCTCACGACAACCCTCCCAGGTTTCTGTAACCGGTCTTGAGCCCGGCCGCAGCTCACAACACCCCGGCCGAAATTCTCCGTCCCTGCTATAAGTATACTCTAAGTCGCGCTGGCCCGGTTGTCACGCCCGGAATTCGAGGGAAAAGGACGAAACCGTGGACAACCGGAGGTCTGGGGGAAACACGGGGCAACCGAAGCCACCCCCACTCACGTCTCACCGACCACTTGCGAATCGGTACAGGATCTCGGCTGCGGGAGCGAGCTGGGCGAGGTCGATCCACTCGTCCTTGGTGTGAGCCTGAGCAATGTCCCCCGGTCCGAACACGACCGCCGGGATGCCCGCCCCGGCGATGGTGGAAGCGTCGGTTCCGTAGGGAACCGCGTGGACCTCGTGTCGCCCGGTGACGGTGTCAATCACCGCTCCGAGACGGGCCACCAGTTCGCCCGAAGCCGCCGGGCTCAGCGGCGGGCAGGGGGCGTGCGTCTGAGTCAAAGTAAACGGGAAATCGACCCCAGGGGTGTCCCTCAGGAAGCTCTCCAGATCGGCAGCAGCGGGTTCCGACGTCTCACCCGGGAGGAGCCGCCGATCCACATCGACCCGACAGGAGTCGGGGACGGTATTCGGTGACACGCCGCCGATAATTCGACCAACCGATAGGGTCCGCGGACCGAGAGCCGGGTCGGGCGGACGGGTCCGCACTTGCTCGGCGTAGGCCGCGAGCCCGGCGAGGAGTCGGCCCATCCGGTAAATTGCGTTCACTCCCTGCTCGGGTCGCGAGCTGTGACACGCTCGACCGGTTGTCTCGACCAGCCAGCGAACGACACCCTTGTGGGCGGAAACGATGTTGAGCAGGGTCGGCTCGGCAACAATCGCATAATCGGCCTGGAGACCTTGCTTGACAAGCTCCTGAGCCCCGAGGAAAGTGTGCTCCTCGTCGACGGTGTACGCCAGGATCACCCGGGCCGATCCGATGGGCCTCTCGCGGACAAGCCGGGCGAATGCGGTCAGCATGACCGCGGCCCCGGCCTTCACGTCACAGGCTCCGCGGCCATAAAGTTTCCCGCCTTCGACTACCGCCCCAAAGGGATCGACAGTCATCGCGTCGACCGGGACGGTATCCTGATGGCACTCGAACACGACGGTAAACGGAGGTGGGCTGGGCGGATCGTAGACGGCCATGAGGTTATCGCGGCCGGGCTGGACAGGTTGACGCCGAACCTCGCAACCGAGATCGCGAAGACGCTGCTCCAGATAGGCCCCGACCCGGGACTCGTAGAGGATGTCCGCGGGCAGGTCGGTACGGCCCATCGGATTGACCGACGGAAGCCGGACGAGGTCGGCGAGCAGTTGAGGTAGTGGCAGCATACTGCCATTCAAGCAGATCGGGGGCCGGGTTGCCACTCCCCCCGTGCCCGAGAGCCGGAAGAAATGCACTTTCGCAGGAGGCCAGTTGACGCCCGGTAGGCACCGACTTCACGGCGGCCAGGGGCTGGCGACACCCAGAGTCGTCACGAGGTGGGTCCGCACGGCAGTGTCAGTACAAGCCGCCAGCCGGCGGAAGAAGAGTGGCAGCGAACTCGAATACGTGTTGTGAATTACGGGCCGTGGATTCACCCCATGCGCGATCTCGTGACGGTAAGTGAGCGCATCATCGAGCCGCTGGGTAGCCTGGGCCGAGGTACACATGGTCCACACCCATTGAAGGCTGATGTTGGCCAGCCCCAGACAGTTGTTGATAAGCGTTGTTACGTTCGAGGAATTCGGCGTATTGAACCTGCCCAGGAGCCCGAGCACGTACGCATTGAGTGCGGGCCACGGGTGGAGCGGGGGCGCCGGTGGCCGCAGCACGCTGAGGCACTCCCTCATCAGTTCTTCGATGTAAGATTCCCATGCGGAAACACTGATCACGACCACCGCACGGTTCAAGGCGGCCAGACGGTACTGCCGACCCCGAGCGCCGGTCCTGAGCCGAGAATGGGCATCGACCAGCTCAAAGGCGTCTTGAAGCAACTGTCGGAAATGAACCACATATGCGTTCGATGGCACATCATGCCCCGGCAGTCGTGAGGTCCATTTTATCCAAATCGATTTGTTGGGCCTTCAAGATTTCCATGCCTTCTTGCAGATAATCTGCAAGCGGAGCTTGATTCATCATTTGGGTTATCATCAATCTCGGGCTATTGAATTCCTCCCTCATCGCTTGATAATCGGCCAGCAGGTTGTTGGGGGCAAACCCGCTGCGCCCGAGATCCATGATCAGTGCGAGCTTGTAGAGTGTGTCGGGTGCCAAACGAAGTAAAAACTGACGCAGAGTCTTCTCTTGCGGGGGCGGGGGACCGGAATCGGTGTCGGGGTCGACGAGCGGGTAGTTAGGGTGCCGCTTCGGCAGTTCGGTCGCCCAGTAGTCGCGAATGGTCTTCGCCAGGGCGATCGCCTTGCTGGCTGCGGCTTCGAGTTTCATCATCCCCTCCCCTCATCAAAAGGCTCGGGTTCCGACCCTATCGGGTGTCTGACAATCCTTCCCTCTTATCGTACAGCAAACCGTGTCGGTGGGAGTTGGGCATCCACAGGGATGGTCACGAAATCTATGCGATTGCTCAGCATGCTCGCTGCCGTCCACTTCAAGGATGAGTTTGATATCGTAGCATACGAACTCCGCGATGTCCTCTCAACCAGATCGTGAGCGTCTCCGAAACGGCAAGGCTTCCCCCATCCGCCTGCCTCACGACGACCTCACCACAAGGGGGGTGAGAAGGCTCGACCAATAATTATTACAAGCTACAAAACTCAACAAGCGAAATCCAACACTGCTACCACCCTCTTACCTCCCCCCTTGTGGGAGAGGTCGGCCTGGCTCTGCGGGCCGGGTGGGGGGGGTGGGGGGGGTGAAGCCTCCACAACTTCGACCACCTCACCCACCCGCAAACCGCCTCAGCCGATGACGATCTCGACCGTCTCGACGGCGAACGTGCGGCCGTCGGTGGATTCGACCCGCAACTCGAACGTGGCCGGGCCGGGTTGGCCGTTCGGCTCGACTGCGAAGCTGACCCGACCTTCGGCGGTCTCGCCGTCCTTGACCGGGCCAAGGTCGCCGCGGGGAGCGGTGATCCGGGTGCCGGTGGGCAGTTTCTTCGGGTGGAGGGTGAGGAACAGCCACTCGAAGTCTTCGCCGGTCTGGTTGTGGACCGTGACGGCGAGATCGACGTACTCGCCCCGCTTCGGCTTGCCGTCGCCGTTGCCGTGGGTTTCCGGCGTGCCCCCATTCACCACCTTCCAAAGGGTGGTGAAGTCAGGCCGGGGCAGCGGATGGACTGTGAACACGAGAGGTCGAGTCGGGATCGGGAAGCCGTTGCCTTCATGGAACACAAGCTCGCCGTAGAGTTTACCTCGTGGTGTATCGTGTGGGAGGATCGTGGCGAGGCAGAGATCGACCTTTTTCCCGGGCGTGACCCGACCGATGATCGCCCGCCATTTCGCTAGCTCTGCATTCTGGGAGCTAACCGTGGCAGAAACTTGAACAAGATCGCCACGGCCGGTGTTTTCTACGACGAGATGAACCCAAGCATGATCGCCTGGGTAGACGATGCCATCTCCGGCACGGGTGATGCTAATCGCCGGACGAGGCGGCTGATCGACAGCACCCGCCGACCAGTCGTCAACGGCTGTCCCGATGACGTCGATCATCGCGACTGTTTTCTTACAGTCTTGATAGCTTGTATCAGTAAACAGATCGCTAATAACACCTGTGGCTGGAGAGATGATAACTCCTTTGCGAGATCCATCATAGATATTGGCGATCACGTTACCGATTCCGACGATTGCCCCATTGGAGACCAACCAAGACTCGATGCGGACGGATTCAGTCCCGTAAAGGTAATTCATTACTACTGGAATCCGTTTTGGGATCGTAATCCCCGGCGGCAATTTCGGCATCACCACGTTCGACCGCTTTGCCACGACGGTCGGAGGAACGGCCGGCGGTATGACGGTAACCTTCCGAGTCGTCGGCTTCGACAAGGAAGGACTCGGCTCCTCTATCGGCTCTGCGAACGGTGTCTCATCCACAACCTTCCCATCGAATGCCGCCAGCGCCACAGCCAGTTCCAGCGCATCCTTCGGCCGACGGTCCGGCTTCTGGGCCACGCACCGGCCGAGCAGCGTCACCAACCCTTCCGGTGCCCCGTTCTCACGAAGATCGTCGGCGAAGTCCGGGCCGGCTCCGAGATCGAGCCGACCGGTTAGCATCTGGTACGCCATCACCCCCAGCGCATGCACGTCATCCCGTGGGTCCAGTTCCCGCGACCCGGCCCGCTGCTGTGGGGAAGCATACAGCGGCGTGTGCGAACCCCGCAGGTACGACTGCAACCGACCTCCCCGGCTGACACTCCCGTTCATCTCCCCATCCAGCAGTCGGCGGGCCGACACCGCCCCGATCCCGAAGTCCGCCACCTTGAGTTTCCCGGTTGCCGCGTCCACCAGGATGTTCGATGGCTTCAAGTCACGATGTACGATCGCCGGGTTCAGTCGGTGGAAGTAGCCGACCGTTTCTGCCAGCCCTCGCAGTGCCGCCACCACCCGGCCCAGCCGCTCCGCTGGTGGCAGCTTCTGCCAGCCGTGGATCAGCCCGGTGAGATCACCACCAGCTATGAACTCGAACCGCAGCCACGGGAGGTCGTCGCCGTCGGCCCACACGTCCTCAAGAGTCACGATCCCGGGGTGCCGGCCCGCCGCCATCACCCGATTGAGCACGTCGCCCTCGTGCAAGAGCGACAGATCGCGGTCGCTCAGCGAGTGGCCGAACTTGAACGCTGCGGTCAGGCTCGTCGCTCGTCGGTTCCGACCCCGCCACACCTCCCCGAAGCCGCCCGCCCCGACCTGCTCCTCCAGCACCCAGCCGCGCAGGAATGCCGGGGCGTCGCCCGGCCGGAACCGCGGCATCCGGGGCGGCAACAGCCGGACCACGTCGTCCTCATCCTGGATCACGAAGTCGGCCGGGACGGTCGTGCCGAACAGGTCGTCCGGTCGCTTCAGCGACTGCCGGACCGCGGCCGGGATCTGGGTGAGGTAGAGTTCGAGGTCGAGTTGCAATTTCGGGTCGCCGGCCGCCACTTCCCGGGCGACTTCTCGGGCTGCCTCCCGCGCCTCTTCAAACGTCGCCGCGGCCATCTGCTGCACTTCGTCGCGCAACTGCTGTTGCTGCCTCTTCTCCCGCCACTTCTTCCAGGCGCTGCCCGCGATATCGACGATGTACTGACCGCCCGGGACAAGGTCGCCGACCAATCCGGCGACGCCCTTTTCGGCGACCGCCGCCCCTGCGCACCTGAAGAAGCCGAGCATGACGGGCTCCTGCGGACAACCGGATATCCGAACTGTTCGTGCCCGGGCACGAGATATTAGCGAAATTTCGAAGCAGGCTCCGGATTGGCTTCCCTCTGGTGTACCCCGGGCGGTGTTTGCGTGCCACACACCCGGCCATATAACGGGCAGGGATTCCGTTCCCCAACCGCTGCCCAGCCGCGCCGGAGCCACACACGATGAAGGTCCACGAGTACCAGGCCAAGGAACTCCTCGCCGCTGCCGGGGCGAATGTCCCCAAACACATCGTCGTCAAGACGCCGGATGAGGCTGCGGCAGCGTTCGACCAGCTCAGCAACGGCGGTGGGGCAATGGTGAAGGCCCAGATCCACGCCGGTGGGCGGGGGGCCGGACAACTCCAGGGCTACCCGGAAAAGCTCGGCGGGGTGAAGTTCGTCCCCACCCGGGAGAAGGCCCGGGCGGTTGCCGAGTTGATGTTCAAGCACCCGCTCAAAACCCTCCAGACCGGCCCCGAAGGACAGGCGATCAACACCATGATCGTCCAGGCCGACGCGGCTCCGGCCAAGGAATTTTACGTTGCAGTCGTGTTCGACCGGGCGATCGGGCAGCCGGTGCTGATGGCCAGCACCGAGGGCGGTATGGACATCGAGAAGGTGGCCCACGACACGCCCGAAAAGATCCTCAAGGTGCCCTTCGCCCCGGAGAACGGGCTCCAGCCGTTCCAGGCACGGCGACTCGCGTTTGAACTCGGGTTCACCGGCGACCAGGTGTCGAAAGCCGAGAAGATCATGCTCGCCCTGTCGAAGGTGTACCTTGACAAGGACGCCACCCTTGCCGAGGTCAACCCGCTGGCGATCACCAAGTCGGGCGATGTGGTCGTGTTGGATGCGAAGTTCGACTTCGACGACAATGCCCTTTTTCGGCACAAGGACATCGAAGCACTGCGCGATCTTGCCGAAGAAAACCCGGTCGAGATCCGGGCCGGGAAGGCGAGCCTGAACTTCATCCAGCTCGACGGCTCGGTCGGCTGTCTGGTGAACGGGGCCGGACTGGCGATGGCCACGATGGACATTGTCAACCACCACGGAAAAGCGTTCGGGGTCGGGCCGGCGAACTTCCTGGATGTCGGCGGTGGAGTAACGGCCGAAAACGCCGTCGAGGCATTCCGGATCATCCTCTCGGACTCCAAGGTGAAGGCCATTTTCGTGAA
The DNA here is from genome assembly GCA_003136315.1 of Gemmataceae bacterium. Lineage (GTDB taxonomy): Bacteria > Planctomycetota > Planctomycetia > Gemmatales > Gemmataceae > Urbifossiella. The sequence goes on along the minus strand of PLDW01000116.1, from coordinate 30,962 downwards.
CGTGTTCGGCGGAATCGCCAGTTGTGCCCGGATCGCCGACGCCCTGGTGAAGGCCGGTCGGGAGGTCGGGTTCAAGGTTCCGGTGGTGGTCCGGCTGGAGGGGAACGAGGTCGACAAGGCTCGCGAAATTCTTAACAGCGTGAAGGATGAACTCCCCGCGATCCGGGTCGCACCGGGACTGACCGAGGGGGCCAAGATGGTGGTCGACCTGGCGAAGTGACGACCAGCCACTCCAGGAGGGCGATGGATGATCCCCGCGACCACCCCGAAGATGACCGCAGAGGAGTTCTTTGACTGGGCGAATCGCCCGGAAAATGACGGCCGGCGGCTGGAACTCGAAAACGGGGAGGTGGTTGAGATGTCGTCCCCCGGTGAAGCCCATGCCCTCGTCTGTTGGTTCGTGATCAAGGTGTTGACAGAATTCGTAGTGCGTCGGGGGAGTGGTCACCTATTAACGAATGACTGCGGCCTGATCGTCTCCCGTGCGCCGGACACGGTCCGGGGTCCGGACGTAATGCTCTTTCTGGAGAACCGGACACTCGACCAGGCTGGACGGGGTCATACCGATCGCATCCCGATTTTGATTGTCGAGGTCTTTTCCCCCACAGACAAGCCCGGAAAACTGAACAGGCGAATCGATCAGTATCACCGCCGGGGTGTCCCACTGGTCTGGGTAGTCTACCCCGAGGAGCGAACGGTGAATGTGTGCCGCCCGAACGAGTTCCCAAAAGTCCTCGACGAGTCCGACGACCTTACCGGGAATGGCGTGTTACCCGACTTCTCGTGTCGAGTTCTTGACCTGTTCACACTTCCCGGCCAGTCGCCTCCTACCGCAGCCGCGGGCTGAGCTGAATCATAGTCCTCTCTCGGAAAGGAACCCGCTGATGAGTTCGCTCCAACCGACCCGCACGGCAGCCGTGCTGCTTGCCGGTCTGATTCTCACTTTTGCCGGTTGTGGGAAAACCGAGCCGACGTCCCAGGGCGGCAAATCCGCCGACCCCAAAGGCTCCACCCCGACCGGAACGACAGCGGGGGCAACGGCGTCGCAGCCGGGCAGCCCGACCTCGCCCACTCCACTGGTTCCCGTCCTGCTCCCGCCTCAGGATCCGGTTCAGAAGAGTGCGGAAAAATTCATCTCCGACCTCATGACGGCGGCGGCCAACCCTTCGCCGTTGCCGGCAGAGCTCTTGAATCGCGTTTCCCCCACGTTCCTGAAAGTGATCGGCAAACCCGTCCTGTTGCCTGCGGAAACGGCCAAAGGATACAGTCATGGGGCCGCCGAAGAATGGCTCCGCCGGGCCGGGACGGGCCTTGCCGGGCTGGGGCTGCCGACCGGGTACGGCTCATCGACCGGAGCCGTGTTCGTGGGATCGGTCCACAACGGGACGGGCCGATTCCTGCTGCGAATGAGCCCTGGGGACGGGGGGTGGAAGGTGGACTGGTTCCAGCTGGGGTCGGCGAAGACAGGCGAACCGTCAAAACCGTCTTCCCCGGACGAACCCTTCCAGGAGTTTGCCGCCCTGGCGTTCCTGGACTCGATCACCGGGGTTGCAACTCTGCCCAAGGAGGAACGGATGCTCCTCCTGGGAGCGATCCTCTCGCCGAAATTACGGGCCGAATGGGGCGAGCCATTTGAACAGGACAAAGCGCGTGGCTACGATTTCAGTGCGAGCAATCTGGGACGGCTGGCGGACGGCTTCAGCGACCCGAACGGGCCATACACCCGCACTCCGACTGGAGCTGGGCAGTTCAAGGTCGAGCTGACCAAGGGGGGCACCGTGAAGGCGTGGAGCCTGAAACTCATCAAAGGCCCCAACCCCGGCGAATGGCTCGTGGATGAGTTCAAGCAGTCGTGATCGCCTGAGCGCTCACGGAGAAACCCCTCCGAAGGGAGACGGTTCCGCACCAGTCGGTCTAACGGGAGGGTGAGGCCACCCCTTTGCACAGTCTGTGGGACAGCTTGAAAAGCAGAGTGTAGGTCGGGTCGAGGCTTTGGAAGACCCGACCTACGAGAGCTTACCCGGTTGGGTCGAAGGCTGACTCTTCCAGGCAATTTCCACTTTCCCGGTACAATGCAAACGGGTGGCCTCGCCCTCCCATTTGCATGTCTAAGCATCTTTCAGGAGATGCGACAGCCTCTGCGGGTTCCTGTGTCAGTAGGCTCGTTCCTGTATCACGCTTGTCTGCCATTTTTCGTGGGGTTGGCTACACATCAAGCCGTCGGTGTATCGAGAACCTCAAACAGTCCCTCGACTGCGCCGCCAATTCGGAGTAGGCCAGCAGGATCCGAGAGTTGCTGGATCAAGTCGTAGACCCCGAACAATAGTGCATAGCCGACGGTATGCTGGTATAGTGCCTGCCTCATAAAACTTCTGAAGTCGGTGACGTCATACATGGGGTCCGACCCGTCTTCGCCCTGGCCATCGGGCTTCGGACACGGCCCGGTCTTGTAGGTTCCAGTGACCTTGTTGTTGCTGAGCTGAGTGTAGGGTCCAGCGTGGGGGGGAAGGATTGGTTTCTCTGCCCCCTTGTTCGATCGCCTGATCCCCTCGTCTCGGGCCTTGACCAGTTGCGGTGGTGTGGGAGCGTCTCCCGCAACCCAGGGAGCCTCGGGATAGAGGGTGGGAATTTCGTTCAACATGTCGATGACCCAGGCATGGGGCACGATATCCAGGCTGTTCCAGACATCCTGGTTCCACTTCCAGGAAAGCCCCTCGGGGGTTGGCGGTTGATGCGGCTTCAGGGCTGTTGGTCGGAACTCCTGGCTGAAGCGATCAGCGAAATGTTGATTGCCAGGAGTTGCTCCAGCGCTCGGCAGAACGAATACGGCGTCCCATTTCGATTTCGTATCTGCGATCTTACCGCCATGAGTGTCAAACAGAGCGAGGGCGAGTGTCGGCGCCAGAGCGCCCGCCAGGCTGTGCCCGGTGAAAATCAGCGTTGTGTGTTTCCCCAACCCCGCAGAGGTGGTAGCGAGATACTCGTCTAACCTCTTCTGAGTCACGGGGTCTTTCATGTTCAGGAGAATTTTCACACCACTGTGGGTTCCGGCTGAGATGCAGAGCGTGCGCAGCTTGTCTGTGGGAAATGTCTGGCCGTCCAGGCTGAAAGCAGAGTCCCATCGCTCAACATTCTGAACATCGAAATCTTCCTGAAACCAGCCATATGTGGATTTCTTATTTGTACCAGCAATCGCTACAACGTAGACCGATTTGTCTTCATTGGTGACCACATAGATCGCATTGTCGGCGTAACCCTTCGGCGACGGCTTTTTCTCGTAGACGGCGGGTCCCCAGACGACTGTCCAGGTGCCCATGGCAGCTTTGGTCGCCTTCTGATTCAGAAGGCCGGTCGACGGGTCGCTAAGTATCTTCTTGAGTTCTGCAATTTGTTGGTCCACATCACCCTGAAAGTCGCCACCTTTATCATTTGCCAGTGAATTCGCCCAGATTGACAGTACAACTGTCTGCTGATAGAGATTGAATTTTCCCGCCATGATTTTCTCCTTCGCTTGGTGAAATGGTGCCTGATTCACATCCCGATCGAAAATCCCGTGAGCCTTGAGAAAACTGCGCGGAATCTCCGGGGTATCTGCCTGAGAGCTTTGCCAGCCTCATCCCCCAAGGGGAATCGACGCTGCTAGATCCTGTGGGGTCGCCCGCGAAAGGCCAGGTCGAACTGGGTCTAACGTATTACCTGCGCAATGTTGAAAAGCTGGACACCTTTACTGAAAAATCTCGAAATTGTTGGTAATCCCAGCAACTTGGATGTTGGATATTACTTTTGCATCCAAGCTGCCCACCAAGTCTGGTATCGGACCTATTCTGCCCCCCCAACGAGCGGTAGCCGCTTGGCCCCGCTGCTCGTGTAGCGATTCGTGTAGCGAGTGGGCCAACATGTCTTGGCCATCATTTTGCCCGATACCCGTCAATGATCTGGCTAGGGCTTTCAGAGCCTCCATCTGCGGGGGTCTGAGGCTGCAACTCGGGTTCATTGAAGCCGATCTCGCGAAATTGCTCGGGGTTCCTGGGGAAGCTGCCTGCGGGTCGAGAGTTTATCAGAGACTGGTTAATTTCTCAATCGATATCTTGACTGACTTGTCTTATCACTGTGCTGAATTTACGGCCATCAACACATAATCTGTGAGCATCTTACAAGTCGACAAATATCAACCGGGACCGAGGAGCGTCTCCTTACCACAACGGGGGTCATCGCTGCCGCGCCGGTATTCTGCCGATTCTTTCCACATTGAGAATGGTGTCCAATGGGAGACATGCGAAATGCCGAGAAGGCTAGACACTTTTTCGGAAGTATTCGAGAAAAAGAGCAGACCGGGAAAACAGGCTCTGGGCTTGAGAGGTTGGCTCGTGTAGACTGACCAAGAAATCCGTCTCTCTGTGCAATCTCGGTTCTCTTCGTCGTCCTAGTGTTGTTATAATTTACCATATCAATGGGAGCCACATGCGTCCCGATGGTCGCGTATCTCCCGAAGGCCAACGGCTTTCCGTAGCGGACCTGGCCGAACGGGAACTGGATTCCCTCTTGGAGCAAGCCCGAGGTGGAGACACGGCGGCCATCAACCAACTGTTCGCTCACCAGCGAACACGGCTTCGTCGCATGGTGGAATTGCGACTGGACGACCGATTGCGGGGCCGTGTCGACGCCTCGGACGTGATTCAGGAAGCCCAGTTGGAGATGTTCGTCCGCCTGCCAACCTACTTTGCCACCCAGACCATGCCGTTCTGGGTGTGGGTACGGTTGGAGGTTGGTAAACACATCCTCATGATCCACCGTCGGCACTTCGGCGCCACCCGGCGTGATGTGAGGCGGGAGATCGGCTGCGGCGACACCATGCCGCCCGCAAGCTCAGACGCTCTTGCGAAGGAGTTGGTGGCCCGACAGGACTCCCCCAGCGATGACGCTGCCCGAACCGAACGGATTCAACGAATTCGCCAGGCGATCCAGTCCCTGGACGAGCCAGATCGGGAGATCCTCACCCTCCGTCATTTCGAGATGTTCAACCACCGCGAAACGGCGGCAGTGCTGGGGATTAGCGAGGCCGCCGCTGCGAAACGCTACATCCGCGCCCTGGACCGGCTACAAACCGCCTTGGCCGATCTCCCCGGCGGGCTTGAGGGGCTGTAGTGATGTCCGCGCCTGCCACTTCGTCCGAGGTCTTTGAATTGCTCAACCGATTGAGCGAAGATTTCATACACCGGTTGCGCAATGACGAACACCCTTCTGCGGACGAGTACACCACGGCTCATCCGGAACTCGCCGACCGGATTCGCCGTCTGTTTCCCGCGCTGGTGGCTGTCGAACAGGCTGGGTCGGCGGCCTGTCCAGGGTCGACCGACGAGGTTGCACGGCAGTCTTCCCTACCGCGGCAACTTGGTAACTACCAGCTCCTCCGTGAGCTGGGCCGTGGCGGTATGGGGGTCGTCTTCGAGGCGGTGCAGGCCCCACTCGGTCGTCACGTGGCCCTGAAGGTTCTCGCCGGGCACGCGCCCACCGACCTCGCTGTCGAACGATTCCGCCGGGAGGCGGAGGTTGCAGCCGGCCTGCATCATACCAATATCGTGTCGGTCTTTGAAGCGGGTCAGGACGGCGACACCCACTACTACGCAATGCAGTACATCCCCGGATGTAGCCTCCACCAAGCCATCGAGCAATTGCGCGCCCGACGGCCGGCCGGTTCCATTTCCCCAGCAGATACGGCCGTTCCCTCACCGACCGTTGTCCCCCAGTCCGATCACCCTGGTGGGCTGACCATTCTTCACCCGCACCTCCCGCGGCGAGACTATTACCGGCGAGTGGCGGAACTGGGGGTCCAGGCGGCATCGGCTCTGGCCCACGCACACGAGCATGGCGTCTACCATCGTGACATCAAGCCTTCGAATTTGCTGCTCGACGTGACTGGCATCGTTTGGGTGACGGACTTCGGCCTCGTGAAGACTCCAGATGGTGACTTGACCGGCACGGGGGCGATGGTGGGCACGCTCCGCTACCTCGCCCCGGAGCGGCTGGCTGGCCAGTGCGACGGCCGGTCGGATATCTACTCGCTTGGGTTGACGCTCTACGAATTGCTCACGTTCGAGCCCGCGTTCCCCGAGACCGACCAGGCGCAGTTAATCCAGGCGATCCCTGACCGGGAGCCCGTCCCGCCCCGCCATCGAGACAGCGGCATCCCGCGTGACCTGGAAACGGTGATCCTCAAGGCCGTCCACAAGGCACCGGCCCGCCGCTACCAGATGGCTGAGGCGATGGCAGATGACTTGCGTCGCTTCCTTGCGGGCGAGCCAATCCGCGCCCGTCGCCGCGGGCTGCTGGAACGAACCTGGGGCTGGGCGCAACGGCACCCGGCCCCGGCGTCCCTCTGCTGTGCGGCCGCTCTGGTCGTCGCCCTGTTAATTTGGATGACCCGGGATGCCCTGCATCATTCCAACGAAATGGCTGGGGCACTTTCCCAGTCGCAGCGGTCGGAGGAGCGGGCGCGGGCCGGGGAGACCAAGGCTCTGTTGGCCAAACGCCGCTCGGACCATTTGGCCGCCGAACTCCGATTCGCCGGTGCCCTGTCGCAGGCTGCGGAGGGAAACGTCGATCGGGCACTCTTCGAGATGGTTGAGGCCCTCCGGCTCGCCCCGGAGGACGCCACCACGGAATCGTTCCGGCGCGCTGTGCGGATGAACCTCACCGCCTGGTGGGCACAAACCGCCCGACTTCGGTTCGCGTTCCGCCTGCCGGGGAAAATGCCCGATGGTCCGTACCCCTGCGCTGGGGTCGATGCCCGCGCGGGGTTCGTCAGCGCGGTTGGTTCAAAAGGGACGTTCGTTACCTTCGGACCCGATCTCCACATCCGGGAGTGGGCGTTTGCCGACGGCCGGTCGGTTGGGCAGCCGTTCCGGCTGCCGACCGACCAACGGTACGATCTCCCTTTCTCTGTGAGCCCGGACGGTCGGTGGCTAGCGACCTGGGGCAAGGGCAGTCAGTGGTTCGCCCTGGACACCGGGGACGCCGCGCCCGGCCGTGTCCACCACGACAGCAGCGCAGGTCCCCTGGCTGGGGAGGTGACCTACCCCATCTTCACCACGGACCCGGCGGTGTTCGTGACCTCCGGCGATGACCCCGACGACGTGGGGTTCTATCGGTTCTGGGACACAGATACGAAAAAGGAATACCGATTGACACTCCGTCTCGGCAGCGGAGACGGATACCGGGTCATTCGGGGGGAGGACGACACCCCGACGCTGATTGTCGCCCGTGCGGGGGAAGGGGTACACGCCCCATCGCACCTCGAAATCTGGAACCTGCTGACCGGTAAGTCGCGGACCCCGCCCATCCCGCTCCCTGCCTGGGTCGCCAATACGGGGGGGTTCGTCTGCCTGCCGCGGGGAGAGTCGCTTCGCGGGCCGAAATGGCTCGACTGGAATGGGCTCATCCATCGGTGGGATCTGGCCACCGGCCAACCGACGGGCCGGGCGTGGCAACTCCCCATCGCGACATGGTACCGGTTCCTGACGGCCAACGATTCCGTCCTGGTGACTCATGGCCGCGATACGCGGGTCCGTCTGTTCGACATTGATGCGGGCCGGCAACTCGGAGGCAGTCTGTCAGTCCCGAGCGTGCATGTCCCGGACGCCCACCCACTGTCACTGGGACTGGCCGTTGCCCCGGATGGGACGACCCTTGTCACGATCGGCCGCGACGGCATCGTTCGCGGCTGGGATGTCAAACATTTGGTCGGCCAGGCCACGGCTGCTCGCAACCAAGCCCCCTGCCATTTTCCTACCTCGCCGACGCAAACTCCAGCCGGGTCGGTGGTTGCGTTGAGCGCAGACGGGGGACGGGCATTCTTCGGGGGGGCAGACATCGGCCAGATTGTCGACACCCGCACTGGGGAGAGCGTTGGCCCCCCGCGTCGGCACAATCAACTGAACGCGGCCGCCCTGAGCCCGGACGGAACCTGCCTGGCCACAGCGACTGTTTACTCGCCCCGGGAGGAGCCGTCCGTCGTCCAGATCTGGGACGCAGACGGGGGCGGGCCGGTGTTCACGCACCGCCCGCCCGGCCACATCCACGGACTCCGGTTCAGCCCGGATGGCCGTCTCCTCGCTGTCGGGTACTTGGGCGGGATTGCAGTGCTGGACACCCAGCGAAAACAGGTGCGGCACACGCTCCGGGAAGCCAGGTGCGCTCTGGACCTGGCCTTCAGCCCCGACGGCCACCGGCTGGCAGTGGGGTATCGCGGAGGGTACGGGGGATACGGGGCTGGCGTCCGGGTATGGAATCTGGAGACGGGTAAGCCCGCCGGTCCGCTCCGCAACGCCTGGTCGTGGTGGTCTCCGGCTCAGCCGTTAGGATTCGTGGCCGGCGGTGACACCGTGGTGGTCCTGGATCCTGACGGCCGCAAGTTAACCCGTCTTGATCTGGACAACGGAACCTATCGGGCGATCGATCTGGATGTCCAGCTCCCTTACCGGCTAGCCACAGCGACGGCGAGCCCGTTTGTGGCCGTGAGCAACGGCTCCGGCGCCATCGAGATCTGGGACGCCCTCAAAGTGCGGCGGCATCGCGTGATCTCCTCGGGGGTGGACGTCCTCCAACTCCAACTGAGCGCGGAGGGCAAGACGCTCGCGGCGGTCTGCTCCGACGACTCGGTCCGGCTGTGGGATACAGAGACCGGCTTTCCACTGGGTCCGCCGCTGTATCACCCCTCGCCTGTCGGAGCGGTGACGTTCTCGCGCGACGGCCGGGAGTTGACGGCTGCGGTGCGGTCGGGGCGGTTGTACCGCTGGCCCCTGCCTGAGCCCATGAGCGGCACCGCTGCGGAGTGCGAGCGGACCCTGGAAACCTGGCTGGGAATCACGTACACGAATGGAGACGGCGTCCTACTGGCACCGGAAGCGTGGACCGCCCGCGGCAGGCCATAAGCGAGCGGCAGAAAAAATCGCACCGTTCCTCTGTGCCTGCCCACGCCGGGCCGCCACGGAGGGCGGCCCCTACGTCGTGATGTGTAGGGGCCGCCCTCCGTGGCGGCCCGGACCCCAAGCGATAATCGGGTAGGGGCCGCCCTCCGTGGCGGCCCGGACCCCAAGCGATAACTGGAAGATTATTACCTGCCCAACGGCTTAGCGTTGGGCAGTTGACCTGCTGACCTGCCCAACGCCATCCATGAGCTCGGAATCTGCGATGTCAACGCCCGAAACCCCTCTCGCCCGGCTACACCGCGAGCTCGGCCTGAAGCCCCTCTACGCCTGGTGGGCGAAAGTCGAGATCCTGGTTGGGCTGGTGGCGGTCGCGTGCGGAATGTTCGGCGGCATGCGTCTACCCAGTTTGGAACCTCAGATCAGGGAGCATGTCGCCTACGACGCAATGTGGTACGGGATGGCCGCGCTGGTCGTGCTTGGCGGCTACCTCGCCCTCGCCGGGCACCGCAGCCTCCTGTATCAATCGAATAACCGCCTCACCGCGCACCTCGCCGAGTTAATCCGCGCGTCGCAGGCACCGTCCCAGGACCAGTCATGAGCATTCTTGTCGACTCCGCCACTCGTGTGATTTGTCAGGGGATCACCGGTAAGGCCGGGACATTCCACACCGACCAGTGCCTTGCATACGGGTCGCAGTTCGTTGGTGGAGTGACCCCAGGTCGCGGTGGCAATACCTGGGAGGGGAAAGAGTCGAAGCGGCAACTGCCGGTGTTCAACACGGTCGCCGAGGCCGTCCGCAAGACCGGTGCCGACGCCTCGATGATCTTCGTCCCCCCGCCCGGGGCAGCGGACGCCATCATGGAAGCGGCCGACGCCGGGATCAGGCTAATCGTCACGATCACCGAGGGTATCCCGGTACTCGACATGGCCCGGGCGAAGCGATACCTGAAGACCAAGCCGGGAGTTCGGTTGATCGGCCCAAACTGCCCTGGGGTCATCACCCCTGGGCAGTGCAAGATCGGCATCATGCCCGGGTACATCCACAAGCCGTGTCCCTCCGGCGAGAAGGGGGTCGGGGTGATTAGCCGCAGCGGGACGCTCACTTACGAGGCAGTCTTCCAGCTCACGCACCTCGGTTACGCCCAGTCCACCTGTGTTGGGATCGGTGGCGACCCGGTGATCGGGACGACCCAGATCGAGTTGTTGGAACTGTTCGAGAAGGATCCGGGGACCAGCGCCATCCTGATGATCGGCGAGATCGGTGGAACAGCTGAGGAGCAGGCGGCCGAGTACATCGCAGCGCACGTGAAGAAGCCGGTCGCAGCGTTCATCGCCGGCCAGACAGCCCCGCCCGGCCGCCGTATGGGCCACGCAGGAGCCATCATCAGCGGCGGCAGCGGCAGCGCAGCAGACAAGATCGCGGCTCTGGAGAAGGCCGGGATCGTGGTGGCCCCAACCCCTGCCGACCTGGGAACCGCGGTTCAGAAGGCCATTGCCACAAAGAAATAAGGTGGAGAACGACCCCGGAGGGGTCGCAGCGATTAGCCGGTGGTCGAGCGCAGCTCGACCACCGGGGGCGGGGACGATGATCCGGCACGACAGACCGTTGGTCGACCCCTCCAGGGTCGGGTTTTTAGGTTACCTCAGGATGGACTCCTACTTACTCAGATCCTTGAAGGTGATGTCCTTGAACTCGACTCGCATGGCCTTGTAACCGGCGTGGATCTGGAACGCGATGATCCCATCAGTCGGGGCCGGCTTGGCGTCCTTGCCCGGCAGGGTCGGGAAGTCGTTGTCAACCATCGTCTCCCCGTTCACCTTCACCGTGATGTGGGTGCCCTTGGCGAGAATGTAGTAGTCGTTGAACTCGGTCTCCTTGACTGCTTTTGCGATCAACTTCGGGTCGGACGCCTTCATCATCCCGCCGACGCCTTCCCCGTACAGGCTGCCCCAGTACCCTTTCCCGACATCGACCTGCGGCCCCTTCACCTTGAATAGCTTCGCATCGAACACTTGGCTGCGGATCTGCACCCCGCTATTCCCGACACCATCCCTGAGCTGGACCTTGCACGACATCTCGAAGTCGGAATATTTCTTCTTGCTACAGAAGAAGGTGTTGTACTTCGGGTCTTCCTTGGTCTCGCCAACGACCCCGTTTGAGGTGAGCGTCCAGAGGTCGGACCGACCTTCCCAGTTTTGGGGGTTGAGGAAATCGGCCGTGTCATCGGCGAGGGCGGACCGAGCCGGGGCGGACCCTGCCAGGGCGAAGACGAGGGCGGCCGCGAAGAGCGGGGCGGTCGACAGCAGCAAGCGGGGGAGACGCATGGGGGGCTCCGTGACGGAATGGGGGGGAAGACAGCATCCGGCCACTCGGACCGGGACGCTGACATGGTTACCGCTCGCAAGACGGTTTGCAAGGGGCTGGCCGCGACCGGGTATGTCAGGTATGTCGGGTATGTCAGGCGGTGCGAGATCACCCCTCCCACCGCGACACCCCACCGACACAACCCACCCAGACCCCCGCCTGCTCCCGGAGACCATTCTGTGTCTGCACCTGTTCCCGGCGCTCAGGCCGGTCTCGCTCCCATCACCCGCATTCTGGTCCTGACCGTCGCCGCGATCGGGTTTCTGTTCGATACCTACGAACTGCTCATGTTCCCGGTGATCGGCGCAGACGCGGTCGCGGAACTCGTCTACGTTCCGATCGCGCCGGTGCCCGCCGACCCCAAGTGGCAGCCACCCGCACTGAGTCCCTGGACCGAATTGGGGCTTTCGCCTGCAGATGTCCCCATTCAGAAGGGCACTTCGTCGGAAAGCGATCCGGTCCGACTCTGGGCCGGGCGTATGCTCTGGATCGCAGCCCTGTGCGGCGGGGTGTTCGGGCTCCTTGGCGGCTGGCTCGTCGACCGGCTCGGGCGGAAGACGGTGATGGTTGGCAGCATTATCGTCTACTCGTTCTCCCCACTCGCCGCGGCGTACAGCACGGATCTGTGGATGCTTGTCCTGTTCCGGTGTACCACGTTCATCGGTGTGTGTGTCGAGATGGTGGCGGCGGTGACTTGGCTGGCCGAACTCTTCGAGGACAAGAAGACCCGGGAACACGCGATCGGGTGGACCCTGGCGTGTGCATCGCTTGGCGGGATCTTCGTGACCGAGGTCTATAACGGGATCGTGTTAGCGGCCAGAACCCCGGGCACATTGCCATCGTTCCCCTTCCCGGACGGGCACAACCCGAGCAATGTTGCCTGGCGGTTCACGCTCCTGACGGGCCTGATCCCCGGCGCATTGATCCTGCTGCTGATGCCGTTCGTCCCCGAATCACGGGTCTGGTCAGCGCGGAAGCGGGCCGGGACACTCCGTCGGCCGAGCTTTGGCGAGCTGTTCGCTCCGAACCTCCGCCGAACCACGATTGTCACCGCGCTGCTCTCGGCGTGTGCGTATGCGGCTGCGTTCGGAGCGTTGCAGATGACCCCGATCCAGATCGCCCCCGGTCTGCCGGACATTGCCGAGAAGCGGACCTCGCTGGGGGCCGAGAAGAAGAAAATCGATGACCGAGAGGCATTGCTGAAGGGGGTGACGGGCGAGGATGCAAAGAAAGGTCTGGCGATGGTGAAGGAGGCCCGGCAAAAGTGGGCTGCGGAACAGAAGGAACTCGGGGAAGAGGTCAAGGCCCGCCGGGGGAACATCCAGCGGTGGCAGGAACTCGGCGGTCTGACCGGGCGGATCATCTTCGCCCTGCTCCTGACGCTTGTCCCGAGTCAGCTCCTGCTTCGCCTGTTTTTGGTTCCCGGTGTGATCCTGTTCCCGGTCACGTATCTCGTGCTGCGGGGCTGGGACTACAACATTTTCGCGGCGGCCATCTTCTGCTGCGGGCTACTGACTGTCGCGCAGATGAGCTACATGAGCGAGTATCTGCCGAAGGTGTTCCCGGTCCACCTTCGAGGTACTGGGGGCGGATTCGCTGCGAACGTCGGAGCCCGAATGCTCGGGACGATGGCAGCAACGTTCAACACGGAGTTCCTCTCCACGTTGTTCACCAGCGCCCCGTCGAACCCGATCAAGGTGGCATACGCGGCAGCGGTGATCGGAGGGTCGGCGTTCCTGGTGGCGCTGGTGTTGTCGTTCCTGCTGCCTCCGCCACGGACCGAGGAGCCGACGAACCCACCCCCGGTTGGTCCTGGCGCGGGGTGAAAACTGGCCCCCAGGGCTGACGCCCTGGGCTACTATCTGGCGGCCCCTGTGGGGCCTAAATCCAACGGTTTGCCGCCCCAACGGGGCGATGGATAATCGCCCAGGGCGTCAGCCCTGGGGGTCTGATCGTCACTTCTTCGCATCCAGCACCCCGCGGTCCTTGAGCCACTCGGCGAGTCGATTCTTCCAGGTGTCCGTCCCGACGGAAACACGCTTGGGATTGATCCCGACGCCGTGCTGACCTTTCTCGTACATGTGCATTTCCACCGGCACTCCGGCCTTTTTGCACGCCAGATAGAACCGGATCGGGTTCTCTGGCAACACCACCGTGTCCTCGGACGTGTGGAAGATAAACGTTGGCGGGGTGTTCTTGGTCACCTGCTTCTCGTTGCTCAATTCCTCGACGAGTTTTGGGTCCGGCTTCGGCCCGATCAGGTTGGTCCGGCTGCCGCCGTGAGTCACCCCTGCCTCCATCGTGATCACCGGATAGCCAAGGATCAGGAAGTCTGGCCGGCAGCCCTGTTTGTCAATCGCGTCCCCGTCTTTGAGCAACCCATCGTCGAAATGCGTCCCGCCAGTGCTGGCGAGGTGTCCGCCAGCCGAAAAGCCCATGAGCCCAACGCGGGTTGGGTCGATGCCGTACTCAGTCGCTTTCGCCCGAACGAATCGGATCGCCCGCTGGACGTCCATGAGCGGGGCCGGGTGGAGCGGGCCGGGCCGATCTTTCTGAGCCACCCGGTACTTGAGGACGAACGCGGTCACCCCGTGTTCATTGAAGAACTCGGCAACCTGTTTGCCCTCATGGTCGTCGGCAAGACCGCCATAGCCGCCCCCCGGGCAGACAACAACCGCCGCACCGTTCGCCTTGTCGGCCGGAGCGCGAAACACTTTCACGCTTGGCTTATCGGCAGCACCGTCGCTGACCGCGTAAGGGGCCTTGGTGTCCCACAGGGGGATGACAGGTGGAGCAGGCGTTTGGCCCAGGAGGGAGCCAAGCAGCAGGGAGGCAGCGAGCATGGGGTCACCGGAAACGGAACAACGGAAGAGGCCACCCGGCCAGTCGGGTGATCGGGGCTGATGATACCCGATCGGGACGGGCTTGGCATCCAGTTCGGACGATCGGACAGAACCTAACCCCCATCCCTAAAAAGAAAGGGGGAGCAGACTCGGAACCTAACCCCCCAACCCCCTTCCCTAAAAAGGAAGGGGGAGCAAATCCCCCTCCACCGAGAGGTTGGGGTTCGTCCGGGACTTCTTACGGCCAGCCTGTCAGCGATGTAGAACGAACCCGTCTCTGTGAATCGATTACTCGTCCCGATTCCCCCACACGACTTCTTTCCGGAAATGCTCCCATGCCCCTGATCCGAACACTGATCGTGGCGATCCTCCTGGCCTCCGGACTGCCTGCCCATGCTCCTCCCGCGACTGCTGGCCGCAACGCCCCGCGGCCGATCGAGGCCCAGGACACGGTGTTCGTTGAGGAGATGACCTGGATGGAGGTCCAGGACGCCCTCAAGGCCGGGAAAACGACCGTGATTATCCCGACCGGAGGGGTGGAGCAGAACGGTCCCTACGTGATCACTGGCAAGCATAACTATGTGATCCGGGCCACGGCCGGGGCGATTGCCCGAAAGCTCGGGAATGCCCTCGTGGCTCCGGTCGTCGCGTTCGTCCCCGAAGGTGACATCGACCCCCCGACCGAACACATGAAATATCCCGGTACGATCAGTCTGACCGAGGACACCTTCGAGCGACTGCTCGTCGACATTTGTGAGAGCTTCCGCGTCCACGGATTCCAGGAGATCGTCCTGATCGGGGATAGCGGGGGCAACCAGGAGGGAATGGAGGCGGTCGCGACCCGCCTGAGCGCCCGGTGGCGCGGAGGAAAGAGCCGAATCCACTTCGTCCCCGAGTACTACGACCACGAGTCCGTCGACGAGTGGTTGGAGAAACAGGGGATCAAACAGGTCTCCGAGGGCATCCACGACGACTTCGCGATCACCGCCACGCTCATGGCTGTCGACCCGGTCCTGGTACGGGCGAAGCAGCGGCAAGCAGCGGGGAAATTCCGCATCAACGGGATCGACCTGGCTCCTGCCGAGAAGACAATCGAGTGGGGCAAGAAGATCATCGCCTTCCGGGCCGACGCGACCGTGGCCGCGATCCGCCGGGCCACCACTGCCCCCAGACGGTGAAGCCAGGGTCGGGTTCAGTCGGCCGGGAAGAGCGAGCGGAACTCTGCCTCCAGGCGGGTAATGAGGTCAGGTTGGGGTTCGCCCCCGCAGCGAGCCCACGTGATGACATTGCGTGCCGCCCGCTCTCGATCCGACCGCCCCGGGAACATGTTCCGAAGGACTGCAAGGGACTTTGGACACCCCTCGTCCGCGGCCAGGAATCCCTCAACCGCCTCGGCGAGGCTGATCCGACCCGCGACCAACTCCGCCCCCAGGTATCGCTTGATCTCGTTGTGTTGGAGTATTCGTTCTCGCTCGTCGTCCAGCGCCCGCCCCACTCTCGCCGCGTCGATCGACTCCTGTTCCGTCCCCGGAATGAGAGACCTGCTGGCGGCTCTGACCCAGTCGCGGTCCGGGAATCCACAGATGGCCCCGCCCAGGAGGACGAAGCATCCCCCCCACACCGCGCGTGTACGATTTGTCATGCGAACACTCCCTCTCGATGACCGACCGAAGATGTGTGGGATGAGGAGGAGCGGCAGGGGGCTACCGCCCAAGAATGGACACGAAGCCAAACTGGTTGGTGATCGAAATCGACGTCCACCTCATTCCTTCATTATATCCACACAGAAACTACATAATCAACCCGATTCCGACAATAGACTCCTGCCGGGGCGCGTTTTGCGGCTCGGCCGCAGGTTTGCGCGACGGGTTGGCCTGAGGCGCGGTGCGGTGAACGGGAAGATTTTGGTAGTGGAAGGCGATCGGATCGTAACCGCGACCACAGAGCGGATCGCGGGAAGACGAGGTTCCGTTCGCCAGAGCCCGGGTCGGTCGATAGTGATAACAAGGTGGTGACCTTACCCACCTTTGCACGAAGGCACTTCCCATGTCCAAGACGGTTCGCGTGGCGGTGACCGGGGCGGCCGGTCAGGTGGCGTACTCGATGCTCGCCCGGCTCGCGTCCGGGGAGGTTTTTGGGGCCGACACGAAAGTCCGGCTCCAACTCCTCGAAATCACCCCGGCCCTCGGGGCCCTTGAAGGGGTGGCGATGGAACTGGAGGACTGTGGATACTCCACCCTGGCCGAGGTCGATGTGACCGACGACGCGCAGCGGGCGTTCGATGGGTGCAACTACGCCTTACTGGTCGGGGCGGCCCCTCGCAAGGCCGGGATGGAGCGGAAAGATCTCCTGGGACTCAATGGGAAAATCTTCGTTGGCCAGGGTCAGGCCCTGGCCCGCCGCGCAGCAGCCGATGTCCGTATCCTGATCGTCGGCAACCCGTGCAACACGAACTGTCTGGTCGCCTATCAGAACGGTCGAGAGATCACGGCCGACCGGTGGAGCGCGATGACCCGGCTGGACCACAATCGAGCAGTATCGGCGCTGGCGAAAAAAGCCGGTGTGCCGAATGGGGCAGTATCGTGCGTCACGATCTGGGGGAACCACTCGAACACGCAGTTCCCGGATTTCACCAATGCGAAGATCAACGGCAAACCAGCGACCGAATCTATTACCGACCGGGCATGGCTGGAGCAGACATTCGTCCCGCTCGTTCAGACCCGAGGCGCAGCGGTGATCAAGGCCCGGGGCCTGTCGAGCGCACTCTCGGCCGCGAACGGGGCGATCGACCATGTGAAGACGTGGCTCCTGGGCACCCCGGCCGGGGACTGGACGAGTTCGGCGGTCATCTCGAAAGGGGAGTACGGGGTTCCAGTCGGGCTTGTGTTCGGCTATCCGTGTACGATCGATGGAGGGAGCTGGAAGGTCGTCGAAGGGCTCCCGCTGGACGCCTTCGCACAGGAAAAACTCAAACTCACCCTCACCGAACTGCTTGAGGAACGCGATGCGGTGAAGGATCTGCTGCCAGGGTGATCAGGCTCCGTGCCAGGCCCCAGGCGTTGGCCCTGGGGCTGACCTCCTCCACTTGATCGTCGAGATTGGTTGAACGAGAAAGCACCCAATCGCCTATGAGAGTCTTGCTCGTTCACGGGTTGAATCGCACCCCGTTTTCGATGTTCGGGCTGGCGTTCGCCCTTCGCCGGGCTGGCCATCACACCCAGTTTTTCCCTTACGCACCACTGGCCGAAACCCTGCCTCGCATCACCCGCCGCCTGGTCGCCCGACTGCGTCAGCTCGCCCGACTCGGTCGGCCTGTCGGGCTGGTCGGGCACTCGCTCGGCGGATTGCTCCTGCGGATGGCCCTGTCGGCTGTGCCGGAACTCCCTGTCCATCGGCTGGTCATGCTCGGCACCCCGAACCGCCCGCCCCGGATGGCGATGCTGGCCACGCAGTGGCGGGCGTTCCGCTGGTTGACCCGCGATTGCGGCCGGTTCCTCGCCTCGGTCGAGGCCATCCCCGCACTGCCTGATCCGGCAGTCCCCTTTACCCTGATCGCTGGCACCGGTGGATACCGTGGACCTTGGTGCCTGTTTGGTGACGAACCCAACGACGGAATCGTCGGCGCGTCCGAAATCCCGATCCGGGAGACGGACACGCCCGTATGGTTTCCCGTCTGGCACACGATCATGATGAACGATCCGGCAGTGCGGCGAACCGTCGTTGCGGCTATGATATCTTGACCGGACGACGTACCCGCACTGCGAGGGGATCATGGCGAAGGCGAAGAATGTGCTCGGCGGACCGCTCAAGACCTGTTCGACCGACCCGATCACCGGGTTCTACCGGGACGGCTGCTGCAATACTGGGGCGGACGATGAGGGGTTGCACACGATCTGCTGTCGGGTGACGGCCGAGTTCCTGGCGTTCCAGAAGGAGATCGGCAACGACCTGAGCACTCCGTTCCCGCTGTTCGGGTTCCCCGGGCTGAAGCCCGGCGACCGGTGGTGTGTGTGCATCACCCGGTGGAAGGAAGCGATGGAGGCGGGAGTTGCCTGTCCGATCGACATCGAAGCCACCCACATGCACGCCCTGGAATTCGTCGACCTCGAAGACCTGAAGAAACACGCGATCACGGCCGAAAAGGGCTCGTGATACAGGAACCTGGTAAGGTTGTCCCATTTGCTGTGGGGGTTAGATGAAAGTAGGCGACTCGCTACGCNNGCGAGTCGCCGTTTCTGGTCAACCGGTGCAGATTGACTCACTCACACGCTTGCCGGGTGCCTTTGCGCTCAAGAAACGGTCACTCGCGGAGCGAGTGACCTACTTTCCGCCTCTGATGCGACAGCCTCAGCGGCTTCCTGTATAAGCGCTTCTCGCCACAGGTTCTCCAGAGGCAACCCCCAGCACGCCAGGGAAGACCATGATTTCCCGTCGCGTCTTCCTCCGGTCTGCTGCGTTCGCTGCTGCCGGGTTCGCCCGACCCACCGCTGCGCGTGCGGACGAACCACCCGTCACCGGCCCCGCCGATCCGAACCTTGCACCCCTCGACCGCCTGATGACATCCTTCCTCAAGGACCATCATGTACCTGGCGGGTCGCTTGCAGTCGCACGCCACGGGAAACTCGTCTACGCTCGTGGGTTCGGGTTCGCCGACGTGGAGACGAAACGTCCGGTCGAACCGGTCTCACTTTTCCGCATCGCCAGCGTGTCCAAGCCGCTCACGGCCGTCGCGGTGCTGCAACTCGTCGACCGGAAGAAGGTCACACTCGACGACCCGGTCCTGAAATACGTCCGACTCCGACCGCACCTCGAAAAGGGGACCGAACGCGATCCGCGGTGGGACAAGATTACCGTTCGTCATTGCCTCCACCACACGGGCGGGTGGGACCGAGACAAGTCGTTCGATCCGATCGGCATTCCGTGGAAGATCGCCGATGCCCTGAAGATCCAACCGCCAGTTGCGCCGGAGGATGTGGTCCGCTACATGATGGGCCAACCTCTCGACTTCGACCCGGGCGCCCGGTTCGCTTACTCGAATCTCGGCTACTTGCTACTCGGCCGGGTGATCGAGACTGCGTCCGGGGAGAGTTACGAGAGCTATGTCCGCACACACGTCCTCGCCCCGCTGGGAGTGACCCGCACACGACTCGGCCGAGCGCTGCCGGAGAACCGGGCGGAGGGGGAGGTGCATTACCACGACGCGAAGAAGGCAACCGGTCGGTGCCTGTACCCGCCACGGATGGGAGAGCGGGTTCCATTCCCGGACGGCGCAGCTAACTTCGAGGGGTACGAAGCTCATGGCGGATGGATTGCGTCGGTGGTCGATCTGGTCCGGTTCGCGTCCGCCTTCGATCAGCCGAAACGCTGCCCGGTGCTGAGCGAGACGGGCATCAAGACGATGTGGGAGCGTTCAGCGGGGGACGTCGATCGGAAGGCGAACGGGAAACCCAAAGCCGCTTATTACGGCTGTGGGTGGAACGTCCGGCAAGAGGGTCCGGACGGGGCCACGAACACCTGGCATAGTGGACTCATCAACGGCACCTCGTCGCTGCTGGTCCGCCGGTTCGATGGGCTGAACTGGGCGGTGCTGTTCAACACCGACCGCAACCCAGGGGGAAAAGTGCTCGCGGCATTGATCGACCCGCTTGTCCATGAGGCGGCTGACGAAGTGAAATCGTGGCCGGACGTGGATTTGTTTGAAAGATTTGGCGAGGGGAAGTGACACCAAGACGTTGCCATCACACCCAGGGCGTTGCCCTGGGCTGAAAACTGCCAGCCTTTCAGGCTGGGGTGTTGGTTGTTCGGTTTTCACCCTGAAAGGGTGAGAGTATTCAGGCATCGCCCTGGGTTCGATGGCTCGCGACGATCGGGTCGCACCCGGTCCTTTGGGCGGTTAGGCGTCAACCGCCCCTGGGGTCTTCCAGGCGAAAGGCGACCCGAAACCCGTAACTGTAGTCATAGCCCGCGGGAATCCCCCAACCGCGAAACGCTGCTCGGCAAAACACAGGATCGCAGAACCAGGAGCCACCACGCATGACGCAAAGACTATCTTTAGATTTTATTGGTGAATGAACAGGATCGACTTGATCCCCGGCGGGGTAAGGAGCGTAGACGTCCTCGCACCACTCCCACACATTCCCGTGCATGTCAAATAGACCCCAGGCGTTCGCCGAGAATAATCCGACTTCTGTCGTTTGTTTGAGATAGACTCCTTTCGGTGAGCCCTTCCACGTATCATTGCCGTCGTAGTTGGCAAGGTCGGTGGTGATCTGGTCGCCGAAATGATACTCCGTCGTCGTCCCTGCCCTACAGGCGTATTCCCACTCGGCCTCGCTCGGCAAGCGGACTGTCCCCCGGCCGCTCTGAAGAGAGGTGAGCTTCTGGCAGAACGCCTGGCAATCGTTCCATGACACCCGCTCCACTGGCCGGTTTGGCCCCTTGAAGTAGCTCGGGTCAGTCCCCATCACGGCTTTCCACTGGGCCTGGGTCACGGGGTAGATCCCGGCGTAGAACCCCCGCGTGAGCGTCACTCGGTGGACCGGTCGTTCTACGCTGACAACTGTACTGTACTCGCTGCCCATAAGGAAACTGCCGGGTGGGCACCAGGCGAGCACCATCGGCACGCCGCCGGGGAGGGTGAGGGTGACCTTCTCCCCAGCGAGGCGGGTTCGGTGAGGGTCTGAGCGATCAGACACGTCCCCCGACACTCCGAGCCGCCGGAACCGCTCTTCCAGAACCTGCCGAATGATGGCGAACCCGTCCTTCCGAATGTGGTCCCAGCCCCGTGGGAGCTTTGGGTCGTTGAGATGGTCGAGCGCATCCGCCAGCCAGAGCCCCCACGTCTTCATCCGGTTGGCGCGACGGGCTCCGGCCTCCCCGATCACTTTTCCCCTGGCCCACAGCTTCTGGGCCTGGTCCATCCAATACTGACTATAATTGTATCGAATTTCTTCATCATCGATCCGGGCGTCGGAGAGTATCAACGAGAGCACCCGGGTCTGGAACGTCTCCCACCGGCAGCTGCTCGATTCCCATGCGGTGTATAGCTCTTCCAGGCAGTACCGCGATTGCAGGTACTTCGGCCCAAGCACTGCCACCAGCACCGGAATCGTCCCGGGCCGGTTCACGAACTCCGATACCGGCCCTGCCGTGTTCAACTGATCGTCCCACACCACACGGGAGGGGTGCCCGGTCGCGGTCTCCAGCACGGGGACCACCTCCCGGACGTGGTCGCCGCTCTCGGAGTACTGGTACGAGATGTACATCGTCCGCAGCGGGAACGACGGGCGGAGGAGATCAACGGGTAGTGGCTCGAATTGGACTGAGTGATCAGGGCCGCCGAACAGGCGATCGAGCGTTTCGCGGAGATCGGAGCCGTCGGCGGGTGCGAGTGCGCGGAGCCGGTCGCGGGCGGCCCCAACCCGGCCGGAGAGGTGGTCGTCGACCACGGCTGCGACTACCAAGGCGGTCCGTTCACCAGCCAGGGGAGCCCCAAGGGAGCGGGTCAGCCGGGCGACCCGGAGGGTCTCGCCGCGGTCTCCACCCTTCACCCCGGCGGTGATCGCGGCCTGAAGCCCCTCGGCGCACGCCTTCGGATCGAGATCGGCATAGCCGGCCCACTCAAGCGAGGCCAGGAAGGTTCGCCGGGTGTCAGGCCCGGCAGTGGGAAATTCTCGGTCGATGTAGCCGAGCAAGAACCGGGCGACCTTCTCCAGGCTGATCGGGCCGAACTCCGGGTCGGCGATCAGTTCGGCCTGGAGCAGTTCGCGAACCCCTGGAGGCATCTGATACTGACCCGCCCCGTCGTCCCGGCAGAGTGGAGAGAGGAGCAGGTCGGCCTCGGCCTGGGCAGGGGTGCTGGGTGTGAAGTTTACCCGGATCAGGTGGACGAGTTCCGGTGTCAGTCCGAGCGGGATGGCAGCGTGCATCGCCAGGGCGAGGTGATCGCCGCCGAAGCGTCGGCCGAACGCCTCGACCGCGTCCCAGTCCGGCCCACCCCCGGGGAGGAACTCGTCGGACATTACACGTCCCTCCCCCGGAGTCGAGTGATGAGGGACCGTAACCCGCGGCCGGTGAGTTCCACCATTGGCACCCGGGTGCGGTCGCGAACCAACCCGGCAGTGGACTGGTTCCATCGTTTGGGGTCAAGTACCGGATTGATCCACCCGATCCGGCACCCGCTCCGACCAACTCGTGCCACGAACCCGGCGGTGCGATCTGCCCGGGCGTCGTCCCGCCGACCACGGGCGGCTCCGGCGTCTCCCACGAACACCACCGCGTCGGCCGCCGCTTCCCGGAGCAGTGGATCCACCCGCACCGGCTCATTCCGACCGGGGTCGCGGGTGAGCGGGTCGGAGGGGGTGTTGCCGGAGTAAGCTGCGGTGACCCGGTCGAACCCGGCACGGCCAGCGGCCCGGAGAAGAGCCGCGACCTGCCACCGGAACGGGGTCATCGATCGGCTCTGGTCGATCACGAGCAGGAGCGACACCCGGTTCCGCCGGGCCGGGAGGAGCGCAGGGGCCACCAGCACCCCGTCACGAACAAGTCGGGCGACAGTGCCGCTCACATCCAGTTCGGCCCCCACCCCGGCCCGGGACATCCGGCGGTAGGTTCGCCACTCGCGGAGGAACGCCCGGCCGAGCCCGGGGCCTTTGCCGATGAGGTCAAACACCCCCGGTTCGGGACGGAATCGATCCGGGATGGTCGGCCGCAGCGGGACCGCCCCAACCGGCCCGTCTTGACCTGGGTCGGCGGTGTCGACCGTGTGTCGGGACTTGGGCGGGTCAGGTCGGTCGAGTGTCGATTTCCGATTTTTTGCCGCCCGCTGGAGATCACCCGGTTCGAGTCCTGCGCGGATTTTGGCCTCATCGGCGGGAGTGAACTCGGGGGGGAGTTCGTGTGCAACTTCGACCGCAACAAGCTGGCGGTCGTCCTCGGTCTTCGCCCAGAGTGCCTGGCACACGGCAAGGAGTTCGGCTCGCGATCCGGTCCCGAACCCGGCCGCGAGGGCCTCGACCAGCGCGCGGTACTCCACCAGCCCGAGCCCAAGGCGGACCCGGAGGCGGTCGAACGCACTCAGGAGCGGAAAAGTCATGAGGTCGTGGTCCCACTGGCCGTTTTCCGGGCCTCGTCCAGGTCGGCCGAGTACTTGAACAGCATTTCCCAGTGTGGCAGGTCCGCGGCTTTTTTCACGGCCGAGACATTGATTCCCCAGTGGTGCAGCACCCGTACCCAGTCGATGAGTTCGCTGGTGGAGGGAGTCTTTCGGTATCGGGAGGTACTCCCATCTCGCAGGGCGATGAACCGCTCAACCGCGAATTTCACGAGTTTGTCTTTCACCTTGAGCGCGGGGCCGGCCGGGTCGCGGAGGTTCGCCTGGACGATCTCGGTGAGTCGATCTCCGGTCGGAAACGCGATGTGATGAACGAGGCACCGGCGGAGGAACGCATCCGGCAGGTCTTTCTCATCGTTGCTGGTGACGACGATGATCGGCCGGGCCTCCTGCGGGGTCTGGTGGTACTTGTAGATGCCCTTCACATTCTCTTCGGCCGTGGGCTCTTCGTCGCCGAGTTCCGGGATCTCGAACTCATATCGGTCGAGTTCGCGGAGGAGGTCGTTCGGGAAATCCGGGTCGGCCTTGTCGATCTCATCAATCAAGAGCACGGTTTCCGTCGCCCGGGTGAGGGCTTTCCCGAGCGGTCCGGGGGTGATGTACGGAGCAAGGCGGGCGGCCCGGGTCCGTTCCAGGCCAGGGGGGAGCTGGCCGTCCTGGAGTCGGCGAAGGCCATCAATGGTGTAGAGCCCATCCTTCGCTCGGGTGGTGGATTTCACGAACCATCGCTCGATCGGCAGGCCGAGTTCGTGGGCGAGGGCGTCGGCGAGCCGGGTCTTGCCGCACCCGGGGGGGCCTTTGAGAAGCAGCGCTCGCCTGAGCACGATGGCCATATTCACGGCCAGGGTGAGGGCATCGTCGGCGAGATACGGGAACGATTGGGCTTTGTCCCCGCTGGGCGGGAGGCCGTCGCCGCGGTATCGGTCAATGCGCATCGGCGTGTCCTCGTCGGGTGTCCCAGGGTTGCTGACGGATGGCCCAGGCGAACACCCGATCCGGCTCACCCCTGGTCTGCCTCATCGCTCCGTCGGCAGCAGCGACTGTGGCATCGAGCAGCCACGGAGCCAGCCAGTCGACCAATTCCTGGCGGGTGAACCGGCCGAGCACCGGGAGTTGCACCGGCCGGGCGGGGTCGAACCGCTGGCTGCGTTTTGTCGGGGCCGTCAGCGTTTCCTCAATGTGCATGAACGCGATCAGTCGGTGCCGCGGGGTGTGCGCTCCGAGCGCCCGAACGAGCGGTCTCCAGAACTCATCGGCAAACGCGACCAGCCCGCCCACGAGATCGTTCGGGTTGTGGATCTCCAGCACGACATCGGTGTAGCCAAGGACACCGCCGAGAGTCCGGGCGACGGTGGAGAGAGGGTTGCTCGGGGTGCAGCCGAGTTCCTCCGCCATCTCCCGCAGCAGCCCGGCCGGAGTCGGCTTCGTCCACGGTCGGGTGACCGCCAGGGTGATTGGCCGCACATCTCCGACGGGTTCTTGGAACTCCGCCCGGCAGGAGTCGATCAGATGGTCGTGCCCGTACCCGGCCGGGCCGTGGACCAGGAAACACCCGACGCGTGGGGAGGCTCCGAGGTTGATCTGTTGGAGGGATTTCCGGAACGCTTCGCGGTGCTTGGCCCGGCCAAGGCGGCGGAGGTGCGGCAGGTGGTCGACGGTTACGGGGTCCGCTACTCGATGCACCGATCGGAGCGGGCCGTTCTTCCACTGATTCACCCGGTGGTGGACCAGAGTGTGCAAGTGGATAAAAGTGGTGAAGCGATTTGCCAGCCGCCGGTTCAGGAGATCCCGAATGTAAGACGTTTGGGTGGCTGTAACATCGGCGGTCTGTGTCTTGCCGGCCTGCTCATGGAGGATCGCCCAGGCGTCCCCGTTGGCTTCGTCCGGGATGAACACGGCGACCTCTCGCATGGAGCCCTTGTGCTGATTCGGGTCTCTCGCCCAATCGTATTCCGCCTGGGTGTACGACCGCCCGCCAAGTTCAGGGGGGCAGGAACCGAGTCGGAAGCCGAATACACCGAGGTAGTGGGTACTTTCTCGGAGCATGTCGACGCAGTAAGCCCACGCACGGTCGCGGTCGGTCGATGACTCTTCCTGGCAGACCGGTTGACCGCCCGCCGATTTGATCGCTGCGCGGACGAGGATTCGGATGGTTTGGGTGGCATCCACCCGGTGATCCATGTCCCCGCGTGTGGAGCTAACGAAGACCCGGGGTGTCGGTTGGGCGTCTGGTCCCATATCGCTTCCGGTCCCCCACCTGTTCGCAACAGTCGTGGTAGCGGTAATGTGCGGGGTAGGGCGGGCAATGTCCAGGGGATGCCCTGGGCACAGGGCGTTAGCCCAACGACCCAGGCGTTGGCCCACGATCACACATCGCCTCCGAACCCAGGGCGTTGCCCTCACACCCAGGGCGTTGCCCTGGGCTGAAAACTGCCAGCCTTTCAGGCTGGGGTGTTGGTTGTTTGGTTTTCACCCTGAAAGGGTAAGAGTATTCAGCCCAGGGCATCGTCCTGGGTGTGCGGGCAACGCCACCGCAGCGCATTCAAAAAGCGAAGCCCGCGGAAGGTTCCGCGGGCTTCATCACGATTTCATCGAATCATCAGCCAATTGCAGCGAACTACTCCAGAAGAAGGTTCGGCTCCCAGCCGACCCGCTCGGCACTGGCCCGGAGCTTTTCGAGAGCCCGGTTCTGGATCTGCCGGACTCGCTCTTTGGAAATTCGCAGCAAGTGGCCGATCTGGCGGAGGCTGTGGGTACCGTTGCCGGTCAGCCCGAAACGCAGATCGAGAACCTTTCGCTCGCGGGGGCGAAGGTTCTCCATGAGGAACCCGAGCGCTTCCTGCCGCTCGTTATTCTCCTGCATGGTCAGGGTTTGCGTGTCCGGCATCGCCTCGGTGAGCTTGAAGTCGCTGTCGTCGTCGAGGACAGCGTTGAGGCTCACAGGGGTCCGGGTGGCCGTCTGGAGGTGGGTCAGGTGCTCCAGGCTGGAACCGGTGCGGCTGGCGAGTTCCTGCGGGCTGGGCAGGTGCTTGCCGCCGTGAGCGAGAGCTTCGCTTTCCTGTTGGAGCAAACCGAGCTCTTGCAGGTGGTGCGGGCTCAAGCTGACGAGGTGCGACTGGCGCGCTACCGCGATTTGGAGGGTTTGGCGAATCCACCAGGTGGCGTAGGTGGCCAGGCGGGTGCCGTGGCTCACATCGAATCGGTCGATCGCCTGCATCAATCCGCAGACGGCTTCCTGGAGGAGGTCGCTGTAGGCGAGGGAGTGGTGCCGGAACCGCTTGGCAACGTGGGCCGCGAGCCGGATATTGGCGCTGGCGAGACGGTGCTTGTAATGGACGTAACGGTCACGGAGTCGGCGGATTGCGATGACCTGGGCACGCTCTTCGGTGCAGTGCTCACGGATGAACTGTGCCATTGGCCACGGCTCGAGCGGCGGCCGGCTGGCCCGCAGCTCAGCCGGGAAGTGCCGAAGTAACACCCGTACCAGTTCGCTCTTGCAGTCCCAGAAGCTGGTCAGCAGTTCCCGCTCTTCCTCCGGCGTCAGCAGGTCTGACGAAAACGTCGTCAGGGTGGACTCGGCAACTTTGGCCGTTTGTCCCGATCGCTTACGCCTGGCAGTCTTCATGGCGGCCTTGGCCTTCCCGCAGGGAGAATGAGGTTCGTGGATAGTCATGGGTTCACCCGGGTGTGTGCGAGTCGACGGCCCAACCGACGACCCAAATCCAACGGATTCAGTTGTCCCCGACGTGTCTGACCTCTTCAACCCCGTATCTGGTCGGGGGAGGTCTGTCGAGAGACAAAAAAAATCCGCGTCTCGACCGTGAGTCTTCTACCGTTCGTCGGATCCTCAGCTCTATTCCAGAGCGGGCGATCCGTCGGGCGGAGCGGCTCCAGTCGAGCCGTCGGGACGGCGGCTCGAAAGCACGTGTCACATCCGGGCGATACCCCCAGCAGCATCGGATTCTAATCGATGCGACCGGACGGATCAAGAATCAAGGTCGGTATTCCTGACTTTTTTTCCGCGTCGGTTGCCAACAATCTCCCCACACAACCGTTTTCCTCGTTCCGCATTCCCCCCATTCTCCCGACATTGCGAGGCTTTCGCTGCCTCTGGGGTCGATTTTTCCGGCACTTTCTCTCATAAACCTCCTGACCTCCGATCACAACGGCGAAGTCCGTATTATACATCTTAATTGGGGGTCCCGCCCGGCCTCACCATTCCCGGCTCTCTCCCGTCAGCCTCCAACAGACCTGACGAGGCGGACGGTCCGGAACCTCTCCCGGGCGAACTCCCCGCCCCGCGAGGTGTGGGTCCGGTTATGAATGTCACCCGGTACAAGTGTTCCGTGCTTGCCGTCGACGATGACCCCACGATCCTGGCGATCTTGGCTGCCCAGTTAGCATCCAGCTTCGAGGTTCTGACCGTCTGTAGCGCCGAACAAGCTCGGGGGGTCATCGCCCAACGAACCGTCGACATCCTCCTCACCGACCTTCAACTTCCGGACGAGTCTGGGCTGGGGCTGCTCGACTGGGTTCGGCGGACCAGCCCCCGGACATCCCGTGTACTTCTGACTGGGACTGCCCGGTTGGAGGACGCGGTCGATGCGATCAACCACACCCAGATCCACCGGCTGGTACTCAAACCGTGGCGGGCAGAAGACTTGCTCCAGACACTCCGGGCGGCGGCCCGCGGGCTGATGCTGGAGCGGAGCCACGAGGAACTTCTGGACGAGCTCCGGAAACTGAACCTGGAACTGGAGCAACGGGTGGCCGAACGAACCCGAGAACTGGAAGTCGCCCTTGCCCAGATCCAACAGAAGAACCGTATCCTCGAACAGATGGCGCTGACCGACCAGCTTACCCAGGTTCCCAACCGACGAGCAATCGACCTGATCGCTCGCAAGGAGTTGGTCCGGCGAACCCGCAGCCCCGGACCACTCGCCCTCGGCTTGATCGATGCCGACCACTTCAAACGGATCAATACCGATTACCTCCAAACAGGCGGGGACCATGTCCTGGCATGGCTGGCGAAGGTGCTCAACGACGCGATTCGGGCCTCGGATTCGCTCGGCCGGGTAGGTGGTGAGGAATTCATGGTGGTCGCCCCAGACACGGACACAGCAGGGGCTGTATCGCTCGGCGAGCGATTGAGGTCGCGGGTCGAGGGGGCTGGGACGGATTACCACGGACAGCGGATTCGGGTGACAGTGAGTATCGGGTTTGCCGTCGCCGACATCGGCACTCCGGTCGGGTACGATCAGTTGCGGGAGGTCGCTGCGGCCACCCTCAAGGAAGCCAAGGACCAGGGGCGGAACCAGTGCGTGGTCCGAACCGTCGGGTTACCCCCGACAGAATAATGAACGCGGAGCGGGGAACGCGGAACTCGGAACGGAAGAGAAGAACTCAGAACTCGGAACGGAAGTGGGCGAGCACTGAATTTACTCCCCCTTCCTTTTTAGGGAAGGGGGTTGGGGGGTTAGGTTCTTCGCCCTTATCCCCAGGCGGCCAGTTGTACACTCGCCGCCCGCCGCCGCCCCCGTACATTAGCCGTGCCGACGGGCACTGCGGACGGGCACACCGGTTATGCCCAGGAGTGGGCCAGCCCCTCATGCCAATCATCCTCTCTCTCACCGGACACATCGACCTCAGCAAACACCGGTTATCCCGAGTTGAAGCCCTCCACTGGCTTGCCAAGGGCTCCGTCTGGTTCGAGGGCGTTGGCGACGCGGTGATCGACACACGAGTGGTTCGCGACGCCAAGCGCAACCCCATCCTGGTTATCACTTTGCATCCGGCAGCGATCCCTGTCGAGATCCGCCTCGGCGCGAGCGGACGGGTTCGCGTGACGGCCTCGACCAACCCCGTCGGGCCAGGGTATCACGCCTACCTGTGCGATCTTCTTCGCCAGTTCGCAGACGACTTCGACCTGACCTGGGATCCGTCCGCCACCAGCGATCCGACCGGGTATTTCTCATTCGGCAATCGTGCCGCGTGCGAACAGCACTTCCTGCGTTGGGCCGCCGGAGTGTGTGCGTCACCCCGTCGCCACTCCTCCGGTTCTGTCTCCGTCGGCCTTCCCCCGGGTCACGGCTTTTCCGGCAACGGCTCGGTCCTCACACCGCTCGGCCCACGGCCCCAGGACTGGCTCGCTGCAGTGGTCGCCAACCCGGCCCAGGCTCGCGACTTCTTCCCGTGGTGGAACCCAGAACTGGATGCCGAGTTCTACCGCAATCGGGCCTTGACGCGGCTCTGGTGCGACTTCCCCTGGCGACCCCCACTGACCGAACATGAGGGCGAACTGACCGAGCAAGTGGCGAATGACCTCGCCAGCGCGTACAAACTCGATCCCGCCGGAGAACTCCCGTGGCGGGAATGGTTGGAGGTTCTGGAAGCGATCGAGAACGATCAGAACGGGCACACGGTCACCCCGACCGACCCCGCACTGACCGATGCCGTGACGCAACGAGCGTGGGAAACCGCCCAGGCACCGACCCCGGTGGGGTATCGGCGGCTCCCCGTGCGGGTTGGGCTCTGCTGTGGGTGGTCAATCGAGGTTCCCGGCGACTTCGCCCGCGAGTGGGACGGGGAGCGGACCTGGACTGGCTGGAACCTGTCTCGGACGGTCTGGTTCCACGCCGTCGGGTTCACTAAACCCGACGGAAGTTCGCCCAGCCCGGCAGAGGCGGTCACAGTTGGCCGGCGGAGCCTGCCGGAAGGGGAGCCGGTCCCTGGGATCGACCGGGAGGGCGTCCGCGGCGAGGCCGTGTTCGGCGAGGTGGAGGAAGACGGCCGGACGGTGTGGAGGCTGAGCGGAGTGACAGCCGCCGACGGGCAACTGGTGGTGTGCCACGTCTACACCGAGGATCCGACCGACCGTGACTGGGCGATCCAGACGTGGCACTCGCTCCGACACGACGAGTGAACGCGCCTGTCCGATGGGACGAGCCACATCGGATACACGAACCCGCACCGGGAACGGTCGGGGCTACTCACTCGCAGGTCAGTGCGCGATCGCGGCGCCTGACGCCGTGATGCGTACTGACCGACCTCAACTGACCGGCACTCGAACCCACCCGCGGCGTGACGCCGCAGACTAGCTAACTTCGACCGACAGCCCCGGTGCGGGTAGAGGATACTATACATCGCGCGGGGAGGAACGATGGGGGTTGCTGGTTGCGAGAGTTGGAGGTCGAGGTGATTGCAACCGCCACCGGTGGTCGAGCGCAGCTCTACCACCGGCTAATTGCTGCGACCCCCTCCGGAGTCGATTACCAATGCACCCAACGCAAAGGGATGACTGTTGCTCCGGTGTGTACCGCCGGGTAGCATCACCGCACGACCCGTCAGTCCGTCCGTAACCGGGAGAGGTGATGTTCAGGACTCTGTCGTTCGCTCTGGCGTTGTCGGGGCTGTGTCTGTGCTCGACTCTCCGGGCCGACGACGCCGAGGACAAGGCCGTCGCGTTCGTGGAGAAACTCGGCGGGAAGGTCACCCGCGACGAGAAGGCACCCCGGAAACCTGTCATCACCGTCGACCTGAGCGGCACGCCGGTGACGGATGTAGACCTGAAGGAACTGGCCACATTCCAAAACCTTACCACGCTTCACCTCGTCCGCACGGCGGTGACGGACGCGGGGCTGAAGCAACTGGCCGCACTCAAAAACCTCAACACGCTTTACATAAGCTTGACGAAGGTGACGGACGCGGGGCTGAAG
>PLDW01000392.1 GCA_003136315.1 Gemmataceae bacterium | reverse complement strand
CCACAACGACGACCCTGTACGATTCCGACGGCGAGGTGACGTACTCGACCGACGCCAGCGGCAACACGACCCTGACCGCCTACGACCAGGACGGCGATGCCACCCAGACCGTCGATGGTCGCGGCTTCACCACCACCACTGCCTACAACGCTGACGACGAACCCACCACCGTCATCGACGTCGCCAGAAACACCACCACCACGACCGGCTACGATGGCGATGGTGAGGTAACCGCCTCCAGCGACGCCAGCGGCAACACGACCCTGACCGCCTACGACCAGGATGGGAACGTCACCCAGACCGTCGACCCACGCGGCTTCACCACCACCACCGTGTACAACGCCGACGACGAGGCCACCGCCGTCATCGACGTGGCCCAAAACACCACCACCACCACCGCCTACGATGCCGATGGCGAGGTGACGTCGGTCGTCGACGCGCTCCATGAAACCACCACCACCCTGTACGACGCCGATGGAAACGAGATCCAGGAGACCGATCCGGACGGGAATATCACGACCTGGGCCTACAACGCTGATGACGAAGTGACCTTGACGACAACTCCTCTGGGGCAGACGACGACGGCCTACAACGGCGATGGAGAGGCGACCCTGACGATCGACCCGCTCGGTCGGCAGATCGCGACCCAGTACGACCAGGATGGCAACACAACAGGTGTCGAGTGGACCAACGCGGACGGGAGTTCGGCGGGGACGGAGTCGTTCACCTACGACGCCGATGACAACATGCTGACGGCCTCGAACAGCGTCGGTACGTACACATTCACGTATACCAACGACGACCAGGTGGCGTCGGTCGTCGACCCGTTTGGCATCACCCTGACATTCCAGTACGACAAGGACGGGAATCGCACCAGCGTGACCGATTCGGCTGGCGGTGCAGTCTCCAGCACTTTCGATGATCAAGGAGATCTCACCAGCCGGTCGCTGGCCGCGGCGGGGACCGACGCGACGCTGACGATGACCGACAACGCGGATGGGGAGGAAACGGGGCTGGCCCGGTCGTCCGGTGGCACGTCGGTGGGAAGCACGACAACGAGCTACGACCAGGACGAGAATGTGACGGGGGTATCGACCTCGGGTGCGGCCGGATCGGTGCTTGCGGCCAGCTACACCTACAACTCGGACGATCGACTGACGAGCCAGACGCTCGACGGCACGACGACCAGTTACACCTACGATGCGGATGGCGAACTGACGTCGGCGGGATCGCAGACCTACACCTACGACCTGAACGGCGTGCCGACAAGCGGCGGCCTCACGCCCGGTGCCGACAATCAGGTGTCATCGGATGGGACGTGGGATTACACCTACGATGCCGCTGGCGAGATGACTCAGAAGTCACTGATTGCGGGCGGGATAGTCTGGACCTACAGCTACGACTTTAACGGTCACATGACCTCGGCCACGGAATCGGCGACGGTCGGCGGAACACCGTCGGTAGTGATCAATGACGTTTACGATGTATTCGGGAACCTCGTGGGTCGGACGGAGACGGACTCCGGGACCGTGGTGTCGAACGTGCGCTATGCCGTGGATGGGTGGGATACGGCCCAGCCCAGCCCGACGGGCATCGAGAACTACAACGACTACGCCGCGTTGGTGTCGAATGGGTCGGGCGGGTGGACGGTGGCCTCGTGGACGGTGTTCGGGGCAGGATTCGGGCAACCTCTGGCTACCATCACGTCGGCCGGCGCGGTAAGCTGGAACGCAGCGGACCGTCAGGGGTCCGTGGTGGCGGTCTTTGACAACTCGGGCACGGTGCTGGCCTCGGCCACCTACGACGCTTTTGGGAACCGCCAGGCGGACAGCAGCACGGTGAGCGGTCTGACCTACGGGTTCCAGGGCGGGCAGTACGATGCGACGACCGGTTACGTTCACTTCGGCGACCGCTGGTACGACCCGGCCACGCAACAGTGGACCAGCCAGGATCCGCTCGGCCTGACGCCGGGGCCGAATGCCAGCGCGTTCGTCAACAACGGGCCGACGGATGGGATCGATCCGAGTGGGCTGGAGTCACTTGGTCAGGAAGTACCCGACGACAAACTCAACGAAGCGATCGAACATGCCGGTGGGTATGGGAAAGATTACCTTGCACTGCGGGAAAGGGCTCGAACCGACCCAGCAGCCCGTGCCGAACTAGATACCCTCAACAGTAAACTCGCGAAGATGTACACACCAGGAGCCTCCACGGAAGTGAATCGATCTGCACTCGCAGAAGTGATGAGGAATCACTTTGACCCCCCACCAGTTGAGTTGGCTCCCCCGCCGCGCGTCCGGACTGGGACGCCTGAAGATCTCAAGAAATGGGAGAAGGAGGTTGCTGATCGCCTCGCGGCCAACGCTGCCGCATTCGACAAGCAGACCGCAGAACTCGCAGCCCAACTTCCCAAGGATCTCTCTCCCGACAGAGCGAAATGGCTCCGCTACTACAAAGAAAGATCGAGATCTGTCCCCGGCTCAATGCTCTCAGTCGAATCCAGAACGACGCCTGCACAGGCGGAGCAAAATTCTGGTTACTTTAATCAGTTGATGGACACGAAAAACTTTATTCTTGGCGCAGATGGAAAACCGGTCGCGATCACTGAAGAGGGAAAGAAGAAGGCGGCCGAGCTTGCCCAGCGCATCGCGACCCTTCAAAAATATAGTAACATGAGTCCGGTCGACAAGTTGGCCGAAGCGTTCAAGTATGCTGTCGACAACCGTCTGATTACTGGCGAGCTGGCGAGACGAGTCGAAGACTTCATCAAACCTCAGAACTTGGCAATTTTTGGCGCGTTCACGATCGCCGGGATCGGAGCCTCAGTGGCAGGAGGGCCAGCTACAATCGTAGCTGGAGCGGTAGGGTATTTCCTATTGGGGATGACGAGCGTTGAGATTGGTCACGATTTGTTCCTGGGCATCGGGATGGCGATGGGGGCCAAGAGCCCCGAGGACATCAAGCAGGCCTCCGAACAGTTGGCAAGGGGGATTGGTGGGTTGGCAGAACTTGCTGGAGTCACAGCAGGTGGGAAAGCTACCGGTAAGGTTCTTGGCGTAGTTGGGTCAGCGCTCAAAGGGAAGAGGATCACTCAGAAGGCGGATGGAAAGGTCGCAATAGAGGGAGAGTCTGTCCAGAATGGCAAGATGACACCAGGGAACAACGCAGAAGTTGTCGAAACGCCCAGCAGGGAGTCATTCTCGCCCTCCTCTAATAACGCACTCGCAAGGAAACACGCCCAAAGGATTCAGGAGCTGGAGGGGCTTCCGCGGGGGGTCCCTGTCGCGAAGAAGATGACTCCTGAATTGCGAAAACAACTCTTCCAAGAGATGGCTGAGATCACTCGCGCAACGGGCAAGGAAGTCGCACTTGTCGAACGGCGGGATGGTAATATTGCCATGATCTTAGGAGATGTCGACAAAGTTAAGATCCCCGATGATGCCGTTTTTATATTCGGTCACACCCACCCATCTGGGCGGCTCGGCCTGAGCCAAGATTTGGTTTTCAACGGCAAGACATACGACGAAGTAGGAGACGTTCAGAAACTCGTCAGGCTTAAACAAGCGTACACTTGGGTCATAGGACCTGATGGTACAGCCAAACTCTTCAAGGTGTCGGATTGGGATGTCCTTAGGAGATAGTTACATGATTGAGTCAATGAGCCAGATCAGTGATTTGCTGGAAGTATCTCGGAATGCGCCGATATTTCGAACTATTATATTACCGTGCAGAGATGCATCAGCATGCGTCGACTATTATCAGTCGTTCGGCTTCACGCCAAACGTGACACGAATTGAAGGGTTACCTCGCGATATTCCCACCGTCTCGAACGAGTGGCATACTCTGGTTTTTTTTCAGTTCAATAACCCGCGACCACATCAGGTAGATTGCTTGCCTAGCAACGGCGGTAGTAGTCCGTATTTTTTATGCTCTGGAGGGATGCACTCTTTCACTCTGACTGATCCAGTGATTAGTAACTACGCACTTCTAAAGGCAACAGATCCCGATGGTCGCCAGATAATATTTGCAAAACGTAATTCATTGCGAAATAATCAAATTTCAGGTATGCTTTGTTGGATTGATCTGACTCAATCATTTGTTCAGCGACTAATTCGTTCAGAAGTGTCTGGCGATATGTTGATCAATACATTGTGGTCATTTCCAAAGCAATCGGCGTTCATTCAATGGACTGAATCCGGACAGCTGCCAAGTAATCAACAAATTACCACATTAGCCAATCTCGGCGAACTCGACCAGATAGTGAGTTGTCTCAAATCAATAACTGAAAAATTAAATCGTCTTTCTGAGGATGATATTTCTGAAAATCGATCGTTTTACAGATTTTGCTGCACAGAAGGATTGAAGGGATGGGAAATTCAAGCTCCACTTTCAGTGATCAATCACTGCCTTCACACGTTGCCGCCTCCACTTCGAAAGCTGCTCTATAGCGATTGATCAATTATATTATATAATTATTCTTATTTATAAATATTCTGTTTGTTATAATATTAGCCAATGCCCCTGCGGGTGCAAGTCCCAATCGGCCAAGTATGATTGCTTGAGCCGAGGGCTATCGGAGCAGCCGTGGAGGTGCCCCCCATTGGAGCTTTCAAGCTGATGACCGCGTTCAATTCCGTGGTGGTGAACAGCTTCACAAAGAACGGCGCGGGCCGATTCATGAAGATCCATTTGAGCTCACACAGACTATGGGCTACGATGCCGTCGGGAACAACACAGTCGCGAATAATAATATAGGACACCGACAATTAGTATATTTAAAAATTATCAGATCAACGATGCAGGCGGACTCCCCTGAACGCTGAGCCCGTCGCCGCAGCCCTTTTCTCATATTACCCCACACTCACGGCCCTTCCGCGTACCTCATCGCTCCCAAAGTCATGCCATCCCCTTTCGTCTCCGTCATCATCCCCAGCTACAACGCCGCCCCCTTCGTGGCCGGGGCGGTTCGGTCCGTACTCGCGCAGGGTGTCGCTGGAACGGAAGTGATCGTCGTCGACGACGCCTCCACCGACGGGTCTGCGGCCGTTGTCGCCGACCTGCCTGGCGTCCGGCTCATCCGCCGGCCGGTCAATGGCGGACCGGCAGCCGCACGCAACACCGGGCTCGCTGCAGCCACCGGCCGTTTTGTCGCCTTCCTGGATGCCGACGATGAGTATGCTCCCGGGTTTCTCGCCGCGGCCCTTCCCATCCTGGATACCGACCCGACCTTCGCCGGGGTGGTGACCGCGATCGAACTTGTGGAATGTACCCGGCCGGTCCACCCCGTCCAGCTCGCTGCCATTGGCCGCTCGCTCCCGTCCAACCTCGTCGTTCGCCGGGCTGCTGTCGACCTCGTTGGTGGGTTCCCCGAAGACCCGGCCTTCCGCGGGCCGACCGCCGGGGAGGACATCGCCTTCCGCCAGGCCCTGGCACGTCACTTCCGCCTCGCCTGGCTCGATCGGCCGTTCTTCCGCTACCGTTACCGGCCCGGTAGCCACCTCGACCGCTTTCTCGATCGGTCGGAGGTCGTCGACGGCCGACTCGTGTTCACCCCGGAAGCACAGGGCGACCCCGCGTTCGTCGCCGCTCTCGCCAGTCACCTCGACTGGGTTCGCGATCGGGTGGGTGTGGTCGCTGCACTCGGCGGGACACCGGAAGGAGCCGCCCCGCTCATCGGTCACGCTCTGCGATCAGCGACCCACTTCGAGGCCCTCCGCGACCGGATCGAGCCCGTCGCCGGGTTCCTCCATCCGCACGAGGGTTACGCCCTGTATCTGTGGGCCAGAGATGGCCCCGGCCGGGGAGCGGTGGTCGAGATCGGCAGCTTATTCGGTCGCTCCACCGCCTGGCTGGCGTCCGGGTGCCGGGACGCCAAACGCGAGCGGGTGGTGGCTGTCGACCACTTCCGCGGTTCGCCCGAACACTCACCGGGTGGGTCACACCCCATCCCCGAGCTGGTCCAGGTCGGGAGCACCCTGCCGGCATTCCTCGCCAATCTCAAACGGCTCGGGCTGGAGACCTCCGTCGAGCCCCGGGTCGGGGCCTCGATCGAACTCGGCGCGACCTGGTCCGGCCCGATCCGGCTCCTGTTTATTGATGGCGACCACTCTTACGCGGCCTCTCGGGCCGACTGGGAATGCTGGTCCCGGCATGTCGTCCCGGGCGGGATCATTGCGTTCCACGACATCGGAGTCTGGCCGGGAGTCACGCAGTTTTACGAGAGGCTGCTCCAGAGCGACCCGCGCGTGCGGGAGGTCGGTCGGGTTCGCACCCTCCGCCTCGTCCGACGGTCCTGAGGTGGCCGCGAAAATCTCGCGACTTCCCTCGCCAACCGGGCATGTCTGTGAGAGGATAAATCCTCAACCACTCCGATCACTCTCACCGAACGATGATGACACGAACCCCAGCCGCCCCTCAGATCGCCGGACCCGACAGCGCTCCTCCGGTGGATCACCCCGACGCTCTGGTCAAGGCTGCGGTTGCCCTCGCGTAGAGCGGGAAGCCCGCCGAAGCAATCCCCCTTCTTGAGCAGGCCGTCCAACTTGATCCCGGCCACGCCAAGGCCCGGCTCAATCTGGGGGTCGCCCTCTCCCGAAGCGGCCGATCGGACGAGGCTCTCGTCCACCTCCGCGAGGCCATTCGGATCCGGCCGAACTATGCCGAGGCCCACTTCAACCTTGGCACCATCCTCAACGATGCAGGCCGAGTCCCCGATTCGATCGTTCATTTCGAGGAGGCGATCCGGCTCAAGCCCGATCACTTTGGAGCACTCAACAACCTCGGGCTCCCCCTGTTCGATGGTGGCCGCGCGGCCGAGGCCGTCATCCTCTTCCGGCAGGCGGTCGCCGCCCTATCGTCCTCGTCAATGGCACTCGATGTGTATGCCTGGCTTGCCCAGTGGCTACATCGCATCACCTCGGGCAAACCGCTGCAGATTACCTGGTTCGCTGTGTACGAGCAGTTGTAAGCGCCCCGCGGATCACGG
>PLDW01000360.1 GCA_003136315.1 Gemmataceae bacterium | reverse complement strand
GGAGGGTGTGCCTTAACCGGCTCTCCCTACCCCTATCCCCAATCCACTGGGAGACTTTCTCTCACCGCACCCATCAGGATCGGTCGTCCGTGCCCGCCCCATCATGACCGATCTTGCGTCAGCATAGATCAAACGAGATGGCATGCTTCCTCGAAG
This sequence comes from Gemmataceae bacterium, assembly GCA_003136315.1. Taxonomy (GTDB): domain Bacteria; phylum Planctomycetota; class Planctomycetia; order Gemmatales; family Gemmataceae; genus Urbifossiella. The sequence goes on along the minus strand of PLDW01000360.1, from coordinate 9,957 downwards.
GTGAGCCGAGGCAACCGTGGGTGTAGCTTCGAGGCATCCCCATACCCGAGGTTGCAGAGGAAGTTGGATTTCACCGTTGTTCCCGCGAAGAATGCCGCATCCACCTTGGCGTTGTCAAACCCCGACATTGGTCCACAGTCCAACCCCAGCGCCCGAGCGGCCAGCATGAAATACGCTCCCTGGAGGGAACCGTTGCGGAGTGCGATGTACTCCAGCACGTTCGCCGGCAGATCCTTGAACCATGCCTTTGCATCGGCAGGCGGGTACAGCTTCGGCAACTCCTCATAGAACCGGATGTCCATTCCGATGATTGCCGTGACCGGGGCGAGCATGGTCTGGTCCACGTTGCCCGGATCGAGTAGCGGTTTCAGCTTCTCCTTCCCTTCTTTCGACTTCACGAACACGACCCGCATTGGGCACATGTTGGCCGAGGTCGGGCCGAACTTCGCGAGGTCATAGACCTGCCGCAGCAGATCGTTTTCCACTGGCTTTTCCAACCAGTGGGTGTGCGTCCGCGCCTGACGGAAGAGGAGGTTCAGGCCTTCGCTGTCCAGCATATTGCTCATGATTCGGCCTCCGGACTGATCTGCTGGGGTCCATCACGCAGCGGTAGTGTAACCCTGGAGTGTTGAGGGGCAAGTTAAACGTGCGGCTTGCCTACCCCCGTCCCTTGACTCAAATCACTCTGCGAAAGGCTCACCAGGGAGGCAGCTCGAATACACATTCGAGTGCGGCGGGCAACGTTCCTTAGAACTCGTCCAAGATCANNCGGCCACCCATCATCGGTCCATGTTGGGCCGATACGGGCTGGAAGTCCGTGCCAGCGATTTCACGGTTTTGATTCTGGACAGCTCCTTACCGCCGCCTCGCGCTGCCTGGATGTTCGCCCAACGCTCCGGCTTGGCCCTTTGGTGTCACCACTGCCACGTCACAGAGCCCCCAGGGGGTCGATCCGAAAACCAGATCCAGAAGCGACCGGCCGTACCCTCGCCGGAGGTTGGCCGTCTCGGCGATCTCCAGACTCGGTGGAAGTGTGTTGCGGAATCCGGCCAGCGACTCCCGGTGGGTGAACAGGATCACCGTCCGCGGACGGTGGTGACAGTCCACCATGAGCTGATTGGTGGCACGGGTGGTCACTTTTTCAAAATCGGACCGGCCAGCATAGAACGCGAGCGAGTCGCAGTTCCGCGGGTAGCAGACGACCGGGGTGTCGGGGTCGGCCACGAACCGCCCAACCAGTTCCGGGCGACCGAACGGCGACCGCTCCCGCGCGTACCACGGCGTTCCGAGGTGATGCACCGCCAGCACCAGACACGCCATCGCACCCACCGCGAAGCGGGTCGAGACAGCGGTGTTCCAGCGGCTGCGGGCAACGAATTCGCCGACCGCGAGACACAGAAACGGGTAGGCGGGCAAGACGTAGGTAGGGAGCTTGCTTCCGGAGCAACTGAAGAAGAACACACACCAGCCACCGGCAAGAAGCCAGAATCCACCAGCCGGGGAACGAGTCGCTGCTGCGTCCGGGCCGCCGGTCGCCAGCTTCCAGGCGTAGGCCGCGAGGAGGATCGTACCCGGTAAGAGTCCGCCGAGCAGGATGGGAGCGTAGTACCAAACAGGCTGAAGGTGATCGAACGGCCGGACGAAGCGCAAGACGTTGTGTTCCCAGAAGAAGTGTTTCAGGAAGGCCGGCTCGCGGAGGTAGATCGCCACGTACCACGGCATGTTCACAGCCACAACGACGGCGAAAAAGAGCGCGTAGTGGAACCATCGCACTTTGCCTGGCGGGATCATCGGTGTAACGGGAGGGCGAGGCTCCTGCCGAGCGTGCAGGTGGTGCAGCTCGGCAGGAGCCTCGCCCTCCCATACCGGTGTAACGGGAGGGCGAGGCTCCTGCCGAGCGTGAAGGTGGCGCGGCTCGGCAGGAGCCTCGCCCTCCCATGTGTGCTCCCTACCGTCGTTGCATTGATGCGACACACAAGAAGAGTTTGTGCCTGAGTCACTCCGCGTTCCGCAGAGCCATCCGAACGCCCACAATGGCACGAACAGAAGCACTTCCGAGATCGGCCCCTTGGTGAGGAATCCCAGCCCGGACGCAATGGCTGCCGCGACCCACCAACCGAGTTTCAGTCGGCCTGTGCGAACGGCCTCGAAACCGCACAGCACCGATAGCGTCACAAACAGCACCAGGAGGCCATCCAGGAGGAGCAATCGGGCAATGCTCACGTAGCCCGGGGCGACCGCGAGCAACACCGCTGCCCAGAAAGACGCTCGCTCCCCAATGCTTCGCCGGCCGAGGAGATACACCGCCAGAATCGTAAGGTGGACACACAGCGCTGGTACCAGCCGGGCCGATTCCGGGCTCACTCCCAGAACCCGGTAGCTCAGGGCCACCAGCCAATACATGAGCGGTGGTTTGTCGAGGTAGGGCTCGCCCTGGAGCGTCGGCACCACCCATTCCCCATTCTGCAGCATCTCACGGGGAATCTGTGCGTACCGCCCCTCATCCGGTTCAAGTAGATGAAACCCACGAGACGGGTAGAGGATGGCAGTTGGCAGGAGAAGGACAATCCCCAGCGACAGCCAGCGGATGCGGCAATCTGGATCGGGCGAACCCGTGAAGAGAACCGAGCCAAAGAGATACGGGAACCAGCCGAGGAGCGATTGGGGAAGGGCGGGAGTTGGGGATGGGAGGTGAATCATGATGCCGTCTCCGATGGGCGGAAGCGGCGAAGTTATGCCAGGATGGGAAGCCTGGGTCAACGGAGGATTGGTGGTCATCTCGTGACCACCCGTGGCCACTCGCTGGACGCCCAGCCTCTCGACTTGCCAAAAGTGTTCTCGAATCCGCGTTTTCCAATCGATCCCGTGACTTGCGCTCTCCCGGCACCGGGTTTGCCGGCCTACTCTATCCCTGTCCTGCTTTCGTTACGTGCCGAGGATCAATCGATGAAAAGCCTGTTCCGAGTCGTTGCGGTCGCGGTGGCTGTTGCCGCAGTACTCACCTCCCTTCCGGCTGCCCAACCGACGAAGGCCGAGACTGCCAACCAGTGGAAGGAGATCGTCGCCAAGGCCAGCGGCTACCTGAAGAAATCGCAGAACGAGAACGGGAGCTGGTCGGCGGAGCCGCAAAGCCGCGGAGTGACCGGCATTGTGGTGACCGGTCTCATTCGGACCGGAACAGGCCCCGACGACGAACCCGTCGCGAAGGGCCTGACCTACATCGAATCACTCGTGAACACGAAGGAAGGCCATATCGCCGGAAACGACTCCAAGGCCGGCCTGATCAACTACACCACCAGTATCAACGTGATGGCCCTGAGCGCAGCCGGGCGCGTCGACAAGTACAAGCCGGTGATCGGAAACGCCGTTCGGTATCTGAAAGAATACCAGTGGGATGAGGCCCGCGGCAAGAAGCCGGATAGCGACTACTACGGCGGGGCCGGATACGCCGGGGACAAGTCCCGACCGGACCTCTCGAACACGGCATTCTTCCTCGAAGCCCTGAAGACGGCTGGAGTGTCGAAGGACGACCCGTCATTCAAGAAGGCGGCCGTGTTCGTCGGCCGGTGTCAGAACCTCAAGGGTGAGTACAACGACGCTGCCTGGGCGGCCGCAAACAATGACGGGAGCTTTATCTACACCGGGGCAAACGGTGGGGAGAACCGGACCGACACAACCGACTTCCGCGGCTATGGGAGCATGACATACGCCGGAATCAAGAGCCTGATTTACTGCGGAGTCGGGAAGGACGACCCGCGATTGAAGGCCGCCATCGGGTGGGCCAAGAAGAATTACACCCTCGACAGCAACCCGGGAATGCCACAGCAGAACGCCCAGCGCGGTCTGTACTACTACTACCATACTCTGGCCAAGACGATGGATGCACTCGGTGTGGACGAGTTCGAGGACGACAAAGGGGTGAAGCACGACTGGCGGGCCGATATTGTGGCCGCCCTGGCCAAACGGCAGAAGCCGGACGGAAGCTGGACGAACCCGACCGATCGATGGATGGAGGGCGACCCTAACCTCGTCACCGCCTACGGCCTGATGGCTCTGAGCTACTGCCAACCGAAGAAGTGAGGGTCACCGAAGCGATCTGTCCACCCTTCCTTTCCAGGGAAGGGGGTTAGGGGGTTAGGTTCTTCCTCCCGCAATTCCCCCAGCCCTCCCGTTGCAGCGGGGGGGCTTTTCTTGTTTGATAAAGTCATGACCCGTGTTGCTGCACTACTCCTGGTGTTCTGCCTGGCCCCTGCGGTGGTTGCCCACCCGCTCCCGAACCAACGGTACGATCGGGTGGTCGCCGTCCGCGTCTCTCCAGATGGGGTTACTGTCAGATACACCCTGGAAGTGAGCCAGTTCACCATCTGGACGGATGGCGCGAAGCTGTTCACCCCCGCCGAGATCGCCCAACTCGACAAGACCGGACGCGGTTTCGTCACGGCTTACGCCAAGAAAATCGCGGCCGAGATCGCCCACGACCTGCGAGCCACCTCGGACGCAACGCCGCTCACCTTCCGGGCTGAGAAAGTCGAGGTGGAGCCGGGCGAACACCCGCAATTCCACTTGCTCTTCAAGGCCGACTGGCCACCGGGTGGGACACGGCGAGCATTTGCTTTCGAGGACGATTCATTCGAGGGCAAACCCGGTGTGCTGGCCCTCACACTGGCGGAAGCCGGAAGCCGCGAGAGTGGTGTCAGCCTTGACGACCTGATCGAGCCCGACCCAAGATGGCGAACGAAGCCTGCGATCGATCTGACCCCGGAGGAGTCGACAAAACTCCGCAAGGCCTCGGCGATGGTGACCCTCCCACGAGCGATCCCTGGTCTCCCTCGCGAAGGTGGCAACTCCGTCGCTGGCACCCCGCAGGCTGCCCCCTCTGTGACCGCTGAACCCACCCTGACGGTGATCGAGGGTGAGCGGCCGTCCCTTGTCGCGGATCTCTTCACACGTGGACTGCCGGCGCTGTTCGATTCGTCCTACGGACTCGGAGTCCTGCTCCTCGCGGCCTTCCTCTTCGGCTCTGCCCACGCCTTCACCCCGGGGCACGGCAAGACCCTGGTAGCGGCCTACCTCGTCGGGGAGCGCGGGACCGTTGGACACGCAATCCTCCTCGCTGTTGCCACCACGGTGGCGCACACCGGGTCCGTGATCGGGGTGGCGGTCGTCCTCTGGTCGGTGTACGGTAGCGACGTGCCGGGCTCGACGCAGGGGGTGCTGCAATTCATCGGAGGCTTATTCGTGGCCGGGGTGGGAGCGTGGCTACTGCTGCGTCGGCTGACTGGGAAGGCAGACCACTATCACCTGTTCGGGGGGCACCACCATCACGGAGACGGTCACCATCATCACCACGATCACGCCCACACCCACGATCACCACCACGGTTCGCCACCTGAGAGTGCGAAAACGACCGCGGGCTGGATGCGGCTTTTGCTGATGGGACTCGGCGGCGGTCTGATCCCGTGCTGGGATGCGGTGCTGTTGTTACTGGCCGCAACCGCGTTGAACCGCGTCGGGTTTGCCATCCCACTGCTCATCGCATTCAGTGTCGGGCTGGGGGCGGTACTGGTGGCGCTGGGGGTCGCGGTGGTGTACGCTCACAAGGCGGGAGCGACCCGCTTCAGCGAGAGCCGGTGGTTCAAACTCCTGCCAATGGTCAGCGCTGCGTTGCTCCTCGGGCTCGGGCTGTGGCTCTGCCAGGAAGGGCTCCGGGCGGCCGTTCGGTGATATTCTCGGCTTCGTTCTTCGGACGTTAATCTGTGCTCTCTGTGTCTCTGTTTCTCGTTCCCACGCTCCGCGTGGGAATGCCGTTTTCGACGCTCTGCGTCGTGGTCTGAACGGAACGGATGCGTGACCGGCGAATCCGAGACATCGTCCCCAACGCGTAGCCCCACACCCGCGGAGCGGGGTAAGACCGGTTCCCACGCGGAGCGTGGGAACCAGGGGTGAGGTTGTCGGGTCGAGTGAAAAGTCTCGAAAGTCGAGACCGCTTCTTCCCAGTCGGACCCACATGCGGGCCGAGGCACCTCGACCTTGGAATTGATTGATGAAAGTGGTCGAACTGGAAGCCCGGCACGTCCGGATTCCGCTGCGGCGGAAGGTGACCCACGCCAGCCACACCCGAACCGAGACCGACAATGTCGTCGTTCGGTGTGTGCTGGCCGATGGGAGCGTCGGATTCGGAGAAGGTGTCCCGCGCGACTACGTCACCGGCGAGACGATTGATTCTTCAATCGAACTACTCCGCACAAGTGACCTGGCCGCGCAGCTCACACCATGCAGCGATTATATCCAGGTGGTTCACCTTGCCGAACGGCTCAAGGTCGCGGCCGTTCCCGGCGACGATCGGATGATTCATGGGAACGCAGCGCGGTGTGCTGTGGAACTCGCTGTTCTTGATGCGTATGGCCGGGCGTTCGGCGAGCCGCTCATGAACGTCACTCGAATCCTCGCTCCGGAGTTGTACGAACCGCTTGAACGGGTTCGGTACAGCGGGGTCATCGGCAATCCCAAGGGTTGGAAGGCCCGAGTCTATCCGCTGGTGTACCGGCTAGCTGGGTTCCGACAGGTCAAGCTGAAGGTCGGGATTCCCGGGACCGACGACATCAAACGGACTCGCCGCACCCGCCGCTGTTTGGGCCGCAGCATCGACCTGCGTCTGGATGCGAACGAGGCGTGGGCACCGGACGAAGTCGCAGACCGTATCCGGGCGCTGGAGGTGTTCGGGATCACGAGCGTCGAGCAACCGGTTCGACACGAAGATGTGGCGAGTCTCGCCGATGTCCGCAAGCAGGTGAAGACTCCTCTGATGCTCGACGAATCGCTCTGCGGCGAAGTGGACGCCGAGCGGGCCGTCCGGGGGGGGTGGTGTGACCTGTTCAATCTCCGACTGTCGAAGTGCGGGGGGTTCATCCCGTCGCTACGACTGGCCCAACTCGCGAAGCGGCACGGGCTCGGGTATCAGTTGGGGTGTCAGGTCGGTGAGACTGCCATTCTGTCTGCTGCTGGCCGGCACTTCGGCACCAGCGTCCGGGACATCCGTTACCTCGAAGGGTCTTACGACCGACACCTCGTCTGGGAAGCGTTATCGACCGAAGACCTGACATTTCGCCGCAACGGGGAAGCACCGGTCCTGATCGGTAGCGGACTGGGGGTGACGATCGACCCCGCTCGGGTCGACTGGGTGACCAAGCGGAAGGAGAAGCTGATTGGGTGAGAGGGTGGAGAGTGGCACGATCCCTTCCCATTCACCCGAGCAAGGGGAGAACGGAGACCTGCGCACCTTTCGCGCGTCCGATGGTTACTCGTTCTACTTCCGCCACTTCGCCCCGCCGGGGGTGCCGAAGGCCCGGCTCGTGTTTGTCCACGGGATTCGCAGCCACGGCGGATGGTACGCGCAGTCGTGTCAGAAGTTCGCGGAGGCCGGGTTCGAGGTGACGATCCTCGACCGCCGGGGAAGCGGCTTGAACACTGCCCACCGCGGTGATTGCCCGAACTTCCGTCGACTGATTGATGATCTTGCCGAGTTCATCCAGCACCAACGGACCGAGCGGGCCTGGCTGCCGGTGGTGGTAGGCGGGGTCTCGTGGGGCGGGAAACTCGCGGTGGGGCTTCCGTATCGCCGCCCGGGACTGATTAATGGGCTCGTGTTGCTGTGCCCGGGGCTCGTGCCAAAGGTCGCTCCGCCATTCGCCCGGCGGATGCGGATCGCCATCGCCCGGGTGTTCCGCCCCTGGAAATTCTTCCCGATCCCGCTGAACGAGCCGGATCTGTTCACGGCGTCACCGGACGGGCAACACTACATCGCGACTGAACCCCACGGCCTCCGGGAGGCGACCGCCCGGTTCCTGTTCAGCAGTTTCTCGCTCGACATCTACCTGCGGCGAGCCGCGCGGCGGGTGCGGGTTCCGACGCTGCTCGTTCTCGGCGAACACGACCGGATCATCAGCAACGCGCAGACTCGCCTGTTCGCCGGCCGATTCGACACCGCAGCCACCATTATCGACTACCCTGGGGCTCACCACACGCTGGAGTTCGAGCCAGCCGGGCACCCGTGGGTCGGGGATGTGCAAGAGTGGATCGAACGGCGAGTGGTGGAGACTGCCCAGGGCTGACGCCCTGGGCTACTATCTGACGGCCCCTTTGGGGCCTGAAATCCGGTGGTTAGCCGCCCCAAAGGGGCGGTGGATCATACCCCAGAGCGCCAGTCCTGGGAACGAGCTCCTCATGACGCCTCCTCTCTTCTCCTCCCCTGACCCCGAACTGGCCCGCGCGGCGTTCGCGCAAAAGCCACGTGGGATCGTGGATAAGGTGTTGACCGTCGCCGAGGCGGTCCGCCGATTCGTCCAGGATGGGGATTACTTCGCTTCGGGCGGATTCGGGACGAACCGCATCCCGACTGCCGTTCTTCATGAGATCCTCCGGCAAGGGAAACAGGGGCTCGGCTTCGCCGGACATACGACGACCCACGATTTCCAGATTCTGTGCGCGGGGAACCTCACCGGCCGTGGCCAACTGCTCGCGAAGGTCGATGTGTCGTATATCGTCGGGCTGGAGGCCCGGGGTCTGTCCCCGCACGCCCGGCGAGTTGTGGAGTCCGGGGCAGTCGAGACCCTCGAGTGGTCAAACTACACTCTCGCCCTGCGATTCGCTGCGGCCGCTATGGGCGTGCCATTCCTTCCGGCCCGGAGTCTGCTGGGGACCGATACGCTCACCCACAGCGCAGCGAAGGTCATCGACTGCCCGTTCACTGGCCGAAAACTGGTTGCGGTCCCGGCCCTTTACCCGGACGTTGCAGCAATCCACGTCCACGAAGCCGACCGATACGGGAACTGCCGGTTCACCGGAACATCCGTTGCGGATATCGATCTGGCCCGCGCGGCCAAGCGGGTCATCATCACCTGTGAGCGGTTGGTGCCACACGACGCGATGCGGCGCGATCCGCACCTCACGACGATCCCGTTCCTGTGTGTCGATGCCGTCTGCGAGGTGCCATTCGGAAGCTATCCGGGGAATATGCCGGGCGAGTATTTCTCGGACGAGGATCATCTCCGGCTCTGGCTCGAAGTGGAGCGTGACCCGGCCGCATTCCGGCAGTTCCTGGACGATCACATTTACGGTGTGCGGGAGTTCACCGAGTATCTCGATCTCTGCGGCGGCCTTCGCCGGCTCCAACACCTCCGCCAGCGGGAACTCTTGCTCCACCTCGGACGGTGAGCCCCGGTCCCCACGATGACGACGGAACAGGGATTGACTGTCAGCCGTCCTCCGCCACCTGCGGTTGTGTGCCTGGCGGCAATACGATCCAATGCCGGGCGTCGCCGCATCAACACGATGGAGTTCCGCGTGATCAACCGCCGCACGTTCATTCGCCGGGTTGCCGTCGCCGGGGCAGGATTGGTGGGTGTCGCAGGAACTGGGGTTGGGTATGGCCTCTGGGAGGCCAGCCAGATCCGGATCACCCGGATGCCTGTCCGGGTTCCCAACTTGCCTTCGGCGTTCACCGGCAAGTCAGTCGCCGTTCTGGCCGACCTGCACCACGGACCGTTCGTGGGCCTCGACTTTATCCAGGCCGCCGTTCGGATGACGAATGCACTGAACCCAGACCTGATCGCCCTGGTCGGGGACTATGCTCACAAGGGAGATCAGGCTCATACGCAACTGCCCCCATGCCTGTCCGCCCTTTCCGACCTGTCCGCCCCGCTGGGGGTATTTACCGTTCCGGGCAACCACGACATGCAGAAAGGTGGAGCGGTGTATCGGGAATTGATCGCTGCCACCTCGTTGACTGACATCACCAACCGCCACCACCCCGTCACCCTTGGCGGGGACCGCCTGTGGGTGGCCGGAGTGGACGACCTCTGGTGGGGCAAGCCCGACCTCGATCAGGCGCTGACCGATGTCCCAGCCGGAGCGGCAGTGGTGCTGCTCAGCCACAATCAGTAGTTACCAAGTTTGCCG
>PLDW01000156.1 GCA_003136315.1 Gemmataceae bacterium | reverse complement strand
AAACCGCTTCATAAACGCTGCCACCCCAAGGAAAACGACCCTTAAGTTATGGGCATTGGGCTAACGCCGCGCCGCTCGCCCTAATCGGGTATCCTTTCTCCTGCTCACCGCCTTCACGCTCGGCAGGAGCCTCGCCCTCCCGTTAGACCGATGATCGCTCCGGGAATGAGACAGCCTCTGCGGGTTCCTGTATTAGGGAAGGGGGTTTGGGGGGTTAGGTTCTGTCCACTCGTCCTCTGCCCCGTCAGATCGATCGGGTTCGCCACACGTATACCGCCAGCCACCCGACCACAATCGTCAGCGTCACCGACTTCGCAGCCAGTAGGACCAGGGCTGCCGGAGTTGGGCCGGCCCACGTCAGCGGATCATCTTTGACAATGCGGCCAAGGACATCCGGGTAGGCACAGGGGAAGATTGCGGTTGTGAGAATCCCGACCAGCAAGAACGCCCCGGCCCATCCCCATTCCCACCATGACCGGAGCGGGAGCAATGGGACGAGTGGGGCCACCCACAGCAGGTACTGCGGCGACCCAACCTTGTTCGTCAGGATGAATCCGAGCCAGACGAGGATTGATGTGGCGATAACATGCGGAACAACCGCGGCGTGATCAATGGGGACAGCGTCCGGGTTCCGTGCTCCACGTGTGGCCGCTCGCCAGAACCCGGGGACCGAAATGGCCACCGCGAGGAGCACAGACAGCGGCATCAAGACGCGGGTGGGTCGGGCCACCCGGTCAGCAAGATCGCCGCGCAGGTTGAAGCTCCCGTAACCGTGCCCGACTTGAGTCGACGGGTCGAATAGGAGGACAGGCCACGCGATCGGGGCTTCGAGTTGGAGGCCACGAGCGGAATGAAATGTGAGGAACAGAAATCCCCGCTCCCCGCCACCGTAGGTGTAGGTGAGGATCGGCCACGCTGAGAGGAACAAGGCAGCGACAGTGGCCTCCCAGACAATGCAGCAGAGGAACCGTCGCGGAGTTGCAACCGGAGTAGCCCGAACCGTCGCCGCTGCCAGAACCCAGACCAGCAGGAGCAGCGCGGGGACGAGTTTGTAGCCAGTGCCGAGTGTCAGAATCGCGTAACCGACAGCGGGGCGACCCCTGGCCAGAGCCAAAACCGCCAGAAGGGCAGCCGCACCCACAATGAGGTCTTGCCGGTCGTACAGAATGAGCCCGATGGCTCCGGTGCCGATCGTGTAGGCGATGAGCCGGGCGGTACGGGCGAGCGTGCTTTCGGTCGGGTATGTCCGCCGGGCGATCAACCAGACCAACACGAGACACCCCACGTCCACTGCGAACAGGACAAGCCCGAGTGCGACCTCATACCGGTCGCCGGCCTCCTGCTCTTGCGGGGTTTCGGAGAGATATTGCTCCTCCCACTTGTTCGGTCGCCACCGGACCAGCCAGACGGCCGGGTCGGGGAGCGCATCGGCGATCACCCCGATCAACGCGCCCCACACGACTGAGAGGTGGGGATACTCAATGTCTCGGGTGCGATAAAGTTCGGCGAGCGAGGTCTGCCGGGCCGTCTCCCCGTAGTCCCGGTAGAGTCGGTACTCACCCGCGGTCGTGACCGCGAACAGCACCGCCCGGAACGCAAAGAAGCCCACAATCAATGCGACGGTCACGACGACGGGGTGACGCCTCAACACATTCATCTGGGCAATGTACGATTGCGACAGATCGCGAGCCACGGCTCACACGGATTCGGCCCGGATTCCAGGGCCACCAGCCGGTGCAGCCCCTGGTGCGGCCTCCTCTCAGCCGCCAGGGTAGAGGCCGACTTGCTTTGCCTCTGCAACGGACATCGGTTGCAACGGCTCAAGCTCGGGGAAGCGCAGACGACGCACAGCCTCTTCCTTGTAGCCGATGTACCCCAGTGTGTCGTTGTTGATAACCCAGTCATCCTCGATTTTCACGAACTGCGGCGGCCAGACATCCCCGAGGCGGCAAGCGAACGTCCAGTGCTTCTCGCGGTAGATGAGCACCGCCGTCCGCCCGACCCACTCGAAGAACCGCACGTCACACCCAAAGAACGGATTGTACGACTCGATGTCGGCGGACCGACGCCCCGCGGTAGGATCGACCAGATGCACGCGGATCGAAATGTCGATGTGACGCTGGTTCGCGCCGTAGCGGTTGAACCCAACATCCTTCGCGCGGGACTCGACGAACGCGATCCGCCCATCGGGGCCGGCAGCTGCCCCGATCAGTTCACGCTCGTAGCCGTCGTCATCAACGAACGAGACGGGCCGGTCCAAGAGCCGGGCCACGTCCGCGATCCGCTCCGGATCAGGCGGCTCGCCAGCGGACGAGCGAATCGGCCAACCGAACTTGAGCGGGTTGGCACGGCCGCGAGCAAAGAGACGGTCAGCGTCTTCCACACCGCACCCTCAGGGGCCGAACCACGGCTCATAAGGATTCGACCCGGATTCCGGGGCCACCCTCCGGTTGATTGATCCCTCGAAAAACTCGAATCCTAACGCTAGGGGAAGAGTGGAAGCTGGAGGCTGATTTGGCAGGAGTGAACAGACCACCGGGGGACCTCCCGCTTCCAAGTGAGGAGGTGGGAAAGCCACCTCCCTCGGTGGAGATTTCCACCCACCCGACGCTTACCGTCGACTCCCGGCCTCGTCCAGCCGCTTGCGGTACTTGTCGTACAAGCGGGTCTGTTTATTGGTCGGCTCGTAGGGGCGTCCGTCCACGAACACGCTCAGCACTTGTGTCGTTGCCTGGAGCAGATCCCCGTTGGCAATGACCAGATTCGCCCGCTTTCCGGGCTCGATCGTGCCGAATTTGTCCCCCACTCCCAGGATCTCCGCCGGGTAGAGGGTGACCGCCTTCAATCCCTCCTCCGGTGGCAACCCGTAGGCCACGGCCATCGCTGCTTCGTAGGGCAGATTTCGGGCGTTATTGGAACCGGCCGATCGGATGCAGAACTTGACCCCAGCCGCGTGCAGCTTCGCAGCCGCCACGTATGAGGAGTCGTACCGATCCCCCGTCTCACGCGGCAGGGACATGATTGGCCCCAGGATCACTGGCACACCTCGCCGCTTGAGTTCGGCCGCCACTTTCCAGGCCTCGGTACCACCGCTGAGTATTGGTTTGACCTTCAGCTCGTCGGCCAGCTTCAACGCAGCGAGAATATCCGCTTTCCGGTCGGCCGTGAGGATCACCGGCTTCTCGCCGCGCACATACGGGAGAAGCGACTCCAGCCGCGGGTTCGTTGGTGGCACAGGCCCAGCTTTTTTGGCGGCCTCATACCGTCGGGCTGTATCAAACAACTCTTTCAGCCGGTTGAGTTTCTCATTCCGTCGGAAAACCGTCGAAGGGTTCTCCCCCTCTGCGTCTGGCCAGTTCGGATTGAACCCACGAGCTCCTGGCCGTCCCGGGTACTCGATGTGGAGGGAGAGAGGGTCGACAACCACCATTTCGGCGGGCACCCAGCCAGCCAGATTGATGAGTGCGCCTTGACCGGGAACGAGCGAGCCAGTCGGCCGGGTGACAACCGTGGTGACGCCATTCGCCCGGGTGACGGGGATCAGTTCCGAGTCCGGGTTGATGCCGACACTCGCCCGGAGGTCCGGCTGGAAGTCGCCGCCGTCGCGCGAGTCGTTCGTCTCCCGGGCCGAATCGATCTCGACAAGCCCAAGGATGGTGCCGGCATCCATTAGCCCTGGGTAAAGGTGCAATCCGCTCACATCAACCACACGGGCATCGGTCGGAGCATCGACTTTCCCATCGATGGGAACAACCTGGGTGATCTCGCCCCGAGCGACAGCCACCACAACCGTCCCGACGAAGGCCGGTCGGCCCGGTTGGTGGATCGTGGCTCCCCGGAGGACATAGGTTCCTTTCGGAAGTTCCGGGATCGCAGCGAACGGGGCAGCCGGCTTCGCCGGCTCCGTCGCGGCAGCAGGGAACGCGGCGAGCCGGTCAGACCGCTGGAAGAAGACTTCACCCTCGACCAGGGTCATCTCGCAACGGCTGTAACTGTTCAACGGGTGGCCGTTAAAGATGGCGAAATCCGCATCCTTGCCCACTTCGATTGTCCCCAGCCGGGTGTCCAGCCCCAGTTGCCGTGCCGGGTTTCGTGTGATTGTCTGGAGAGCCTCCTCCGATGTGAAGCCGCAGTATTTCACCAGTTTGGCGGCCTCCTGGTTCAGGTGTCTCATCAGCTCGTTATCGTCCGATTTCAGACAGACGTTCGCTCCGGCCTCTTTGAGGAGTCGGGCTCCGTAGGGGATGGCGTCCCAAGCTTCGATCTTGTACGCCCACCAGTCGCTAAACAGACTGACGCTCGCTCCGTGGGCCGCAATCTCCTTGGCAACTTTGTAGCCTTCGAGGACGTGCTGAAGCGATCGCACCTTGACCCCAAACTGGTCGGCAACCCGCAGAAGCATCAGAATCTCGTCCGACCGGTAACAGTGTGAGTGGACCCGCAGATCCCCCGCAAGAACCTCGGCGAGTGCTTCCAGTCGCAGATCCCGGCGCGGCTCCGGCAACGGGTCGCTGCTCCCCTTGCGTTTCTCGTATTCATCCCAGGTCTTGCGGTACGTTCGGGCCTCGGTGAACGCCCGGATCAGAACCGCCTCGACTCCAAGCCGGCTGTTGGGGAATCGCCCGTCGGTCCGTTTGACGTTCTCCCCCAGGGCGAACTTCACCCCCCGGGGGGCACCCTGCACGAGCATCTCCGTCGCCGGTCGGCCGAACTTCATTTTCACCACCGCATCCTGCCCACCAATCACATCCGCACTCCCGTGGAGGAGCCGAGCCGTCGTGACTCCACCCCCGAGAGCGCGGTAGATCTGGACATCTTCGGAATCGATCACATCGCTCACCCGAACCTCCGGGACGACTGAGAGGGAGCCTTCGTTCACCCCTCCGCTGATGGCAAAGTGCGAGTGCGTGTCGATGATCCCCGGCATCACGAACAAGCCGCTGGCGTCGAGAACCATGACGCCCGACTCAGCCGGGAGGTCGGGGCCGATCGCGCGGATCTTCCCGCCACGGACGAGGATGTCGGTCTTGGGGAGTGTCTTGCCGGCCAGTGTCAGGACGGTGGCTCCGCGGATGAGAACATCGCCGCCGGTCTTGAGTTTGGGGGTTCGGTCCGCTTCCGTCTCGGTGACGATTGACTCGACGGCATCGAGCATAGGCACCAGAGCGCGAAAGGCACTCCCGGAGAATGGTGCCGTTGCACGGTCCGGCCCGCCCCGACCGGCCCCCCCGCCTGCAAACCCACCTCGACCGCCCCCGCCCGGTGGGCCGGCCGGAGTGGTCGCGGGCGTTGTTGTCGGTGGTGGGGTGACGGTCGGGTCAGTTTTCGGCTCCGGTCGTCCACGACCACCCTTGCGCATCGGGGCGGCCTCGGCAACGGCGGTGCCTGGCGGGGCCGCAGCCCTCTCGTCCAGGTCAAACCGGATACCATCGGCGAAAGCGAACTTGTACTTCGTGGCAGTGGCGTGGAAATCACCCTCACAGACGACAAGGTGGGCCGCCCGGCCGGGCGTCACCCGTCCGATCTGCGGGGCAACGCCGAGAATGTCAGCGGGATCTCGTGTCAGTGCGGCCAGCGCGGCGTCGGCTGGCAGGCCTGCGGCGATCACCTTCCGCAGATTCTCACGGAACCGGTCGGTTGGCCTGGCCCCACCCAAACCCTGGGTCGTAATCGCGAATGTCACCCCGGCATTGTGCAAAGCCACAGCGCACCCGACCTCCAACTGCCGGAGTCGCTCCAGATCCTCGCGAACCCGGATGGGTTGATCCGCTTCCGACTCGTTGGGGGTGGAGAAGTCGAGCCGAAGGATCACTGGAACGTGCTCGGCTTTGAGCCGGTCGGCCACCTTCCAGGCGCTCCGCCCACCGACGATGATCGGCTTCAGATGGAATTCCTTGGCAAACTCCAGGGTCCGGTGAATCTGGTCGGGTGTGTCTGCCTCGAATGCCACCGGGAGCTTGCCATCCAGGGCGGGCCAGAGGGCTTCGAGACAGGGATCGGACGGCGGTCGCTTGCCGGTCCGCCCACGAGCATCGAAAGCGGCCCACTGCCGCTTGAGCCAGCCGGCATCCAGCATCGTTTGCCGGTTATGCGCGACGATCCCCATCAGGGAGACTGGGTAATCGGGACCGAGAACCCGGCCAAATCGTGCGTGCAAGGCGATCGGAGCCCGCAGAATCGCGTCTCGGGGAACCGCGCCGCTGAGACTGACCAGGGCACTCGTGCCCGAAAGGTACCCGCCTTCGGGCGCGACGAGGTGGGCGGTGAACCCGACTCGCCGCCACGGAGCAACGGCGTCCTCATCGAGCTTGAGGGCCGTCTGGACGGCGAACTCGGGGGTGAGCCCCTTGCGGTTATCCGGCTTGGTTGCGATGAGCGGGTCGCCAGCAATATCGTCGATGGCGGGCGCACCGGTCTGAGACCGGCGGAGAGCCGGGTCGAACCCACGGGGGCTACCGGCATCCAGGAATCCAGCGTAGACGGTGAGTCCTTTGCCTTCGGTGACGAGGGCATCCGGTGGCACAGGCGCGTCCGGTCCGACGGCGACGATGAATCCGTCGCGGATGACGACCGTGGCCTTTGGCAGCACGGTCCCCGGTTCGACCACAACCCGGGCGTCCTTGACCGCGTAGGCGGCCGGTCGCAAATCGGTTGAGTTCTGGGCCGATGCGTGGGTCGGTGCGACGGCAGCAACGAGAATCGCGATGCGGGTGAATCGGCTGATCATGCTTATGTCCGGTCAGGCTGTCGGGGTTGTCATTCCGTTGTATCACACCACTAGCGCCGGGGCCGCATAAAAAACGAGCCGTGCCACAGGGGGTGTGGCAAACCTTCCGGGAGCGTGATTGGTTTTCAGCCTGAAAGGCTGAGATTCCTCAGCCCAGGGCAACGCCCTGGGGAGACTTCAGGGTGAAGAATGGCCACTATCGCCAAGTTTTAGACATGCAAACCGATATCGAATATCAGACGTGCCAGCAAGGAGAATGGCAAGATTGCTGGTTGATTTCTGCCGTGGTCGGGCTTGCGTTCAAGAGGCCGCACGAAATCCAAGGAATGCTCCAAGAGGCCGGAGACGGGAGTTATGAGGTCACCCTGCCGGGGCAGGATCCGGTCGTCATCCGGACCCAAGACGAAGCGAAGGCGACTTCAAATGGGATTTGGGCACAAGCGATCGAGGCAGCGATCGGACGGTTTACCGATGTGACGGCCGTGCGGGTGTTCAGTTTCGGTGAAGGCATTTCGCTCCTCACAGGTCACAGTCGGACCGGCTACACGAACGTGACAGGCGCCGGGTTCGCGCCGGGGTGGCGAGTGTGGTCGCGATCCGCCTGGTTCGAGCATCGGGTGGCCGACGCGACGGTTCGGAACCGGCTGATGGTACTGGGGGGATCGGACGGGTACTGGACGACTCCCAAATTCGACTGGCTGATCCCACAGCATTGTTACGCACTGCTCGCCTACGAACCGGAGACGCGAACCTGCCGGATTCGGAATCCTTACGGGAACGGCGACTTCCCCGATGAGCGGAAGCGAGTCGGCTATGGGCCGGGGGAGTTCTGGCTCACCCCGGACGAGGTGCAAGGCAGCTTCTGCGGGTTCACGGTTGAGGACGACTGATTTCATTCAGTTTTGGGTATTAGCCCTCGATCGATCTCCACCGGGACGCCGTCTTGGGGGACGGAGACCTGCTGAACCGCTCGATGGGCCGTATGAGCCAGCCGTCCGGCCACTTCAGTACCGCAGAATTGGGAACGCCTCAAGAATCCTATCCTGGGCGGGGCCGATAAACTCGATCTCCACGGCCAACAGTTCTCCAGCGTTGTACAGGCCCTCCACCTCATATCGACCATCACCAAATCCGGAGGAGACTGCCACCAAATGAGCACCGCTCTCCTCGTCGAGAATGACTTCGCTCCATTTTCTCTCTCGCATAGCCTCGAACACCCGATCTCGGCTATTGCGGGTCTCAATCCGGAAGAACATGAAGGGATACGTGGAATATTCTGGGAAAGTTTGGAGGAACGCCATGATCTGCGACTCCATCTCCTCCGAGATCGGCGCGACGAACTCCGAGTGCAAAAAGTCCACTTTCCGCCACTCCAACCCGAACTTGTCGCCAATGAGCTTGGCGATTCGGCGGTGATCCTTCGGGGTGCCGGTTCGCCCGATCCGCTCCGGCCCGACCTCTTTCCAGTGCGACTGGAACGTGGCCTCGTCAAGAGCGACCACGGTCGCCGAATTCACACTGATGCTACCCAGAATTCTCCACTCATCGGCGTCACCCGGCCGAAATCGAAAGGCGATCTTGGCAACCCGCTCGCCCCCCTCGGGAAAGGGGATGATGGAAGAATGAAGTGGGTGCTGGCCTGTGGGGACACCCTCGACTTTGACCGGATCATAAATGGAGGAGGGGTCGGCCAGAAGAAGGACGCAGGAATGACATCGCAATTCGCCGAGGACTTGGTGGTGAACGCTCGGCTGCCTGGGTGTCCGTCTTCGCTTTAGCCAGCCGAACATGAGAAGCCTCGACCGCACCTGTCGTGCGGTATCAGTGAAGGTACAGATCCGTCCAACAACTGAAAAATCAGTCAAATCGTGGTGAGTGAGTTCCTCACCTTGGAGGTGATCTCTCCCCCTTCAAATCCCTGGCGTGAGTGCCTTCTCGATCACCGATCGCACCTGGCTCAACGGCACCCGCTCCTGCTTGAGCGTATCCCGGTCACGGATGGTCACCGTGTCGTCCTGAAGGGTCTGGCCGTCGATGGTGATGCAAAATGGGGTGCCTGCCTCGTCTTGCCGACGATAGCGGCGGCCGACCGCGCCCTTGTCGTCGAAGAAGACATTGAAGTGCGGCTTCAACTCGCGGTACAACGCTGAGGCCTTCTCCGGCATCCCGTCCTTGTTCACCAGCGGGAAGATCGCGGCCTTAATCGGTGCCAGTCGCGGATGGAACCGCATCACCGTTCGCTTCTCCTTGTTCCCCTTGGAGTCCGTCAGTTCCTCCTCTTCGTACGCCTCGCACAAGACCGCAAGGGTGAACCGGTCGGCCCCCGCACTTGGCTCAATCACATGGGGGACGTACGAGAATCTGGCTTTCTCCGTTTGCTCCAGCTTCTTCTTTTCTTCTTCTCGCCGCTTCTTGTCGTCCTTGAAGGGCTCCAACCGCTCCTGAATCAAATTGTTCCAGCCCTCCTCGTCGAAGTAGGCCAGATCCTTCCCGCTGTGTTTCGCGTGGGCCGACAGGTCGAACGCACCGCGATGCGCCACCCCTTCGAGTTCCTGCGGTTCGTCGCTGAACGGGAACATGTACTCGATGTCGGTCGTGCCGATCGAGTAGTGGGCGAGTTCCTCCTTGCCCTGTTCGCGGGGTTTGAGGTTCTCGCTCTTGATGCCAAGGGTGCTGTACCACTTCTTGCGGAGGTCGCGCCAGTATTCGTACCACTTCATCGACTCGGCCGGGTGACAGAAAAACTCGATCTCCATCTGCTCGAACTCACGACTCCGGAAGGTAAAGTTCCGCGGGTTGATCTCGTTGCGAAACGCCTTCCCAATCTGTGCGATCCCGAAAGGCAACTTGAGGCGGGTGCTGTCGAGGACGTTCCGATAGTTGGCGAAGATTCCCTGGGCCGTCTCGGGGCGGAGGTAGACCTTGTTGTCGTCCGAAGCGATTGGTCCGGCGTGGCTCTCGAACATCAGGTTGAACGCCCGGGGTTCGGTGAGTGTGCCGTCGCAATCGTCGGCCGGGCAGGGTTGTGGCCAGAATTTGGGGATCGCAGTCGCCGAGTAAAATTCCAAGGTCGGCGCCATGGCGAGAACCCGCCCGAGTGGGTGCTTTTTCTTTTCGAGTTTTGCGATTTTCTCGAGCAGAATGGGTCTCGCGTCCGTCGCGTTATCCGCCTCCGCCGAAATCGCGTGGGGGGTGTCGCCGATCAAGGCCCCCGCGAAATGGACCTTGTCGGCCCGAAACCGCCTTTTGCACTTGAGACAATCGACCATCGGGTCGGAGAACCCACCGACGTGGCCACTCGCAACCCACACTTTCGGGTTCATAATGATGGCGCAGTCCAGCCCGACCATTCGAATTTCTTGCCCATCCGGTCCGGGTGGCGGGTTGCGAACCATGTCCTGCCACCAGGCCTCTTTAATGTTACGCTTCAACTCGACACCAAGTGGGCCGTAGTCCCAGAACCCGTTGATCCCGCCGTAGATTTCTGAGGACTGGTAGATAAACCCCATGTCCTTGCAGAACTTGGCGAACTTGGCCATCTCGATCTTGGTGGGCACCGGGAAAACCCTCCATCGCGGAAGTCTGGTTGGCGGCGTCGGTTACATATGTCTCAAAGATCGCAGGCGGCCGCCGGAGGTTCGCTTGGGGTGCGGAAAGAACCTAACCGCCCAACCCCCTTCCCTGAAAAGGAAGGGGGAGCAGAGCCGGAACCTAACCCCCCAACCCCCTTCCCTAAAAAGGAAGGGGGAGTCAACCCGGAGGGATTCGGTCTGTCATCCTTAGTGTACGGACGGGGGGCGGATTTTTCGCACCTCGGGATATGCCGAGACGATGGTACGATTACCCATCGAATCCCCTCCCAGACACCCCCGGGCGATGGTCGGGGCGTTCCTACAATCCCCCCATGAACTACCTCATCTTTGCGGTGCTGGCGGCGGGTGCCGGGACGTGTATTGCCCTCCAGGCGTCGGCGAATAGCCGTTTTCGGCACAATCTCGAGAGCCCGCTTTTCGCGGCGTTTTTCTCCATCTGCGGGACGTTCATCACGGCGCTCAGCGTGATTCTCCTGGTCCGGCCTTCAGCACCCTCGGCGGAGAGTGTACGACAAACGCAGTGGTGGAACTGGATTGGTGGACCGCTCGGAGCACTCATTGTGCTGGCCGGAGCGACACTGGTTTCCCACCTGGGGGCCGCGCTGTTCATCGCGTGCGTGGTTGCCGGCCAGCTCCTCGGTTCGCTCGTGCTCGACCACTTCGCCCTGATGGGTCTGCCGGAACAGCCACTCACCCCTGGCCGGGTAGTCGGGGCGGTTCTGGTGGTGGCCGGGGTGGTGTGTATCAAGTATCTGTGACCCCGGGCGAGCGATCGTCTTCGCCGCGCGGTGGCCGCGCGGGTTTCCACGCCGCATTCTGAACTCCGCATTTCGAATGAACCCGATCGACGATCTCTTCTGCCGCCTCCGGGCTGAGAACCGCAAGGCGTTTATGCCATTCGTCACCGCCGGTGACCCGGATGTGGCATTCACGCGCGATCTGCTACCCGCTGTCGCCGAGGCCGGGGCGTCGCTCATTGAGGTCGGCTTCCCGTTCTCCGACCCGATCGCCGATGGCCCGGTCATTCAGGCATCGTACACCCGGGCGCTCGACAAGAGGCTCAAACTCGCCGAGATCTTCGCTGCTGTACGCGACACCACCACCCGCCCCGGCTGGCAGACCCCGCTCGTGGCGATGGCGTCCTACTCCCTTCTGTTCAAAAAGGGGGTCGAGGCCTTCATTACCGCGGCCACGGCCGCGGGGCTGTCCGGAGCGGTGGTCCCTGACCTGCCTGTCGAGGAAGCCGCGGAGCTGGCGAAACTCGCAGCAGATCGCGATTTCAAGCTGATCCTTCTCGTCACCCCGACGACCTCACCAACCAGGGCCGAGCGGGTGGTGAAAGCGTGCGGGGGGTTCGTGTATGTGGTCAGCGTGGTGGGCATTACCGGAGAGCGAGACCGGCTCCCAGTTGCACTGCGAGACCAGCTTGCCCGGCTGCGAACGATGACCGATCTGCCCCTGTGTGTTGGGTTTGGGGTGAGTCGGCCGGATCACGTTCGGGAGTTGCGGGATCTTGCTGATGGGGTGATCGTTGGCAGCGCTCTGGTGAAGAAACTCGCCGAGGCCGGAACACCCGCAGGCCGGGCCAAGACGCTGGAGGATATCCGAGCGTTCGTTAGCGAGTTGAGCGGAGCACTCGTTTAACCGAATCTTCACTGATACCAATCGAAAAGCCGGGACCACAGATCGACCCCTCCGGGCAACGCCGTTAACGATTTTTTTGCTTGAAGAATCGGTCTTTACGCAGGCTAGGAGGAATGCAAAAAGCCAGACTCCCCAACCCAACAACTGATCACGCATCAGTTATTAAGGAGTCTGGCTCTCATGGGAAAGCGAAAGGAATCCCCTGTCCCGGCTCGCCATCCCATCAACGGCGAGACCTTGCGGTCCGCAGTGGCCTGGGCGGTCTAGGAGAAGATTTTTGCCAACTTGAAGTTTCATGGCAATACCTCTTGGCAGGCGGCCGACCTGATTCTGTTGGCCATGATCTGGGTTTGGTCGGGTAATCCCACACTTACCGGGGCATTTACGGAGGCCCACAAGTGGTCTATGCAGGTTCTGGGCCGTGTGGCCCTGACAACGTATCAAGGAATGCTCAAAGCCCTCCTCAGCTGGGGGAAAACCCTGCTGCCTCTGATCGGAAAGCAGTTCCATTCCTTGATGAACAAGCACGGTGGCAGACACTGGCGTGTGGGCCGTTGGATGGCCCTGGCCGTGGATGGTTCGCGGATCAGTGTGCCACGGACAGCTGAGAACGAAAAGGCGTTCTGCGCACCGAATTACGGCAAAAGCAGCACGGCCAAGTATCGCCGCAAGAAACGCCAGGGCAAGCCAAGACGCTTGAAGCACAAGAAGAAGATGCAACCCGTCAAGCCGCAAATCTGGATGACGCTGTTGTGGCACATGGGTTTGCACATGCCCTGGAGTTGGAAGACCGGTCCCTCGTACTCCTGCGAGCGAGATCATTTCCGGGCGATGCTCAAAGAAGAGAAATTCCCGGAAAACACCCTGTTTTGTGCCGATGCCGGTTTCACGGGTTATGATCTCTGGAAGGCGATGATAGACTCGGGTCATTCGTTTTTGATTCGGGTTGGCTCCAACGTAAAGCTTTTAAGGAATCTGGGTTATGTCCAAGAGCACCAAGGAATCGTGTATCTGTGGCCTGCCAGTGCAGTCGACAAAGAGCAACCTCCGTTGGTCCTTCGCCTGTTGAAGTTACAGGTGGGCCGCTGCACAATGTGGTTAGTGAGCAATGTCCTTGAGGAAAAGCACTTAAGCGATCAGGATGCAACACGCTTGTACAAGCTACGTTGGGGAGTGGAGCTTCAATTTTGTACAATTAAACAAACTTTTGGTCGGCGTAAACTCAAGAGGCGTACCCCCGAGAATGCCCTGGTAGAGTTGGACATGGCGATGTTGGGGTTGTGGCTGATTCAGCTCTTCGCCGTGAAAGAGCAGATCGAAATCGGCAAGGTTCCCGAACAGTGCAGCGTCAGCATAGCGATCCAGGTGGTCCGAGAAATGATACAACGATGGTCGGAGACTCCCGAAGAGAGTTTTGTGCAGACCCTGCAAGGGGCCACAAAGGATACATACAAACGAATAAGTTCCAAGAAAGCTAGGTATAGACCAGACTATAAAGACAAGCCATCTGCTGGCAAACCAAAAATTCTCAAAGCCACCCGAGAACTCAAAGCTAAGGTTAAAAAGCTCTTGAGTAACGCCGCATGAAATCGTTAACGGCGTTGCCCTCCAGGGTCGGAGTGATACCGAAGGAGACCCTGATTGGACGCTCAGGATCACCTCACGGCTCACAGAACCCGTCACTCGGTCTTGCACACCAGTCACACCACAATCACATCCTCAGCCGAGTCCCCAGGCTTACCCCACGAAGATCCCGTCGGTCAGGGCTGTCCCGTTGTAGGGGTTGAGGATCTGGCCGCCGGTCGGCTCAGTGGTCATGCCGTTGGTGAAACTGGTCCCCGGATACACCTTGACCACCCCGGGCATGTTCTTCCCGGCACCGACCACCACGTTCACCTGGTCACCAACGCCACTCGCAGCCACCGCCACACGCTCACCCGACCCGCTCGATCCGAGACCGGTCGGGGTGAAGAGGGCGACCGGGTTGGCGATGGCGGCGACCGCCCCCTCGTTGACGATCTGCTGCCCGCTGAGGACTTCGACCTCGGCCGGGCCACCATCGCCCGGCCCGAGAATCAGATCCTGCTGGCCGTTCCCGAGGACATCCCCGACTGCCACGTAGGCCCCATCCCGCAAGCTGGAGCTGAAAGCATAGAAGTTCCCGACCAGATCGTCCGACGCTGTGAACCCGTTCGTTCCGATCACTCGCGTTCCGTTGATGACCACGATGGCCGGTCCTCCGCCGAATCCGGCCGCCACCACCAGATCCGGATGGCCATCCCCGTTCAGGTCTCCGACTGCCGTTCGAGCCCCTCCGCGGAAGTTCGGGTCGAGGGTGAAGAAGTTCGCCACCCGGGTCAGCCCGTTCACCGGGTTGACTTCGGTGCCGTCGGCCATCGAGGTGCCATTGAAATCGTAGATGGCGACCCGCGGCCCACCCGACCGGTCCGGGGTGACGACGATCTGGTCCCGCCCATTCCCCAGGAAATCCCCCACCGACACGAACCCCCCACCGGTGAACCCGGCAAACGGTGTGAACGGCGGGACCAGCACACTCCCGTTCGCTCCGCTAATGACGGTCACCTGCATGAGCGTTCCCGGGCCAGTCACGTAGATCTCATCCGGGATGCCGTCACCATTCACGTCACCGACCGCCGAGCGGATGTCGACACCGGCCACCCCCGGGAACGGGTTCACCGATCCCACCGGGGTGTACTGCCCGGGGAGGCTCTGCGTGAAGAGCGAGACAGCCCCGTTCGGTTCCCCGCCGATCACCACCGGTTGCTGCGTCTGGTTCTGGATCGTCACAACAGCAGGGGTGACTGTCACTGTCGTGGTCACCGGGCCAGTCGTGGTCGGGGTGGTGTCCGGACTGGTCAGGGTGGCACTCACCGTTTGCGAGCCGGGTGAAGTCGCGGTCGCCTGGACAGTGAACGTGGCCGACTGGCCGACAGGCAAGGCACCGACGGTGAATGTCAGCGGGCCGGTGGTGGTGAATCCAGCCGGGAGCGTGACCGTGACCGCGGTCGTGTCAGACGAGATGCCGGCCGTCCCGGTATTCGTGACGCTGACTGTGAACGACACGTTGCCGCCAACGGTGACGCTCGGAGCGGACGGTGTGACGGTCAGTGCGAGCGAGTCCGTTCGGGTCGGGAGGGCGGTCGTGCTCCAGTACGAGATGTTCGGGACATTGTCATCGACCGCCGCGAACTGGAACAATCCGTTGGCGGTGTTGATCCCGAGCCCGAACGCTCCACCGTTATTGGGATCAACCGAGAACTGGGTGACGAACTGCCCGGCCGTTGTGTACTCGACGATTTCGCTCGGCTGATTGGCGTCGACATTCACTGAATCGGCATTGGCAACGATCAGATCCCCGTTCGGGGCCAGAACCAACCCGAGCGAACCGTGCAGGTGGGTGGCGTCCTGGACCACCAGCGTCCCCTTCCCGGTATCGGTCGCGGTCGAGGCGTTGGCGATCGAATAGATCGCATCGTCGACCTCGGAGGCCACGTAGAGCGTGTCGGACGCGGCGTTGTAGGCTAGACCGGATGGACCGGCGACAAAGACACTCGGATTGACGAGGGTTCCATACCCGCTGGCAATCTGCACCTTGGAAGTGACCGTGACTGTCCCGTTACCGATCACCAGTTCGAGCCGGGTCACGGTCCCGCTGAGGACGTTTGAGACGAACAGTTCGGCAGTGCTTCCGGTGTCATTCGCGACTGTCAGATACCACGGTCCGTCAAGCAGGGTGTTGTCGGTGATGGTGGTGACCAGATTGCCGTTCGTATCAATCACCTGAATCGACCCGGCCCCCGGCGTACCTTGCCCGTCCGTATTCGGTACATTCCCGACCAGCACGTAGCCAGCCTTCAGAAACCCGAGTGCGGCATCCAGACCCATCTGGGTGCTGGTGAACACTGTGGCCGGAGTGCCATTCGGGGTGATGCGGACGAGTGTCGTCCCAGTCCCCTGGGTGTTCCCGGAGTTGTTGAAGTTGGACACCAGCAAATCGCCCGGCTGGATCGCTCTGCCCGTCTGGAAGGTGGAGGGGACGAAGCCCACCCCGTAAGGGTTCACATCGCCGTTTGACGGGACTGTCGAATCCAACTGCGGGGTGAGCCCCGTGACGATGGACCGGGCTGGCAATGACTGGGTTCCCCAGAGCGAGAGGTTCGGGCCGTTGTCATCCACCGCCGCGAACTGGAACCCGCCACTCGCCGGGACGTTGATACCGAGCCCGAACGCCCCGCCGTTGTTGGGGTCGACCGGGAATTCTCCCACGAACTGGGACGCCGTCGACCCCGAGAGCGTGTACTCCACGAGTTCGCTCGGCTGGTTCGGATCGACGTTCACCGAGTCGGCATTGGCGACGAGCAGGTTCCCGTTCGGGGCCAGGAGCAACCCCAGCGGGCCATGCAAGTGGGTGGGGTCGTTCTGGACCACCGTACCGGGGGTTGTAGTCGTGCCGATCGTCGAGGCGTTGGCGATCGAGTAAATGGTGTCATCGACCTCGGAGGCCACGTAGAGTGTGCCGGTCGCCGAATCGTAGGCCAATCCGGCTGGCCCCGCGACGAAGACATTCGGATTGACCAGCGTCCCATAGCCGCCGCCAATCTCGGTCTTGCTGGTCACAGTGACCGTGCCGTTACCGATCGCCAGGTCGAGTCGGGTGACGGTTCCGCTGAGGACGTTGGACACGAACACCTGGGCGGTGCTGCCGGTGTCGTTCGCAACGGTGAGATACCACGGACCGTCGAGCAGGGTGCTGTCGGTGATGGTGGTGACTAGGTTTCCGTGGTTGTCGAGAACCTGGATCGCCCCGGCCCCTGGCGTCCCCTGGCCATCCGTATTCGGCACGTTCCCAACCAGCACGTAGCCAGCCTTCAGGAACCCGAGTGCCGCATCAAGCCCGAGCTGTGTGCTGGTGAACACCGTGGTCGGAGTGCCTGTCGGACTGATCCGGACAAGCGTTGTCCCGGTTCCTTGTGTGTTCCCGGAGTTGTTGAAGTTCGACACCAGCAAGTCGCCCGGCTGGATCGTTCCACCCGTTGGGAAGTCGGCGGGGACAAACCCGACTCCGTAGGGGTTCACGTCGCCGCTTGTTGGGACTGTCGACAATGTCTGCGGGGAGGTTCCACCGGAATCGACAGCCCCGACGTCCGGGGCGACGGCCAGGATGTAAGCGGGTCGGAGGAAGCCGCGCTCGTCCAGCGGCGTGGCACCAGGGAGAAGCCCCTTGCCGATGGCCGGACTACCAGTCTGCGGGAGTTCCGTCTGTACAGTTAGCTGAGCGTTCATCGGACCCGCGAGTGGCCCGCCGTTGTTTGTCAGAGCCCCCAGGAGCGGATTGATCGGGCTGGCGCTCGTCCCGATCTGGTCACTGGACTGGGTGAAGCTTCCACCGAAGAATCCCGTCAGGTTGATCCCGATGATGTTTCCGCCGAGGTCGGTGAAGTGAAACCCGTTGGTGTTGGCGAAATCCGGGCCGGCGTTCGCCACGGTGTTCAGGGCGATGATCGAGTTCTGGACGTTTGCCACTCCACCGTGAGCGATCCCGATTCCGCCCGCCGAGTACGCTGAGTTCCCGGTAATGGTGTCATCCTCCAGGGTCGTCGTACCGGTGTAGCTACCCGCCGCATTTCCGAAGTCGATGCCCCCGCCGATGCCACCCAATCCGCTGATGAGTTGGGTATTCGCATTGTCCGCGACAGTCGAGTCGGTGATCGACGATGCCCCCTGGCCTGTCCCGGTCGTTTCGACCTCGATCCCGCCACCGTTCACGAAAGCTGTGTTGTGGTCGAACGTGCTGGTGGTAATCGTCAGGGTGGAGCCGGAATCGTAGATCGCGCCACCGCTGCCGACCGTCGCGGTGTTATGACTGACCTGTGATCCGGTGATGTCCAGGCCGCCCAGCGGAACGTAGATGCCCCCACCGTTCACCTGCGCGGTATTATTCTGAATCAGGCTGTTGGTCGCCGTGATGGTTCCGGTTCCGATCGAACTGATCCCACCTCCCGAGTTGTTCGAAATCGTGTTTCCGGTGACCTCGGACGCAGTCAGGGTCAGGTTCCCGTTGTTGAGGAAAATGCCGCCGCCTCCGAGCGTAGCATGGTTGTCGCTGATGATGCTGTTGTCGACCGTGAGGCTCGATGCCTGGCCTGTCGCATCAAGCACCTCGATCCCACCGCCCTCGTCTGGCGTGGAGCCATTCTGGATCGTGACGCCGGAGATTTGCACGTTGACCGCAGAAGTCGGATCAATCAGGAACACCCCGCTGGCACCACCCGCATCGATGGTCGTCGTTCCGGCCCCAGCTCCCTGAAGAATCAGGTCGTGGGTGATGTTGAGTGGCCCCGCATTGGCGGTGCTGTAGGCGTTCGCATTGGCGGGGAGGATGATCGTGTTATCCGGAACCTGGCCAGCATCCACCATCGCGACGGCGTTGCGCAGCGACACCACGCCCGGGATGTTGCTCGACACATCAAGGATAGTAGTGACAGTGACCGAGGGGGTCAGGCGGTCATCGAGCGTTTCCAGCCGGAGCCCAGGCAGGACAGTGGGTCCGCGGCGTGCGGCAGATTGAGGCCGCCGGGTGGTAACCGAGGTCCGACGGGAGAAACCCAGACGCTGCCGCAACGAGTTGAGCCACATGGAAGGATCCTTTCGAGGAATCGGAGGTCGCCTCGCTCGCGTCGGCCTGGAGGAGGGCCAGAGACGAGCGAGAGTCTTCACACCACATGAATCGAGAACGTGTGACACCATCTCGCGAAGTGATTTTTCAGATGCTCAACATGAAAACCAATAAGTTGCATCGATGATACGATATTAAACATTGATGATTTTCGATTGATACGTTTAACGGTTGAACGAGGTCCATCCCCCGAATTGGGAGAGGAATAAGAGTTGAGCCCTTCTCGGGCCAGAATGGGGCAGGGGGTTCAGTTCCGACTGGCCGTGGCGGGGATGGACGCAGTGGCGGTCTTGATCTCGCACAAGATGTATCGTGCGGTGTGTGACAGCAGTTTTTGCGCGAATTGGGACGAGCTCAGATCAGGTCTGGCGAGGATGTGAAGGGCCAGTGCCAGCCCAATCAGGCGATCACATCGCCAACCTCCTGGCGAAGTCGGAGGAGAACCCGAGATTTCGCCTTCCTCACGGCCGCCGCCGTGACACCGAGGTCGGCGGCGATGTCTGCCGGGGCCTGGCCTTCGACCGCAGATCGCCAGAAGGCGTCCCAGGTCTGGGGTTCGAATTCCCCCCGCACCAACTCCAGCGCCCGCCGATACAGTCCGCCGAGATCGTCGGCGGTGTCCTCGGGTAGATCCTGGTCGGCGACTTGCTGAAGGAGTTGTTGGGCGTCGGAACCGCCCTGGGCTTCGGGCTGATTCTGCCGACGCCGATAGAAGTCGAGCAACTTGAATCGGGTGATGCCGCGGAGCCAGCCCCGGAAGGTGTCCCCGAGACGATCCCGGCGGAACCCCTCCAGCCCCGTGGCCATCGCGGTGAACACTTCCTGGCGGATGTCGTCGGCATCTTGCCCCCGGACCCCGCGCAGCCCACACCACCGGTCGACGAGCGGGCTATACAGATGCACCACCCGCCTCCACGCCTCCTCGTCGCGATTGCGGATGCGTTCCAGCAGGGTGAGAGAGGTTGGTCGGTCCGACGGCGTCATGGCCCCGCTCGCTTGGCCGGTCCTGGTCAGGGGATACCGCGGACCTCGGCGAGAACCGTGTCACGGAGTCCCGATCTAACAGGTAGTATGGGGGATGATTGGCCGGACGCAAGAGGAGCCGGAGGGCACGCCCGGTCACATTCCCACCACGAGCTATACCCACGGACTGCGGGAAGATGTGCTCCGACTGCCCGTCCGAAGCCGAGTTGCTCGCATTCTTTCGGGGCACTCTCCTTTGGCACAAAATCGACCGACTGGCGGAACACATTGAGGAATGTTGCCATTGCGAATTGATTGCCCAACGTGTTGACGCTGAAGCAACTCACTCGGACCCACTCTTGATCTCCCTCCGGCTTTTTGCGACCGTTCCGCGTGAGGGTGTAACCAACTGCTCGAAGTACGACCTCGATCACCCCAGTTGATTGGGATGGCGGGAAGAGCCGGGGTGTAGGATCAGAACGAGTCTAATCCAGGAACCCGCAGAGGCTGTCACATTCCAGGCGCAAACATCGGTCTAACGGGAGGGCGAGGCTCCTGCCGAGCGAGCGGGTGGTACGGCTCGGCAGGAGCCTCGCCTTCCCATATATACGTCCAATCGTCCTTCTATAGATGCGACAGCTTCAGCGGGTTCCTGGATTAGGGAAGGGGGTTGTGGGGTTAGGCTTTCTCCGGAAGTCCTAAGATTGTTAGCCCTGGTGGCGAGATCGTCGCCACCAGAGCCACCGCGAACGGACCAGGGGTGGTCGAGTTCGGGCGAGTGGTCACTTTTTCGCTCGCGATGCCAGGAGAATCCGGCCCGAGGCCCCTGCGAGCCTTGACAGGACACTTCCAACTCCTGCTCGTGCCCCGTGGGGATTAGCCGACAAAGACGCCGTCGGTGAGAGCAATCCCACCGAATGGGTCGATGACCTGGGAGCCACCTGGCTCACCGGTCCCACCGAAGCTCGTTCCGGGGTAGACCTGAACCACCCCCTCTCGGTTCCGACCGGTCCCGACCGCCACGTTCACTTGATCGCCCACCCCAGTAGGAATCGCTGCGACCCGGAGACCGGTCATGTCGATCCCGCCGTCGGCACTTGCGAGCAGCGCTGTCTCAGAAGAACCCCCTGCGACCTGGAGACCGGCCCCGTTGGACCCCAGCCCGCTGGGAGTAAAGAGGGCAACCGGGTTTGCCAGCGCGGCTGCGGCTCCCTGGTTCACCAGCACAGAGCCATTGAGGACCTCGACTTCCGCCGGGCCGCCATCACCCGGACCCAGGATGAGATCCTGCTGACCGTTGCCCAGCACGTCACCGACTGCCACATACGCCCCATCACGCAGGCTGGAATCGAACCCGTAGAAGGCCCCAACCAGATCGTCCGCAGGGTTGAACCCATTGGTTCCGATGACGCGAGTGCCGTTGATGACGAGCACCGACGGCCCACCGCCGTATCCGGCTGCCACGACCAGGTCGGGGTGGCCGTCGCCATTCAGGTCCCCCACCGCCGTCCGAATCCCACCCCGGAAGCTCGGGTTCAGGGTGAAGTAGTTCGCTTCCAGGGTGAGCCCGCCGGTCGAGGGGTTCCGGCCGACGTTCGATGGGTTCAGGTCGTAAATGCTGACCCGCGGGCCACCCGACTGATCCGGGGTAATGACGATCTGATCGCGCCCATTCTGGAGGAAGTCCCCGGCCGAGACGAACCCACCGCCGGTGAAGCCCGGGAACGGGTTGAACGGTGGGACCAGCACGGCGCCATCCTTCCCGTTGATCACGGCAACCTGGAACGGGACGCCAGGCCCGGTGGCCAGGATGAAATCCGGTGTGCCATCTCCGTTGATGTCTCCGACGGCTGTGCGCAGGTCCGTCGTCAATGGGCCGAACGGGCTCACCGTCTCCGTCGGGACATACCCGGACGCGGTGGGAGTGTACACCGTCGCAGTCCCATTCGGAGTCCCTCCGATGAGGAGGGGCTGAGGCGTCAGTGGCGAGGTGAGGACATCCACCGCACCGCTCGTTCCTGTGATGCTGGCGTTCCCAACTGTGGTGGCCGTGATGGTCTGGCTGCCGAAGGAGTTCAGGGTGATGGAGAAGTTGCCAATCCCGTTTGTGAGTACCCCATCCGCCGGAAGCGAGGCCGCTCCGTCGCTGCTGGTGAAGTGAACAGGGCTTGAGGTCCCGGTCACCGTGTTGGCGAAAGTGTCCTCTAGCATCACCCCAAAACTGAACGTCGTCTCTCCGACCGCCGTGGAAGGAACAGTCAGCACATAGTGGTTCGCAGCACCGGGGGTGACGGTGATCGTTCCGCTGATGCCTGTGATCGAGCTGTTGGTTGTGTCGGTCAGCACCACGTCTTGATGGCCCGCCGTGTCGAGAATGATCGGGAATGTACCGGTGCCATTGGTCAAGGTGGAGTTCGCCGGCAGACTGGCGAGCGGGTCGGTACTGCTGAAGTGGAGTGTCCCGCTGTAGCCCGTTGCCGTGTTCCCAAACGCATCCAGCGCGGTCACCGTGAGGCTGATCGTCGAGCCCGCGGTCGTCTCCGGCGACACCGTCACCATCAGGTGTGTGGCTGCACCCGGGGGGGGGGTGGCTGTACCCGGGATGATGCTAAACGTGGTGGAGGTTCCACTGGTGAGGCTGCCATCGGAAGCGGTCAGGGTATACCCATTGCCCGCCTCGCTGACCGACAGATTGCTGAACGTGGCCACGCCATTGATCGCAGCAATCGTCAGGTTCCCGCTGAGTGGGCCTCCGCCGGGGTTCGTGCCGATGGCGATTGTCACATCGGAGGTGTCGCTCGTCACGATATTGCCCAGGGCATCCTCAACCGCCGCCTGAACGGCCGGGTAGATCGGTGCCCCGGCGACGGAGCTGGTGGGCTCCTTAATAAAGACCACCTGGCTGGCCCCCGCCGGTGTGATATCGAAAGCCGACGAGGTGCGCGTCGTCAGCCCGCCAGCGGCCGCGGTGAGGGTGTATCCGGTGCCGGACTTGTTGATCGATAGATTGCCGAACGTGGCCACGCCATTGACCGCAGCAACGGTTGCTGTGCCGCCGAGTGTGCCGCTGCTGGGGTTGGTTCCGATTGCAACCGTCACATTCGACGTATTCGAGGTCACCACGTTGCCGAATGCATCCTCCACCGACACCTGAACCGCCGGGCTGATGGACGTTCCTGCGAGCGTGTTGGTCGGCTCGGAGGTAAAGACTACCTGACTGGCCGATGCCGGGGTGATATTGAACGTCGACGAGGTGCCCGTGGTCAATCCACCATCGGCAGCGGAGAGCGTGTATCCCGTACCAGCCTTGGTGATCGAGAGATTGCTGAACGTCGCGACACCACCCACGGCGGCCACTGTGGCTGTGCCGCTGAGCGTCCCACTGCCTGGGTTCGCGCCGATGGCAACTGTCACATTTGAAGTATCCGAGGTCAGCACGTTGCCGAACGCATCCTCAACCGACACCTGCACCACCGGACTGATCGAAACGCCAGCAACCGTGTTGCCCGGTTCGGTGGTGAAGATCAGTTGGCTGGCAGCCGCGTCGGTGATGTTAAAGGCCGACGAAGTGCCCGTGGTCAGGCTGCCATCGGCAGCGGTGAGGGTGTATCCCGTACCAGCCTTGGTGATCGACAAGTTGCTGAGTGTCGCCACACCATTGACGGCATTGACTGCCAAATTGCCACTGAGAGTACCACCACCAGGGTTGGCCCCGAGGGCAACCGTCACCTTGGAGCTATCGGCAGTCACCACGTTCCCGAAGGCGTCCTCCACAGCAACCTGAACGGCCGGGTAGATCGTCACACCAGCGATCGAGTTGGTGGGCTGAGTGATGAAGACCAGCTGACTGGCAGCGGCATCGGAGATGTTGAAGGGAGTCGAGGTGCCACCCGTCAGGCTGCCATCGGCCGCGGTGAAGGTGTAGCCGGTGCCCGCCTTGTTGATCGACAGATTGCCGAACGTGGCCACGCCGTTGACGGCAGCAACGGTTGCTGTGCCGCCGAGTATGCCGCTGCCGGGGTTGGTCCCGATGGCAATCGTCACATTCGACGTATTCGAGGTCACCACGTTGCC
>PLDW01000037.1 GCA_003136315.1 Gemmataceae bacterium | reverse complement strand
TTCTTTCTTGCCGGGTTAATACAACCCGCTCTTTGTTTCCCGCCCGACTGTCGAGCCCGAACTCTTCGCTTCCTTGCGTCCGCCCACTTATGATGGGGGATTCAACAGAGAGCATGCTGGGGTTATGGACAGCATGGTGATGGGCGGCAAGGAAAAGCAAGTCTTGCGCGGGTTGAACGCTGCGGAGCAGGAGGGACCAGCGGATGAGGCGAGGTCGGAGAAAGCTGCTGGCAAGCCGACCTTGCGTCTCCGTGGATCTCTTCCTGCGAACAACCCGAATGCCGCCTATGCCCGGGACTTCCGGCAGCAGCTTGCCGAGCGGATTACGACAGGGGCCGTCGGCAGCGCAGCGACAGGTGGCCAGTTGGGGGATTTCTTCCAATATACGATCGATCACCCGGTCTCATTGGCCCGGCAGAAGTCGGCTCTGTTGCCGATCGTGGGGAAGGATGTCGAGGCAGCCCGAGTGAGCATTTACAATTCGTCGGTTCAGCCGAAGCACCCACTCCTGGGCTTGCGGTTCAAGAACACCACGGAGGTTCATCTCAGTCAGGGTCCGATCACCGTTTTCGAGGGGAGTACCTACGCAGGTGACACTCGAATCCTGGACGTCCAACCGAACGAGGAGCGACTCGTTTCCTACGCGATCGACCTGGGGACCGAAGTGATCCCCCAGAACGGGGACGGGACCAGCCGGATCACAAGCGTGAAAGCGGTGAAGGGAATCGTGACCACCGTCACCAAGGTACGAGAAGTGAAGAAGTACCGCATCGCCAACCGCAACCCCCAGGACCGGACCGTCCTCATCGAGCACCCGAACCGGACGAACCAGCAGTTCAAGCTGGTCGAGACGGACAAACCGGTCGAGGACACCAAGGACGTCTACCGGTTCCAGACGGCCGTGAAGGCCGGGGAGGAGAAGTCGCTGACGGTCACCGAGGAACGGGACGTCGCCAACTCGATCTCGCTGACGAACAACCCGGACGGGCAGATCCGCTTCATCCTCAGTCTGAACGATGCCAGCCCGGCCCTGAAGGCGAAGTTGCAGGAGGCGTTGACGGTGAAGGGAGCCTGGGAGTCAGCGCAGCGGGAGTTGGCTCAAGTTGTCGCCGACCTGAACCGGCTTCACCAGGACCAGGACCGGATTCGCAAGAACCTGGCCAACACCCCGAAGGAGGCCGAGGTTTACCAAACTTACCTCAAAAAGTTGAGCGATCAGGAAAAGGAGATCGACGGCCTGACCGCCAAACAGAAGACGTTCATGACCGACGAAGTCACCACCCGCAAGCGGTTCGAGGACTATCTTGCCAACTTGTCCGACTGAGTGTTGTCGGGGCAACATGCACGACACCAACGCGACGTGATTGACTACTTCTTCTCGCCTTCCTTGCTGGAGGGCGGTGTCGGCTCTCTCTCTGGATCGTAAGCCTTCAGCCCCACCGCAGCGTTAAGCTTATTCAGCGTGCGCCAGTAGTCCGATTTAAATTCGATTGTGTGTGCCAGCCGGCTTTGATAGGCTCTCTGAGCATCAAGCAACTCAAGAAGCTTGCGCTCGCCAACACGATATGCCGCTTCCGTATTCTTGCGTAGATTGTAGGCAGCCTTCAAGGTTTCTTGCGTATTGTACAGCGTCAGGTGTTCGACCGCGTCCTCGTAACTGGCGCGGCTGGCTTCGACTTCCGCGAGCGCGTCGGCCCGATCTCCCAAATAGGTGAGCTGGCGCTCTCGTACCATCGCCTGGGCTCTCAGGATATTACCCTGA
Organism: Gemmataceae bacterium; assembly: GCA_003136315.1. Lineage (GTDB taxonomy): Bacteria > Planctomycetota > Planctomycetia > Gemmatales > Gemmataceae > Urbifossiella. Next base: position 27,952 of record PLDW01000037.1, on the reverse strand, counting down.
TTGCGGTCTGTCACCGGCAAGGTCATGGAGATGCCAACGTCTAACATTGAGCCGTTCTGGAATCCGTTAACGTAGTGCTGGTTTTGGTATGTCCATCCTGGCTGAATGGCGACCTGAGGCTTTGCCTTGCGGCGTTCATGTTCCACAACTGCGTTCGCCTGGTCAATCGCTTTACGGCCTGAGAGCAGGTCGGGCCGGTGGGCTTCAGCAAGTGCCAGGACTTCCTCCAATTTTGGAGGCGGCACCATGACGGTAACGGTCAATTCGCCCTCCACTTCGTAATCTCCATCCGCAGCAGTTCGACCAATAAAAGGGCGAAGCTTGGTCTTGGCGATGTCCAGAGCCAACTCCCGATCATGTCTTTCGAGTATGGCCTCATGAACGGCCAGCTTGATACGATCCAACTCCAGATCGCCGGCTTTCTTGTTCCTCGCCAACTCTTGAACAAGATTCTCAATCTCCATCAACTCTTCAAGATTCTTTACCGACAGTTTGAAGTATGCATCGTCCATCAGCACTTCGTAAAAAGCATCCACGGTCTGCGCGAGCTGGGTGCGCAGAACATCCGCGGAATCCGCACGGCTGACATCAATACCAATCCTTGCTCCACGCATCGCTGCCAGACGCTTGCCGAACAACAGCCAATCGATTGGGAATGTCACGAGAGAATCCCACTGAGGCGGACCAAGTTGATTAATAATATCAGTATGTTGTAACGGAATGAGTTGATAATCGGCAAACAATGTCGGATTCGGGATCAGTGAACTGGTGACAAGGTCCGCTTCCGCCATGCGAATCCTCTCGACCCCCGCCAATACGCGGAAGTTGTTGTTAACGCACATCTCAATTGCCATCGGGAGAGTGATCTTGAGCTTGGGTTTGGCACTCTCGTCCTTGTTTTCGTTCAGGCCCCCTTGCTTTTCCCCTTCCTTTTTCTCATCCTGCTTTCCACTCTTCGCCTTGTTTCCGTCGGAGGAAGGTTGGCCAGGTTCCTGATTGGCAACGAGTCGAATGGGAGCGTTGCCAAGTAAATCACTGGGGACAGAGGGCATCCTCGCCTCACCAATGAACGTACCCGATTTGGTTTGTTGTGATACTTGCTCGGAACCGCTCCCAGCAACGAACGGCGCCGAACATCCGATAACGAGCGCGGAGACTGCCACGGCACTGACTATCACCGCCACCTTGCCCCAGCGTGCGAGCCACCCCAGTATAGCCGGTTGTTCCAGACCGGTCATCCTGTCCATCTCCTGACAAGGTGTCGAACAACGGCCATGTCTGGTCCAATGGGACTCTCCCAACAGACCCTCGCATCATTATCGACATCCGGCTTTCCCTTCCATGAATACAGCCCCCGTGGGTTTCCGAAAGTCGGTAAGGCGAGCGGCGGAAGAAAGCTGACCCTCTTCTGGGACTTGCCCACGCCGGGCCGCCACGGAGGGCGGCCCCTACGAATCCCTATGTAGGGGCGGCCCGGCCTGCCCCTTACGGGGGGTATTCCTCCATCTGCTGATCGCCTAAGTAGCCAAGCTAACGGTGAAGAAGGGGCGAGCTTGATGCGAGTCTGGTCCGCTCTTCTCGGGTCAGGGGAGCAAGCGGAACCACAACGCCCTCCGCATCGAGTTCCAGTCCAGAGAGTGCTTCCACCCAGAGTCGGATGCGAGCGGGTTCCCCTACGATTGGGGTCGGCGTGTCCCAGACCGAGATTCGCCCATCCCGGCTACCGACCGCCATCTGGCGCCCGTCTGGCGAGAACGCCACCGGCCTGGCACCGACAGGGCTTGGAGCGGGTCCGAGCGGCTTACCGGTCGCGATATCCCATACCCGAGCGGGCTGGCCGGGATCTCCACTGACCAGGGCGCAGAGCCCGTCGGGGCTGATGGCGCAACGATCGACTCCCCCTTCTGGGTGAAATCGTGTCGGTCGGGGCTGGCTTTCGGTCAGAGACCATTCATGCAGGAAGCCGTGGACACCCCCAATGATCTTCGTCCCGCCAGGCAAGAACGCGGCCTCCCATCCCGAACCCTCCCAGTTGTGAGCGAGCCGACACTCTGGCCACTCCCACAACTGCGGACCATCTTCGGTCCCGATCAGAATCATTTTCCCATCAGAGCGGAACGCCACCGAACGAACGGATACTCCGATCGAGAGCGGTTCCCTGAGGGGTTGCCCACTCACCCCATCGCGGATCTGAACAGTCCGATTCCCAAAGCCGGCGAGGAGCGTCTGACCGTCGGGGCTGAATGCGAGAGAGACCCAGGGATCTGGCGCCGGAAACCGGTTAGTAGGTTTCCCGCTTGCGCGATCCCAGAATTGAATCCACTCCTCCTCAGCCGTCACGAATCTCGACCCATCGGGAGAGTATTGCCCTGTGGTCACGCTCCGCGGGCGGATTTGGGTGGGATGTAACAGGCGACCTTGCAGATCGAGTTCACGAAGAGATTTGTCGCCTGCCCATGTCAGAATGGCCTGACAGTCCGGACGGAAGATAAGACCCAGGACATTCCCCCCGGGCATCAGTGGTTGGCGCGGTCCGCTGTTCGCGGGCGTTGTCCACATGCGTGCTGCGGCATGGCCGCTCCCCCCTGCACTCGCTGCGACTGCAAAACGCCCATCGTGGCTGAACACGACCGACTGGACGGTCCCCTCGTGAGGCAGTTTTTGTCCCACCAGCGAACTCGTCGCGACGAGAAAGAACCTGGCAGCCCCGTCGCGACACCCCGTCATGAGCAGTCGGCCGTCTGGGCTAAACGCGAGAGATCGCACCTGTCCAGGATGCACAAGCGGACTGCCGAGTCGGTACCCGCGTCCGGTGTGCCACAGTCTGGCCTCGCCCCCCACCTCGGATCGAATACCCGTTTCAGGCTCGACGATCTCGATATCGGCTCCTGTCGCAGCGAGTTGGCCGTCTGCACTGAAGGCAACCGCCCTCACCTGGCCCTGGTGTCGCCAGAGCGGACCGCACGGCTTGCAGGTGCGGACCTTCCACAGTTGTGCCCCACCGTCAAAACTGCCGGTGAGAAGGATGGCACTGTCCGGACTGAACGTCAGCGCGAGAACGGGTCCACTTGTTCGTAACGGCTCACCACGCGGTTGCCCCGTGGCGACGTCCCAGAGCCGGGCCGTCCCGTCCTCCCCGCCAGTCGCAACGAGTTTCCCATCGGGACTGAATGCCCCGGTCAGTGGGGTGAAGATACTGGGATCGTGCTTGGCGGGTCGAGGATGTTGGAGGGGGTCGCCGAGCGGCTTCCAGTCGGCGGTTCGCCACATCCGGGCCTGGTCTGGGCTGACGGTCAGAATGGTTGCACCGTCGGGGCTGAATGAAGCCGTCATAATGGTGCTGGGATGGGACAGTACACCCCCAACAGGCTCTCCAGTCGTAGCGTCCCAGAGGCGGGCGGAGCCAGTGCCCTGTTGATTGCCGCCGGCCGTCAGGATCTTGGTTCCATCCGGGCTACACGCCACTGCCCAAACCGGGCCGTCGTGCCGCAATCCGGCCCCCTTCGGCGCACCGGTTGTGGCGTCCCAGAGTCGGGCGGTCCCGTCTTTACTCCCTGTCAAGACCGTTCGATCGTCCGGGCTGATTGCCACGGCCCAGACCCAGTCCTTGTGCGCGAACTCCCCCTTCTTCTCGCTGTGGAAGGCCCCCCACCCCGCCAGGTTGCACCGGGCCGCACGCTCCAGGGCGTCGTCCCCCAGCGCGCTGGCGAGTTCGAGTGAGCGGGCCAGCCAGAGCAGCCCCCGATCGAGTTCGCCTGTCTCGCACAGACTGATGCCGCGGTCGAGTGCGATCCCGGCCGAGAGTCGGGTGGCCTGCCGCTCTTTTTCCAGCGCAGCGTTCTTGGCGACGGCTTCCGCGACGGCCCGGTCTTCGGCTCGTCGCCATTGCCAGGCCACAAGCGCAAAGCCGATCGTGGCAACGAGGATCAGTGCGACCGTCAAGGCCGACTCTGTGGGGTGACGTTTGGCCGCCTTCCAGAGCCGTTCCCAGGCGGGTGTCGGCCGTGCCAGGATGGGCTTGTGGTCGAGAAAGCGATGGAGGTCGTCCGCCAGGTGTTCTGCGGTGGGATAGCGTCGAGCAGGCTCCTTCTCAAGGCATTTGAGGCAGATCACCTCGAGATCGCGTGGGATGCCAGGTTGGAGACGCCGCGGTGGAACCGGTTCCTCGGTCTGGACCAGGATGAGGGTATCGAGTGTGGTCGGTCCCTGAAGGGGGACTCGACCGGTCAGCATCTCGTACAACACCGCCCCGAGACCATAGACGTCCGTAGCTGGCCCAATTGTACCCATCTTTCCCGCGGCCTGTTCGGGCGCCATGTAGTTCGGCGTCCCGATCACATCTCCGTCTCGGGTTTCCCCGGCGTCGGTGCTGAGCGTTTTGGCGATCCCGAAATCGGCCACCTTGGCGACTCCGAACTCCTCGGGCAGGGTGTTTCGAGAGTCGAGTAAAATATTGGCGGGCTTGATATCGCGATGAATGATCCCGCTGGTGTGCGCAAACTGCACGGCCCGTGCAACCGTTTCGACCAGGCTTGCTGTCATCTGAGGATGTTGGGGCTTGCCGGCCAGGCGTGTGCCAAGCGGCCCTCCGGGGACCAACTCCAGGGCGAGGTAGGCCTGGCCCTGATGCTCGACAAACTCGTGAATCTGCACGATTCCCGGGTGCTGGAGGCGACCCAGAGCCTCCGCCTCGGTCCGGGATCGCGCCAGTTCCCGACCATCAGCGCAGCGCAATCGCTTCAGGGCCACGAAGCGGCCAATGCGGATCTGACGGGCCTTGTACACCACCCCCATCCCACCCCGACCCAGCACGCCCACAACCTCGTAGCCAGGGAGGGTCGGCCAATTGGCTGGATCGGCTGGGTCAGTTTCGCCGGTCGATCCCTCGTATCCTGATGGCACCGGCTGCGGAGTGACTGTCCCCTGGTGCCGCAAAGCCACCAAAAGCTGGTCGGCGGAATTCGCAGCAGCGTCGAACTTCTGGGCGACCGATTCGCAGGTGGGGCAGATCTCCAGATGCTCGGCGACTCGATCCAGATCGCGCTCGGGGAGGGTGCCCCGATGGAATGCCAGTAACTCGACTTCGGAAGGGCAGGACGGGGACACGTGGCTCATCCAGGGTCCGGGTATCGTCGGGGGCAGTGCCCGGGCAAGCGGCTCCGCACCTCTCGGGTCAAGCAGATCCTCACCCATCCTACGACTGGGCTTGGGATGGCGGGAATACTTTTTCAGGCCTGGTTTAAGGTGGGATAACAACGGGCGAACCGGCGACGTCAGTCGCCGGGGACGTATCAGCTCACCCGGCGACTGACGTCGCCGGTTCGCCAATGACAATTCTGTTACCCTTTCTGCGTTGCCCCACTTTGAGGATACTCGAATATTCTGCCAAATCGATTCACCCCATTTGGAGTGCGGCGCTTTTCCGCCGCTTTTGTTTCTATCCTTTGAGTCACAGCAGATACTCGAATATTCTGCTGAATCTATTTTGTTACATTTTCTGCGTTGCCCCGCTTCAGGAATACTCGAACATTCTGCTAAATCTATTATGTGACACTTTCTNNTTCTGCGCTGCCCCGCTTTGACAAGTTCACACGATTCTCGGGGATGTTCCAAATGTGACAAGTTCCAGGGGTCTTGGGTGGGTATCATCACAAACACCTTATTTTTTCACTCCAGGAATCGGTGTCCAACCAGTCCGTGAACCCGTTTCGGCCTCTGGCCGGAGGGTCAGAGGCCGAATCCTTCTCCACTGCGGGATGTCATCGGGAACGATCATTCAGGTCACCCTACTGGGGGAAGTTGCCTGCCAGAGAAGGAAGCGGTGGCAAGAGTTGCGAGATCAGAGACTCTGCTCATCACCAATCTCCCGGTTGTCACCCCTTCAGGTACTTATCTGGAAGTCAGGCCCCTTCCCTCCCCCGGCATTACCCGGCTTCAACGGTACTATGAGCCTGTCCGACTTCCGCCGTGGCCCGGTCTGACTCTCACGAGCCTCCGGTTCGATCGCCCAAAACGCGACCACCACGACGGATCTCTCGTGTTGCGTGATCGTTCCCCTTATCGCGTGCCATCGTCACTACCCCGGTGGAACCGACGAAGCCCGGCTGTGCTCGGCTTCGCCGACAACGGCCTTCCCCATTGCGACGGTGGGTCGGCTTCCACGACTAAAGTTTTCGGGGCCTGCTCGACGTTCACTCGCGTTATGGCCCGCAGACTCGCTGAACTGCTAAACAGTCCGTTGACGCCAAGGGCTCTCGACCGTTTGTTGTCTCCCGATCGACCTCGGCTGCTTCCTGGTGTACAACCTCCTCCAGGTATGGGTCTTGCACCCACGGGAACAATCACACCTTCACGACGGCGGCAGTTGCAACTCGTTACTGACCACCAGCTATCGCATCTTCGCTGTAACGACTCTGGTAAACGAACTTCGACCCCTCTCCGAGATGGTTCAGTAACTCGGCTTTCGCAGCCAATCGGGCAGCGTGATACTTGCCTGCCCCGATGTTGAAGTAGACCTCACCTGTCCACAGCATTGGGACGAGGGGAACCTGTTCTCCGGTCGACTTCGGCGGAGCCTTCAGAGTCGTCTCAACCCCGACCACGGCGAGTCCATCTTTCACCCCCTTGCAGGTGTACTTCTGGGCGTAATCATAACTCTCACCGGCTCCCTGAGGTGGGTCGATCTTGAGAGCAAAGGTACGGTCCCAGACCTGCCCGACGGTCGGCCCAACATCCGGGAGTGTGAGCCGGAACGGCATTTCTGCATGTAAGCGTGCAGCCGATCCCTGCTTTGACTCCTTCACCTCCACCAGGCGACCCTGTGCGTCGACCCGCACAACAACCACAGGCGTATTCAGGTACGCAGCCATCTCCTTCGCATCGTCTGGGACGCTGGAATCGCGGACGACCGTATTCCCGTCCGCTTGCCGGATCTCGTTCCTGATGGCGGTGATCCGCATCTCCAGCGTGGCGACACCGGCCGAGTCCAGCCCTTTGACCACCCAGTTTCGAGTTAGCGTCAGGTTTGTATGGGATTCGCTGGTGACCGGTTTTTGGGTCTTCTCGTCGAGCGAAGTCTCCTGGACCACCGTCTGCTGGACGATTTTGTACGTCAGGGACTGTCCGGCCTGCCACTTGTAGCGCAAGGTTGGGTCGGCGGCTGGGGGCTGAGCGATACCTCCCCCGATGGCGATCACAACCCCGAGTGCCACCATCGCGAGCCGCTGGGACATGGTGGATCCTCCGTGCCGAGAACGGGTGTTGTCAGAGGGTAGGAGAAATAGCGATCCGCGGGACTTGCGCGAAGGGCAGCTTCGGTCGTCCAACTGAGGGTCATGCCCAGAGACTCCGGAGTTGCTCGCTCTCTGCCACGCCAAGGGGGAACTTTTTGCTGGAGGGGTGATCGGCGATGCCTGCGAATTCGCGGAGAGCAGCATGGATGTGCTCGGGTCGGACGCGAATGCCTTTTTCCTTGTCGAGCTTGAGCGTCCGCGGGTCGACCGGAATCGGGAATTGCTTCTCGTCGGTGGCCCCCACTACCCGGTTGCCCTTGATGCCGCGACCGAGGAACATGACCGAGCCGATCGACCAGTGGTCCTTGCCGTTGCCCGCGTTGTAACTGGGGGTCCGGCCCATCTCGCTCTGGACAACGACGACGAGTTGGTCTCGGATCTTGAGATCCCCCGCCCGTCGGAGCAGGTAGGCGACCCCGGCGAGGAGTTCGGGGATCAGCTTCATCTGGTCAGGGTCGTTGTTGGCGTGGCTGTCGAACTGCGCGATCGTCAGGTTGGCCGAAACGCCCACCCCCGCCTTGAACGAAGCCAGGGCGATTTCCGCCTGTTGCGAGAGACGCTCCTTGGGGATCGAAGCGGGAATGTACCGGGTCACCCGTTCCAGGGCCTTCGAGCTGATCTGGGCTGCATACAGCATGTTCTCACCGCGTTCCTCACGTGGTAGCCGCGGCCCGGTCGCACGGGCCGCCTGCTCCTCGCGGAGCGCCTCCTCAATGCGGTCAGTGACGAACCGGTCGTGATAGGGTGACCTCTCGTTCCCGTCGACTGCGTCGGCATTGGCGATCTTCCTGAGCGAAGGCAGGTAAGGGACGCGTGACATGGCCACGAGGTTGCCGGTCGCCGAATAGTTCCCGAAGGTCAGGAACGCAAGAGGGCAGTCCAGCCCCCGGCAGGCAGCGACCAGAGCGGGGAATGTCGGGTATGCCAGGCTGTCGAGTTTGCCTGTCGCCATATATCGCGCGCCGGGAGCGTGGTTGTTCACCGAATAGTCGAGCCCGTTAAGAACCAGGAGGTCGTCGCCGAACTCGGCATAAAACGCCTCGTTGCTCATTCCGCCCTGGGCGTGCTTGGCAATTGGGGCGTATTTGTGGGCTCCCTGGGTCAGGATGTCGCCTACGCGGTAGAGACGGTTGATCCCGTTGACCCCCTTGGGATCCATCAGATACGTGGTGTCCCACCCGCCGGAGGCGTTGAATACCACGTAATAAGGACCGCCATAGGGCTCGTCCTTTGCCTTTGCGCGGGCGGCAACCGGCCGGTTGTAGGGGACTGCGAGTCCCAGTCCGGCCAGTCCGCAGAGCTTGAGAAAATCGCGTCGCATTGGGTCACTCGTAAAGGAATTCGTGCCGCCGCAGCAGGTAGGTGACCACGCCTCGCCACGCCCGGATGGTGTAGTGCGGGTCGTCGGGCGGTGGCGGGTTGCCCTGTCGGCACGCATAAGCCTCGCGCTTATCGAACGCCTTCTGCTCGTGGGCATCCTTGACGATGCCCGCGAATAGCTTCCACGTGCGCTCGACCTCGGCGGAGTCCGGGGCATCGAAGCGACCCAGGATGCGCTCGTGCAGAGATACGATTGTCCGGCGGATCGCTGCGTCGCCGTCTGGCGAAGCGCCCGGGATCACGTCCGGCTCGATGTGGGGGAAGAGTCGCCGCTCGGCCGCCGGGCGGGCAAAGTCACGCGCGACGTTCCGACACGCCACATCGTTCGACAGGATTCTCTGGATGGCACCCATCGCCCCGCTTGGGTCCGTGGCCCGTTCGGTGACTTCTTTCGAGTCGATGCCACCGTAGAGCATCGCGAGCTGGTCGGTCAGCTTGCCCCATCGCTCCCCGAAAACCGCAGCCACCTTTCGTTCCACCTGCTCGGGGGAGAGCATCCGCACCAGCCCGATGTCGTCCAGTTCGGCCCGACGACGCGGATCGCTGACCACAGTGGCAAGGCCATCGACGCGGTAGAAGTCGGAAACGACCCACTCCTTGAAGGCGGTTTTGAGGTTGAACCCGGACTGGACAAAGTGGGCAGTGATCGCTTCCACCTGTCGACGCTGTTCCCAGTAGGCACGCCGCCGGGAGACGAAGAGCGGGTCGTCGAGATCCTTGGGGGGCAGCAAGACCTTGCGGCCAGTGAGGATGGAGTAGACGTGTTCGACCATCGCGACGGCGAAGCGAGGATCTTTCGCCGTGCGCTCACCCAGCCACTGCAAAGCCCGCCACCGTTCGACCGGGGGCAGGTTTTCCCCCTCGAAGCCGGGGCCGAACATATCCTTGAACCAGCCGCCCTTCCGGCGACCGTAAACGCCCTCGAACTTCCAGTAGTCCTGGAACAGCCCGGCAACGGGGTCGAGTGTTTTGTGGCAGACGACGCACTCCGACGCCTGCATGGTGGGAATCTCGAACTTCGCCGAGACCGCCGCAGCGTCTGACACCCGGGCGGCGAGTTCGAGGACATCCACACCGAGAAAGTGTTGATAGTACATCCTTGCGCGGAGGCGGTTCCGGTTGGTTTCGGTCGTCGGATAGCGGCGGAGGTACTGGAACGTGCTCAGGAGCCCAGCGTGCGGATAGAACCCGGTCGCGGATTCCTGGTTGTCGTCACGGGTCCGGCCAACCAGCGCTTTCAGCTTCACGGGGATGGCCTCGAAGGGGTCGTCCGGGTTCTTGAACCGGGATCGCACCTCGTCGTAAACCCCATACCCGCGGGCCGAGTAGGGGGTGACCATGATAAAGTCCGCGGTCACGATCTCGGTAAACGGTCGATCGTTCCGGACGATGTGCTCGACAAGTTTCATCGGCTCGCTGATCAGGGCCTTGCGGTAGTCGTTGGCAAGCTTGTACCGGCCCTGCTGCTGGGCCTTCGCATCGGCGATGTGGCTCAGGTCGAACTTCGAGATCCAGAGCCGGGTGGTGCTGAAATGCTCGTAGGACAGGACCGATGCCTCCGGGTTCCCATCGAGCCCGGCTGTGAGGAAAATGTCGTTGAACCCCTCGCGGAGCCGGTCGTAGAAGGCGTCCTCCGTCATGATGCTGTCGAGGAGCGATGGTAACTCCTTCAAACCGTCCCGGGCGACGGCCGCGAATTCGGCGTCGGTCGGGAGCCGGCCAGCGAGTGAGAGGGTGACCCGTCGGAGCAGCCGACGATCATCCACCATCACAATGCCATTGAAGAACGGGGGTGCGTTGGCGTCTCGGGCCATGAGATCGGGTGATGGTGTCCCAGTTGGGGGGGTGTTCACCCTCCGGACGAAACTGGTGAGGATGCGATACCCGGCAGAGTCGGGCTTGAGGACGTCGGAGCCGCCGTGGTTGAGGTCGCCAACGACCTTCAGGAGGAGTCGCGATTGGTCCTTGACCTTCAGTCGGGCCATCCGGGCGAACGCCTCGCGGTTCTGGCGCATCGCCTCGTCCCGCGCAACTCCCTCGCTTCGCCGGGGGTCCACCAGGATGAACTTGCTCTCCTCCGCGTCGCCGCCCTTTTTGTGACATGTCAGACAGATTGGGGCACCGACCTTGGCCCAGACCTCGTCCTGATAGAAATCGTCAACGGTCGCAGTACACGCAGCCCCGGTATAAGGCTTCGTATCGTCACCCCGGACGCCGCCCGCAAAGAGCACCCCGGCGGCCAAAACGAGGGCGAGCAAGCGGGCATTCCTCGACATGGCGGCACTCTTGGTGCGAGAAACGGTCGTTGTCATCGCGGGGTCGCGTCAGGGATGCGAACTCGGTGGTGTGTTCGGATCGTACGATGTCCCCACCCAGAAGAGCAAGTGCGGGTAGCCCTCGATCCGGGGTCTTCACTGGTGGGGCTGGGAGGTTGGGAGGGAATTCGGATTATTCCCTTCCCGGCCGCTCACGCGGAATCTACGCACGTTGAAGCCCCACATCCGCGCAGGTATATTCTCCCCACATCCCTTTTCTCTCCCAAAGGAGCCGCAAATGCTCACCATCTCCGCGCACGCAATCGGTCGCCGGAAGCCGATTTGCGATGATTTCACGGTGCCACCCCCAGCAGCCATTTCGACCGGTGGACCGGTCACCCTTCGTGAGTTAATCGAGCATGTGGTGCGGGCCGAAGTGGAGGCATTCAAGACCCGCCAGAGCGAGCGCCGGTTGGTGAAAGCGCTCACCGCCAGGCAGATCCAGGAAGGGCTTGCGACGGGCAAGGTGTCGGCTGGCGGAAGCGAACTGGATCAGAAAGTGGATCCGGATCAGGCGGTTGCCACCGCCCTGGAAGCCTTCACCGACGGCCTGTTCTTGGTGATGGTAGACGATGGCGAGGTGAAGGAACTTGACGCCGGGCTTCCACTCACCGCGGACAGTAAGCTGACCTTCGTCCGGCTCACCCTTCTGGCGGGAGGTTGAGCCATGCTGAAACCCGAACAGGCTCGCGAACAGCTTGGCAAACTCAAGTCGAAGAAGCATCGTCAGGCACGGCTCGCCCGGCTGCAAAAGCTGCCGAAGGCACTGGCTGGCATCGGACTGTCTGCAATCGGCCAGATCCCCAGCGACAAAAAGGAGTACACCTGGCAGGAACGCCAGAAACTCGAGCAATCCGCGGCTGTGAAACTCACTGCCGATGCCAGGGGTCGAGCGAAAGTGTTCGCTGCGCTCTTCCCGACGATCCACGCGGATGTGGAGGCCGGGTGGCAACTGAAAGGCCGAATGCCCTACACGGTTGGGTGGGACCGACGCGCCTTTCGTGCCCCTAACCGACCGGAGGTGTACGCTTCCGCCCGGCAAAGTTACCTCGAACACCTGTTCGACGAACTGGGTGATGTCCCCGACGATGTCCTCTCCGCGGAGTGGCTGGCGGCGTGGGCGGTTCACCTCGGCTACAATCCGGACGAGTTTGGCTACCTGCTCGCCGGGGTGATCGATACGGGCGGGGAGACGGCCAACAGCGTGTTGACCATCCTCCAAGATTCCGCAGCGAATCGCCACCAGATCGGTGGCCCGGGTGGACATGCCACCCGTGGTCTGCTGTGCAGCAGCCGGAAAGAGGCCTGGGAGTTCGCCGAGAACCTGCTTCTCGCGGCCCAGCGACAGGAGGGGTTGCGACAGAGCATTCTCGAAGCGGTCGACGAAGCGCACCCCGAGGCATTCCGGCGAATGGTCGGGCTCGTGCTCGACCAAAACCTGATCCGGTTCGCATCGGTGGCCCGGGCTGCTGGTGTGTGGTTTGGGGAGGAGGAACAGGTCGAGAACGCCAAGAAACTCAAGGCGGACCTCCAAGCCTGCCGTGAGATGCTTGGCGACCCAAATGTCCGGCAGAAGGCGATCACCAAGGGGGACGCTCTCACGGCTTACCGTGGGTTGTGGGCGCTGGCCTTTGTAGATGTGGAAGCCGCCGTGGCCGCGGCCACACCGCTCATGCGCGACAAGACCCCCGCCCGGCGGTTTGCCGCGGCCAAATTGCTGACCGAATCCGGGCTGCCGGAAGGCACGCAGTTGATGTTGCCGTTACTCGATGATCCGGACCCACGGCTGGTGAGCGCAGCGATCAGCTACTTTGAAGCCATGCTGATTGCTGGCACGGATGTGGACGATGATGAGGACTATGCAGACCGGTATCCGAAAGACTTCTTCGAGCGGATCGAGAAGCTCATCCCAACCCTTCCAGAAACCCCGAAGACGCTCAAGCCACTGGTTCCCAGTTGGCCGGTCGACGACCTCGACCGAGGTGAGGCCGCCGGGCTACTGCTTCGCTCGCTTGGCAAGCGGCCGGTGGAACGATTGTTGCCCTATCTGCCGATGATGGGTGACTTTGAACGGGTGCAAGCGATCAGCATGTTGTGCGAGCCCCGGACCCTGTCCTCGAAAGTGCGACAGACCCTCCTGGCCATAGCAGGAGAGCCGAATCGATTTGTTCGCGAGGCAGCGATCAAGCACCTCAAGAAGTGCAAACTGGCTGAAGACGAAGCCCAAACGCTCGAAGGGTATCTGAGCCGGAAAACCGCCGATTTCCGCCGCAGCGTGTTTGAACTGCTGCTGAACCGGAGCGACAAACTGGTGGTGAGCAGCATCGACCGACTGCTGGCGGCGGGTGATGCAAACCGACGGACGGCTGGTATCGAACTGGCCCGGCGGATGACAGACGCCGAGCGAATGGCCGAACCGATCCGTGAGCGATTGCGCGATTACTGCGAGGCGAAGGGGAAGCGGCTGGCCAAGGCCGAATCGCAGGCGATCGAGCTCGTGCTCAATCCTCCTGCACGACCGCCATCCCTGGACGATGGGCTCGGGCTGTTCGATCCGGCCGACCGCAGCCCGGCTGTCGAGCCGAAGAAGCGGAATGTCACATTCGTCACCCCTGCCGCGATCGCGCTCATCACCGAACTCGACGAGTTCCTCCACGAGCATCGAGACAAGACTTACGTCGATCACCGGAACAAGGAGAAACCGGAGGAGAAAGTTCTTGGCTCAGTTCGCTACAACTGGGAGTTTCCCGGCCCGAATGAGAAACTGATAGCTGAGCAAGATCGTATGAACCTGCCCCTGATCGAGCTGTGGGAGGAGTGGTGGCAAAACCGTTCCGCCCGCACACGCGATTCGGATGGGTTCGAGTTGCTCCGCGCAGCCCTGTTACCGCGATTGGAGGTTCGAGAAGGCGAAGAGTATGACGATGATGATGACGACAACGACCGCAAGAAGAAACCATCACCCGCTGTGGTTGCCTTCCGGAAGGCTCGTGATCAGATCCTCCCATCCAACAGGGTGGCCGTGCGGTATTCCAGTCTGATCGCCGATCTGCTGAACTGGTTCGGCAAATTGCATCCACCGGCCGGAGCTTCGGATTTTCTGCTGGATGCAGCCGAGACTGCCCTGGCGATGGTTCCTCTGATCGTTGTCGAGCAGACGCCTCTGGCCCGCTCGTCGGACGATGACGATGACGATGACGATTTCGACGATGACGATTTCGACGATGACGCGGAGGAAGTTCGCGAATGGAGAACGGAGGATGCTTTCACCGATTGGCTCAACCTGGCCGCTCGGAATGAGACGGCCGCCGACTGGACTCCGGAACACGCTGCGCGACTCTTCCGGCTGCACCACTGGCGGGATGAACCGCTCCCAGGTCGAGAGCGATTGCGACCGCCGCTCAAGATGCTGCTCGTAGCGTACGCGGCCGGAGCCGCGACGCTGGCCGATGTGTACGACCACCTGATCGGCCCGCGAAAACTGGAGCGCTGGGGCACACCGTTTGAGTCCCTGGCGGCACTCACGGCGGCTTCCGCGACGAAAGACTACCAGATCGTGAGCGAGCGGCCAGAACTGCGCGAAGCGGTCGAGGCAGTCGTGGCCCGGGTGATCGATGCCGAACTGATCCGTGGCGAAACACCCACGCCCGCAACCCGCGCTGCAAACGACATCCGCCAAATTCACGGAATGGACACGCTGTTCCGTCTCATCGCTGGGCTGGGGAAGCACGGCTACTCGCAGGGGGACCGGTACTCGCAAAGCAAGAACAAACCGGCGGTTCTCACTCACCTCATCCGCCAGTGCATTCCGGCGGCGACCGACACCCCGACCGCGTTTGCAGAGACCGTGTCGAGGTTGGTCGGGGAGGGGGTGTTTCCGCTCGACCGTATTGTCGAACTGGGGCTGGTGAATCCGCTCTGGGTGCGCCACGTCTCGGCAACGACCCGTTGGCCCGGGTACGAGGAGGCCGTGTACTGGTTGATTGCGCACACCGGCAGTTCGTGGAAGAACCGACTCGGTGGAGCGGATGAAGACGATGACGATTTCGATGATGAGGACGAGCAGCAGACCAAGCCGTCCGTGAATCAGCCGGAAAATCCCTGGCAGACGATCGTGAAAGCCCGCACCAACTTGACGGCCGAACAACTGGCCGACGGGTTGATCGATGTGGCCTGGTTCCACAAGGCGTATGCTGCGGTTGGCGACGATGACCGGTGGGAGGTGATCGAGGTCGCAGCCAAGTTCCTCGGCTACGGGCAGCAACACAAGAAGGCTGGCCGCCTGGCAGATGTGCTGCTCGGGCGGATGAAGAAAAAGGATCTGGTGGAGAACATCCGCAAGAAGTTCTTGAAGGAGTCGGTGCGGCTGCTGGGGCTCCTTCCGCTCCCGGACGACGCGGCCAAGCGGCAGGACGAACTCGCCGACCGTTACAAGGTGCTCAAGGAGTACGAGCGGTACACCCGTGGGCTGAGTTCGCTGTCGAAGGAACCGGCAGTGCAAGCGGCTCGTCTGGGCATGGAGAACCTGGCCGTGACGGCCGGGTTCGCGGACCCGGTACGGTTGGAGTGGGCCGTAACAGCGTCCGAAGTCGCCGACCTCGCAGCCGGATCGGTGGAGGTGAAGGTCGGACCGGTGACGGTGGCGCTCAGTCTCTCTGCGCAGGGTGAACCGGAGTGGGCGCAGACCAAGGCGGGGAAGGCGCTGGTCAAGCTACCGCCGGATGTGAAGAAGAACGCGAAGGTATCCGAGTTGTTGGAGCGGAAAAAAGCACTCGCCCGCACGGTATCGAACAGCAAGCGATCGCTCGAACAGGCGATGTGCGCGGGGAACCGGTTCCGCGGCGAGGAGTTGAAGTCGCTGACGGCTCACCCGCTGGTCCGCCCGTTACTCGACCGTCTGGTGTTGAAGACGGCCGCCGGGATGGGCTACCCGACCCAGGGCGGCACAGCATTGACGGCTTACGACGGCCGGACCATACCGGTACACGCGACGGACGAGTGGACGATCGCCCACCCGCTCGACTTCGTGACAGCGGGCGACTGGTCGGAGTGGCAGGGGGAGTGCTTCCGTGTGGAACGGGTGCAGCCGTTCAAGCAGGTGTTCCGCGAGGTGTACGTTCTGACTCAGGCGGAGCGAGAGGACGTCGACCGATCGCGCCGCTATTCGGGTCAGCAGGTGAACGAGAATCAGGGGAAGGCGCTGTTTGGTGCGCGGGGGTGGTCGACGCGGGAGGGGATCAGCAAGCTCTTCCGCGACGCCAACCTGGTGGTCGAAGTGACGCTCGACCACGGCTACACCACCCCGGCAGACGCAGCGGCCCCGGCAATGCGTGAGGTGGCGTTCCACCGTCGAGGGGACTGGAAGGCGGTGCCACTGGCCGAGGTGCCGCCCGCCATCTACAGCGAGGTGATGCGGGATCTGGATCTGGTGGTGAGTGTGGCGCATGTCGGCGGTGTGGACCCGGAGGCAACACAATCGACCACCGAGATGCGGGCTGCGCTGGTGAAGACAACCTGCGGCTTCCTGAAGCTGACGAACGTGAAGCTGGAGGGTCGGCACGTGCTGATCCAGGGGGAGTATGGGAAATACTCGGTCCACCTGGGCAGCGGAGTGGTCCACAAGCAACCGGGCGGCTCGCTGTGCGTGGTGCCGGTCAACGCCCAGCACCGCGGACGCCTCTTCCTCCCCTTCGCCGACGACGACCCCCGAACCGCCGAGGTCGTCTCGAAAGTGCTCCTCCTCGCCCGCGACAAGGAGATCCAGGATCCGACGATCCTGCAACAGATCGTAGCGAAGTGATGAGTTAGATGTGGGGAAAGATGATCACACGCAAAGTGCGAAGTCGCAAGATTGTCACGTCAACAGTTATCACGGTTGCCTGATCCCCTCGTTCCCACGGTCCTCCGTGGGAACGCGGTTTTCGACGCTCCGCGTCCAGACCTGGGCGAACTGGACGTGCAACCGGAGATCCGACGGACGTCGCCCCCGGCGCGTCGGCTGACCCCGCAGACACGGTTCGAGCATTTCTCGCTTCGAAGCGACCTGGGACACTCTCCGAATTCCCTGCCCTGCCCGCGTGTCTGCCGAGACACGTGGTCTGACCATGTCGAGTTCCACTTCGGAAGATTCTTGCAATGGGCTTTACCCGTGGGTATGCTGTTCTGAGTGCGATATCTGATGCGAGGGAGTGGAAGATGTCCCAGTCGGGGGAGATCACTCGGTTGCTGCAACGGGCCGAGCAGGGCGACTCCGCTGCAGCGGGTGAACTCTTCGTCATGGTCGAGGAGGATCTCCGCCAGATCGCCCGGAAGCGGAAACGGGACGCCGCCCTCGGGGCAGCAGTCGATGCATCCACGACTGCCCTAGTGGACGAGGCATTCATCCGGCTCGTGGGCCAGAACATGACCACCTGGAAACCCGGAGACCGGCGAAAGTTCTTCGGCTTCATTTCCAACAAGATCCACGATTTCTTGATCGACGAGTTGCGGAAGCAGCAGGCCAAGATACGTGGCGGGGACCGACAGCGGGTGGAATTCGAGAGCGATCCCCCCGAGACGACACCTGAGCGGGCCGGTCAACTCGATCTGATGATTGATCTCAAGACCGCGCTCCTCCGGTTACAGGAATTCGCGCGAGAGGATGCCATCCTGTTCCGGATACGCTCCTTCCTGGAATGCACCTTTGAAGAGGCGGCGAACATCATGGGTGTGTCGAAAACCGAGGCTGTCCGAAGCTACCAGCGAACGCAACTTTGGCTTCGAAGCGAGTTGAAGGAGTACCACCTTGACACCTGAACAGTCGAAACGGGCCTGGGAAGTCCTCAAGTCCCTGGAATCGTTGAACGCGGGTGAGATCGCGGCTGAACTGGCCCGATTGCGGAAGTCCGAGCCTGCTATTGTGTCGGAAGTGGAGAAATGTCTGGCCGCGCGGGACAACCCGCAAACGCTTGACCACCTGGGCAGGGTCATCGTGGAGATCTGGGGGAAGGTGGAAGAGGTGGCCCCGACACCCCAATCGACCGTCCGGGGAGATGAAGGGGACGACAGCCGAGTGGTTGTGCCCGCTGCCCCGGAAGAGGATCCGGACGCCACGCCTCCGGCACTGCCGGGGTATGTTCTGAAGGGGGGGAAGGAGAATGTGCAGTTCGGCGGGATGGGGGTGGTCTATTTTGGCACCGATAAGGCGCTGGGGCGCTCTGTGGCGGTGAAGATGCTCCGTCGTCGGTTTGCAAACGAACCAGAATCGGTGGCCCGATTCGATGCTGAGGCCCGGATCAATGCCCAGTTGCAGCATCCCGGGATCGTCCCGGTCCACCAAGTCGGCAAACTCGCAGATGGCCGTTCGTTCTACACGATGAAACGGGTCCGGGGCGAGACGCTCTTTGATGTACTGAAGAGGCGGCCATCTCCACTGGCAAACCTGATGGGAGTCCTGGCTCAGTTCCGTCGGGTCTGTGAGGCGATGGCCTATGCACATGACCGGAACGTACTTCACCGTGATTTAAAGCCTGGGAACGTGATGGTCGGTAATTTTGGCGAAGTTCTGCTTATGGACTGGGGATTGGCCAAATTTTTGGGCGATGTATCGCCTGAACCCACCTCAGAATTTGAATCGCAGCCAATCGACATGGGCGACAGTGGGAGCGCCCAGGGTCTGACGCGAGGGCCGATGGGAACCTTGCCGTACATGCCCCCGGAACAGGCAGCAGGACTTGTCGAGCAGATCGATAAAAGGAGCGACGTGTTTGGCCTTGGTGCGATCCTGTGTACCATCATGACCGGGAAACCTCCATACATCGGAGAAACCGTCTGGGTATTAAGGCGTATGGCGATGGATGCAAGCCTGGACGAGGCGTATCACCGCCTGGCACAATGCGACGCAGAGCCCGAGTTGGCGGCGCTAACACGTAAGTGCCTGTCTCCGCGGCGGGAAGACCGGCCAGCAGATGCTGGCGAGGTGGCCAAGGCGGTCGGAGACTTCATCGCAGGTGTTGAGGAGCGTCTCCGAAAGGAGGAGTTGGATCGTAAGGCACGGGAGGTTAGAGACGCTGAAGAGCAGAAGCGGAAGTTGGTGGTGCAGAAGAAACTGCAAGTAACAGTCACGATGGCAATAGCTATTGCGCTTGTGACCATAACGGGTGCCATTATCTCGTCGATATTTGCGATAGAAGCACGACATCGGGCCGAACAAGAATCGATCGCGAAAGAGGATGCACTCAAGCAAACCTTGCTTGCTGATGAAAACGAAAAAAAAGCCACAGAGAATGAGAAAAAAGCCATCGCAGCAAGATCTGAAGCTGAGGAAAGTTTCCTGGTCGCCCTCGAAAATAGTGTGCTAACGAGTGACCTCGCCGATGAGTTAAAAATGACAGTCGGCATACGGCGAAAGACGGTCGAAAAAATTCTGCGAGCGGCCGAGGCTTCTTATGAACGACTATTCCAAAGAGTCGCGGCGACAGATGAAGTCCGAGAACGGAAGGCACGGCTACTTAATGTGTTTGCGGATCTGTACACAGAGACTGCTGCAACAGGCAAGGCGATGACTGCGGCGCAGGAGGCCGAATCGCTATATCAAGAACTATGTAACAAGGATCCCAAGAATGTTCGCTGGCTAAGCGGCCTCGCCTTAAGCCATGATCGCAAAGCGTACATTCACCTCAGACAGGGGCATTCCCGCCTTGCCTTGGAATCCAATCAGGCTGCGCTTGCAATTAGGGAGGAATTGCTCAATCGCGATAGCAATAATCATATCTTAATGGATGAACTTGCCTCATCCCACTACCGAGTGAGTTCGGTGTTGATTCAGTGGAGAGACTTGCCGGAAGCGCGGAGAGCTGCCGAGAAGGGGTTCCTGATTCGCCAACAACTAATGAAAAATCATGCAGATAATCTTCGATATCAACGTAATTTAGCCTGGTTATTATTGCGACAAAGTGAAATTGAGTATTGGGCAGGAGACTACCCTAAGGCTGAGGGAAAATGTCAAGAGGGACTTCAGCTAGCCTTGCGGCTCCACGAGCGAGATCCCGGCAATGCCGATTGGCTTGGCCTTCTGTGTGACCTAATAATGGAAGCTGCTGTCTCTCATCAAGATAATGGACGATTAAAAGAAGCACGTAAACGTTACACAGATACTATCGCGATGTGCGCACCAATCGTTAACATCGATCCTGAACACATTGAATGGCAACGGCGATTGATGTATGCGCAAATCAAGCTGGATGAACTTCCTGATTCACCAAAAAGAATAAGTATATATAAGCAAAGATATCACATGTTAGATCATATCCTTCATTTACTTAATGCTCGCTGTATCCAAGATCCCGAGGATGCACAATTCCGGATGATGCAATCAGGAGTTCTGATGTTCTCCGGCTTAACCCTTGCAGAATTGGCTCGCTTGGGCGATTCTCCCATTGAACGCCGAAAGCTGGCTTTGGACTCACTTCAGGAGTCTGTACAAATCAGCGAAGACCTTGTTCGGTTAGATCCAGATCGCGATAGTTTTGCAAGAGGTCTTGGTCTTCGCTACCACACGCTCGCAAGCTTCTACCGGAGTCGAGGAGACACCATCTTGGCGCTCTCGGCACAAGAAAAAGAACAACACATCTTTCTCATTGCAGAGAAAACGCGATTATCGCGGAATCCCAAGAACGCAGAGTACAAGCATGCCTGCGCGATCCGTCACCAATACTTAGCTAGCACATTCCAGGAACAGAACAGGAGCCTTGATGCGGAGAGAGAGTGTGAGACAGCTATTGCCCTTGATGAGGCCATCATAAATGAGGGACAAAGCAAACCCGCGTGGCAGTATGAGCTGACTCTAAGTTATATATTGCTGGCACAAATTAAACTTCAAAAGAATGAAAATACTCAAGGTATTATCCTATATTCAAAGGCATTATCGATTACAAAAGATCTTGTAAAATTACAACCTAATAATCAAGATTGGTTTAATCGATTACGCCTGTGTTATGACCAGCTTATTAGTGCATATCGTGTGTCTAATCGTCGAGTTGAGGCCAAGCAATTGTTTCAGGATTTTCGATCACTTCGAGCAGAAATCGCCAGGAGAGGGTTGCTACGAGCTATTGTTAAAGATCGCACGACAAGCAACATAGTTGAACTCAGTGAATCTTTAAATCGAACACGATTCCTAAATCTGGAGCGAAAACAGGTCGATGGTGCAATCTTATTATATAAATTATATAATACTATTGATTATCAGATTGAACTCGCAGAATGTTATTTACGGTTAGCCATCATGTTGGATCAAAACAATGAGCTACTTGAGCGATTAAGTATGCTTGATCGCGCCGCCGACATCTACAAGTCAATTGATACTAATGTAAAATTGATCAAGGAAGAGCGAGATCTCCTTGAGGCGATCGAAGCAGAAAGGCGTCGGTCGCTGGACGAGGAGTTGAACTGTATTCCTAAGCTCATTAGTGCCGAAAAGACCGATGTAAGTGAGTTACTCGGTCTGGCGGAGTTGTGCTTAGCACATAAATACCGATACCGTGATGCGGTCAAACTCTATTCAAAGGCACTTGCCGCCGACCCCGACCTCGGGGAAGATCCCACCAAAACTGTTCGTCCCAATGCTGCGAAGGCTGCCATTCTCGCGACGGTGCCTGCGGTAAACGACCAAAACCGACTGACCGAGAGCGAAATCCGCCAACTCCGTCAGCAAGCTCTGATGTGGCTCACCGCCGAACTCGCGACCC
The DNA here is from genome assembly GCA_003136315.1 of Gemmataceae bacterium. Taxonomy (GTDB): domain Bacteria; phylum Planctomycetota; class Planctomycetia; order Gemmatales; family Gemmataceae; genus Urbifossiella. Next base: position 6,238 of record PLDW01000037.1, on the reverse strand, counting down.
AGCGCACATTCGTCGGTGGTGTGAGAAAAAAATCAGCAGTTCACAACACGATGCTGAGTTGGCTCACTGATCGCGATCTGGACTCGGTCCGCGACATGGAGAAACTTTCCATCGAGGAACGCGAGAGTTGGTCGAAATTCTGGGCCGATGTTCGCCATTTCCGAGATGATACCGCCCCAGTGATCGCACCACCGCCACGGCTCGTGAAGTGATGTACGTGACAGCGGCACAGCCCTGGAGGTCGAGCCGATGTCGGCTGTCTCCAGGGCTGTGCTGACACAGCAGGATAGTATCCGTCATAACAATGCCGGCATATCAGTCCTTCGGGTCGACGTTCGTGGACATGAGTAGCAATTTACCGGTCACCGTACGATCAATGGAGGTGGAGGTGTACTCGCCCTTAACTGCCCGACCAAGCTGTGGCGCGATCCAGACTGTCTGACGGAAGTTACTGGTCTTGCCGTCTTCAGTTGTCGTCCCAGTGATCGTCACTTTCCAGCAGGTAATGCGAGCGAAGGGGGTTTCGACCTCTTCTGTACCTGTCACGGCTACGACCTCCTTCGCCTGATCGCCGTTCGAGTAAGAATCCTCGGTCGTGTGCGTCTTGTTCGCCGACCAAGTTCCGATCAAGCCCCGCGACGGTTTGGCCAGGGTGCGCAGGGTCCCATCCTTGCCGCGCGTGTCGGCCTGCTCCCACACGTCACGAGTCTTGGGATCCTGCGTGAAGTAGTAGAGCCAGCTGGTCACGTTCTTGTAGCCGTTCGGGGCGATGCTTTCGCCCGAGCTCGAAGTCGCGAGGAACGGTTTCCCGTCGAGGGTCGTCTGGATCACCGACACGGTACGAGTGACCTGCAACGTGACCGACTTTCCGGTGTCGTTGAACCGGAACTCTTCTTCCCCCTTGTACACCCAGTTGTCACCGGGTTGGAGAACCCGCAGTTCCGTGGCCAGAGGGATGACGGGCTTCGGGGGTGGGGGCGGGGATTGGCTGCAGCCGCTCCCGGAAACGACCGCGAGGGCGAAGGCGATGACGATAACGAAGCGGGCCACGGTTCTCCGGAAAGTGGCGGCTACTGCGCGGCCTCGGTGTCGGATGTTGGATCCGCTAAGCCTGTCGGAACTCGGTTGGATGGCGTTCATGGTCTCACTTTTGGTTTGGGGTCATGAGAAGCTTGGCGGGGGCGGCCACACCGACCCCGCGAGAGGAAATTGTGTTGGAGTCCGGCTTGCAGGAGGTGCTTGCCTCTCGCGGACTGCTGTCAGGTCATTGGCCCGGAGCGACCGGGTTACCGCTTGTAGAGGCGGAGGGTGGACCCGGTCTCGTCCCGGAGGACGAGGGATTTGCCCGTTAACTCCACAACCGTGAGCCGGCCGGCATGGATCGGAAGGCCACCGACCGACACACGATCAGTCCCGTCGCTGACCGAGGCCGAACTGAACGACGTCGTCAAGGTGGTGTCATTAAGGAAGCGGTAATCACCATTCACCGAGACACGGCCTTCCGCGTTGGCGAAGGACACCCCCAGCCGACCTCTCTGGAAGCTCATCGTCAGGCTGTTGCCGTCCATCACAAGACCCCAGGTGCCCTGGATCTTGTTCTCAGGCTTCTGCGAATCATGATACCACCACACCCCACCACCGATCGCCACAGCGATCACCACCACAATCAGACCTTGGTTGTTGTTCTGCACGGAACACCTCACATTTGGACGGTTGCTGAGCGACCAGCACCGCCGGGTCACTTGGCGGGCACATTGCCCGCCTGCACCCATCCATCCGTAAAACATGCTGGGACGATTCCAGAAATTCCCGAGGTCGAGTCCGAAGACTCGCCAGCACTGAAGGACTGACACCTACGACGAGCAGCAGAAAGGGATGGGGATGCTCTTCGCAACGCGGCCAGCGTGGGTGATGCAGGCGATGCGTCGGCCGTTTGGGCGAGTCGGTCTGGGGGGGAGGGGCGAGGTGCATCTCACCTTCGACGACGGTCCCGACCCGGCGAACACACCGGTCGTTCTGGAACGGCTACGGGCCGTCGGGATGAGGGGGACGTTCTTTCTGATCGGCGAACGAGTGAGTCTTGCCCGCGACATCGCCCTTCAGCTTGCCCGCGAGGGACACGAGACGGGGAATCACACCTTCACCCACCGGCGGCTGGGTTGGGCGAACGTCTGCGGAGCGTTCGACGAGGTGGCTCGCTGCCAGGAACTCCTCCCGGCGGAATCACGATGGTTCCGTCCACCCTACGGGCGGCTGACCCCTGGGCTCTGGCTCGCTGCGCGGCGACTCGGACTCCGGGTGGTCACGTGGACGCTCGATTCCAACGACTGGAAGTGCCGGTCTGCCGAGGATGCAGCGGTCTGTGCGGCCGAAGTGCTCGATCTGGTCCGGCCCGGAGACACCATCCTCTTTCACGATACCCACCCCTGGATCGGACCGATCCTCGATATCGTCTTACCTGGGTTGATAGGAATAAAGGCATTGGCCCGCAGATGACGCAGATCTACGAACGCAGATAAAATCTTGATTAAAACCAATCTGCTCTGATCAAGATTTCATCTGCGCCGAGGTCTGCGTTCATCTGCGGGCCATTCTGAATTGTGGGCCATTCTTCTCCCCCTACGCTCGGAACGTACCGCCGAGCAAGTTGGGGTGGCCATAGTACTGAATCGAATCGAGATCCCAATTCTTCGGCATCACGTGATTCGAGGAGGTCAGGCCCGAGCTGTTCGCGGCGTCGGCGATCACATTCTCGGCCAGACCCGAGCCCCCCACGGTGTTGCGTCCAGCCCCGTTGATTCGGATTCCCCCTCCAACGTCGCTCAGCGGCGCGAGTCCACGGGAATCGATCCCGATCCAGTTCCCCTCGATCAGGTTCCCGCTCGTCGTCGATCCGTCCAACTCTACCCCAGCCCCCGCAGCTTTCCCGAATGTCCAGAGTCCGATCCCGGCGATCAGATTCCCGGTGTCCAGGGTCGTTCCCCCGATTCGGTTGTCGGTTGCCCCATCCGTAATCTGGACCCCGTCGCCACCCTCCTGGGCTGCCGACTCCCCGCTTGAGTCGACCCCGATGTAATTGTCCGTCACCACATTCGATGACGTGCCCTTGCCCGTGATCTCGACCTGATCGTCGATGTTTCCACAGATCACATTTCGGGCAGCATCGGTCGTCCCACCGATCTGGTTGCTGTGGGAACCCGCTCCGATCAGCAGCCCCGTCCCGTTCGGGATCGAGGCGAACCCGGTTGCGTCGGTCCCGATGTAATCCCCAACGACATCATTCCCATACGCCTTCGAGGTGGTCAGGTCGATCCCCGCCAGTCGGTTCCCACTAATCACGACACGGGCACCCGCGGTGGTTCCGCCAATCAGGTTATCGGCACCCACAACAACGATCCCTTCGGCTCCATTCCCCGCCGCCTGGAAGCCGGATGGGTTCAGCCCGATCCAGTCTCCCGCGATCGTGTTATCGGCCGAGGCAACCACGATTCCGTTCAGCTTGAATTGCGTGATATCCAGGCCGCGGACGGTATTCTTCCCCCCCAGCAGAACGAAGCCGTTCGACTCGGCTCCCGCCGAAACGCCATCGATCTCAATCAGCGGCGTGCCGTCGTAACCGTGCTGGGAAGTGCCGTCGATGGTGACATCACCCGCGAGGACTGGGAGGGCGGAGAGGGGTTTGATCACATGAGTTCCGCTGCCCGGGATGTCGAACCGAATTGTGACTGCCCCGGCAGCGGGTGCCGGAACGTCCCCGACGGCCTTGTGGCTGTCGGCGGCTTCGATCGCCTCTCGGAGTGTGACAACGCCATCACGCGCGATGCCGTCCCCGGTGCTCGTGACTGTGATCACGGTCGGGACGGTGCGAGACTCCAACGGCTCGAAAGCGAGTCGGGTCCGACGGGGGTCAGCCATGCGGCCTCCGTACCGATAGTCATCTGGCGCGACGAGATCGCCGCGGCCGCTTACTATCGGCAATCGGGATGGCCGAGAAGAGGAAAAAATGCGTCCACATCATCCCCCTGAGGGATGAGTGCGAACGGCTGAATAACCGAGTGTGCTGTAATCATCGGCATTTGGCGCGGAAACCTTCACCGTCCCCCCCGATAGCCGGTCCAGGATTGTTAGCCTCTTCAACTCAGTCGCTCCAACCAGCACATCCGCCTGTCCTTGACCCAGATCCCCACGGAAGTCCAAAGTCACCAGACCTGCCCCGGCAACCGTAGGCAACTCGACCTCGATAGACTTGTTACCCTCCCATCCCCCATCCACCACCAGTGTCATCGCGTGCGGTGGAGGCTCGGTCACATCGAACATGAGTCTGTCGTGGGTACCGCGCATCTGGATGAAGAAAGTGTCGATCCCAACCGCCGAGACCGAAGTCTCCCCGCCCGCTCCGCTCAGCGTGGCGGTCACGCGGTCATGCCCATCGTCCTGAATGACAACTGTCTCGGAGCGTGGATCGGTGCTGATGTAAAGGGTGTGGTCGACGATGATGGCTGTCCCGGTGGGGCAGTCACGGGATTCGAGAGGGGTCAGAGTGGGGATGAACCGTCGCATGGTACCTCCTTGGTCGCGACGGCCCGGCAGTCCTTGCCGGGTCGACTTTGGGCAAAAGAAGGACGCCGGGAATGCCTCGCCTTGCGCTGGGGATGTGGACCCGACGGTTCGATGTGGCTCCAGGTCATTCCGCCGTCACGTGCTCGACAGTTTCCGGGACGATCACTCGAACCTGTCCGTCCGAATCTTTGACCTCCAACCCGTCAAACCCCATCTCACGCATCCGCCCGGCGATTCGTGTTCCGTCGGTGAGTTCGACGACCACCTGGCGACCGAGTAGCCCGGTACGCCACTTCCAGTCGGCTTCGACTGCCACCCGCTCGCCATCAAGCAACCGACAGTATTCCGTATCCAGGTGCTGGATGAGAGCGTTCGCTGCCGTGCGGAGGTCGAACTCGACCCCGGCCTCGGTCCCCAGAGAGGTGGCGTCGGGTAACCCCGCTGCTGCGAACTCCGCGGCCGTCTGATTCAGGTTCAGGCCGATCCCGACTACCGTCCGGAAGAGGGGTCGGTTCGCCACTCCCGCACCGACCCCTTGCTCAATTAAAATGCCACAGACTTTTTTTCCGCGAATCAGTAGGTCGTTCGGCCACTTGATCCGGGCCTGGACACCGGCCAGCTCCCGCACCGCTTCACCGACCGCGACCGCGGCCCACGCCGTCAATATCGATGGGCGTCGGAGGTCTGGGGGGGGAACGAGGACGACCGACATCAGCACGGAACTCCCCGGTCGGCTCCGCCAGGTCCGCCCGAACCGGCCCCGCCCGGCAGTCTGGTGTCGGGCCAGAATCACTAGCCCGTCAAGATCGTCAGGGCTGCTGGCTGGAAGCCCCGCCGCGAGCGTATTCGTGCTGGTGAGTTCCTCGTAAACGTGGACCCGCCGTCCCACACAGGTGGTGCCGAACTGCCACTGCTCGACGGGGGCAATTGTCATGCGAGCCGATGCCCCAGGATTGCGCCGGAAGCCCCAGAGTCCCAGGGTGCAGCCAGAAACCGGCTGCACCCTGGAGACTATAGCTGGGAGGATGAGCTTGGCCACGAGCGGAATGCCTTTTTCCAAGGGTTTCGATGTTGTCCGGCACCGACAACTTGAAGCCAAGTCGAGCCTCGACTTCGTACTCGGAACAGTTGACGGGAGGACGGGTCCGTTTCTTCCGCCTCGAATTGTTCAAGGGCGTGGGGACGCCCTGGGTCACAGGTCCAGCCGTCTGGCCCGGCATAAACGCTGCTTCCCTCGCCAGTCTCACAATTGAGCGTGGCAGCGTAACACCACCAGTACATGCGCTGGGAACTGAATGATATGGCCGTGACTTGGGCCGGCCATCTCGGAACATTCGTTCGAGTTTATTATGTGACACGTTCGGGGTCTGCCCCGCTCGGGCACTTTGGGCGCTTTGGACATTCTGGGAGTGGGCCCCGTGAGCAGGGCGGGCCAGAGGGATGGGGCCAGCTTCGCCCACGAAGTCGCCCACCGCAGCCGGGCCAGGTGACTCGACTGGCTCGTCGGAGGGAGGAGCCTGCCGTTGTGCGCATCCCTCCGCGGTTCGTGGAACGCCGAGTGAGTTTGGGCAGACACCAGGAAATAACCTACCACGATCATGGGGGGGTGCCACGGGCGGCTTGCCCGCCCGTGTGCCGCCATCACGGGCGGACAAGCCGCTGGCACCCGAACCCACTG
>PLDW01000388.1 GCA_003136315.1 Gemmataceae bacterium | reverse complement strand
ACTCAACCCCGGCCACACCATCTGTGATTCTGTAACTTGAATAATGGCAACGAGTTGCAACATTCTGACTGCTGGCGAATGGTCGCCTGGGGCAAACCGTGTCGTACACCCCTGCTGTGTCTGCTGTTGCACCTTTGGCTTGACGGATGCGGGCGAGGTCTGAACAATGGGGTAGTCAGGATTGTAAAGCCGCTGCACGCCTTCCGGCCCCCGCGGGCCGTCCCGAGACCCCCACGCATGACGAACTCGTTCTGCCTCAGTCGCTCCCTATTGGTTCCCCCTATCCTGGCAGTCGTGGCGTTCTTCTCGACCGGGTGCGGAGGCGATGAGGGAATCCAATCGTACCGGGTGCCGAGAACGGCCGCGCCGACTGAGAAGGCTGCGCCGGGCGGAGCAACGGGTTATCGTATTCTTGGTGCCATGTACCCCGCCGATGATCCCGCCTGGTTCTTCAAATTGACCGGCCCCGCTGAACAGGTGGCGAAGTTCGAGGCCGACTTCGACAAACTCGCCGCCAGCGTCCAGATCAAGGACGGTGCATCGCTTCCTGCCTTCTCGCTCCCGGCCGGATGGGCACTCGGTGGCCGCAAGAGTATTCACGCCGAGACGATCAAACTTCCTGGATCGACCCTGGAGGTAACCGTCACAGCGTCCGCGGGCGGGGCGCAACCGAACGTCAAGCGCTGGGCCGACCAAGTCGGACAGGTTGGGGTTCCGGTCAACTTCACCCGGACGTTCGATGCGACCAGCGGCAAAGGACTGCGGGTCGATGTGACCGGCCCGAAAAACCCGTCGGGTGGACCGATGATGGGCCGTGTGAAATAACGTATCTCCGCCGGGCCGGCTGGCCTGGCTTCCGAGGGCTTTGGCATGAACCCGACCACCGCCGAACCCGATACGGGTGCGTTCGCCGAACGGTCGGCTCAAACGCGCCCGCAACCGGGCATCTGGGACTCGATCCGAGCCATCCTCAAGCCGCTCGCGTCCCTCCAGGTCACCGTCGTCCTGTTCGCCCTGTCGATCCTGCTGGTCTTCTTCGGCACATTAGCCCAGGTCGACTTCGGAATCTGGACGGTCGTCGACAAGTACTTCTGGTCCTGGATCGTGATGGTTCCCGGAGATCTGTTCAACAAGTTTGGGCAGGTGTTCCTCGGTTTCCCGAAGGGCGTTCAGTGGGGGTGGTCGTTCCCGTTACCAGGCGGGAAATTGCTCGGCGGGGCGATGCTGGTGAACTTGCTCGCGGCTCACCTCGTGCGGTTCAAGTTGTCGTGGAAGCGATCCGGCATCATGCTCATCCACAGTGGACTGATCCTCCTGTTCGTGGGCGAATTCGTGACCCGTGAGTATGCGGTCGAGCAGCGGATGTCGATCCTGGAGGGGTCGACGGCCACCTACACCGAGGACAACCGGACAGTGGAGTTGGCGGTTGTCGACCAGTCTGATCCGGCCGAGGATCAGGTGACTGTGGTCCCGCAATCGATGCTCCGCAGCGAGAAAGGGCGGATCACCCACCCGGACCTCCCGGTCGATCTCCAGATCGTCGAGTTCCTGGCCAACGCGAGTCTGGTGAACCCCGACGGCAAACTACCCAACCCGGCGACCGCAGGCACTGGCAAGGACAAGGTTGCGGTACGGCAACGAGAGGTCAGCGGGGTTGATCCCAATCAGAAAGTCGATCTCCCGGCGGTGTATGTCACCCTGTACAAGAAGGGCACCGACGTGGTGATCGGGACATATCTCACTTCCCTCGAATTGACCCTGACGGGATTGACCGAGGAATTCGAGGCAGGGGGGAAGAAATACGAGATGTCGCTTCGGTTCAAGCGGTATCCGAAGAAGTACAGCCTCCAGTTGCTCAAGTTCCGTTTTGATCGCTACCCGGGCACCGAGAAGCCGAAAAACTTCTCCAGCCAGGTGATTCTCCGCGACCCCGAACAGGGGGTTCAGCGGGAGGTCACAATCGAGATGAATGTCCCACTCCGCCACCGTGGCGAGACGTTTTACCAGAGCAGTTTTGACAAGGCCGAGACGACGACCTACCTCCAGGTGGTGAATAATCCCGGTTGGCTGATCCCGTACACATCGTGTGTGGTGGTCACCCTCGGGATGCTCATCCACTTCGGGATCTCGCTGATCCGGTTCCTGAACAGGAGGATCCTGGCATGACCCCGACCGTCACTGGTTCAGAGACCACACCGGTTCGGCCGGTCCGACCGGTTGGCTGGTATCTGCCCTGGGTGTTCCTCGCCATCGCCGGACTCTATCTGCTCTCCGTTTCCATGCGGATGAATCCGTCGCGGTTTCCATTTAACCTCGACGAGTTTGCACGCCTGCCAGTGGTCGAGAGTGGTCGCGTGAAACCACTGGAGTCGGCCGCCCGGACCTACCTGCGAGCGATCAGCGGTCGGGAAGAGTTTGACGATCTCAATGGTCGCAAGCAGCCTGCGATCCGCTGGTATCTCGACATCCTGGCGGGGGGCAGCCAGGACCACCCGGGGCCAGCCTGGAAGTACAAAGTCATCAAGATCGATAATGAGCAGGTACTCGCGGATCTGAAGCTCAAGCCGGTTGAGGGATTACGATACTCGCTCGACGAGTTGACACCTCGATACGATGTCATCGTCGAGAAATCAGCCGCAGCGGCAAAGAAGCGGCGGGCGGAGATCAAATTGGATCTGTACGAGACGAAGATCCTCGAACTTGCGGACCGAATCCAACTGATCATCAACCTGAACCGATTCCGGGGACACGACGACCACGATAACAAGTTGCTCTTACTTCCGCCCCAAACCGCTGGGGGAGATTGGAGCTCGCTCGGGGATTTTCGCGATTCCGCTTTCGTGGATGCGATTCTCGTGACGATGGAGGCGGCACAGAAACGTCTCTCCGACTCTCACGCCCTCGACAATCTCACTCTTGAGGAGCAGCAGGCGATCCTGGATCAGATTGGGATGGGCAAACTCCCGCCCGGCGAGCAGACCGAGTTGTTGCAGGGCATCCTCCGGAGACTCCGGGCCGACCCCCAGAAGATTCCCCAAGAGGCGCGGAGGGAGTGGCTTGAGATTGCCATGAGCCTGCTACCGAAAAATGAGCAGGCGACGCTCCGTCAGGGTCTTGAGCAGGCGAAAGAGGCCCGGCTCGCCGCCAACCCGGCCGCTGTCGCATGGGAGAAGATGGGCGAGGCGTATCGCGCTGACAAGGGAGATGAGTTCAACCAGCAACTCACCTCCTACCGCGAAACGTACTTGCAGCACGTTTCGGGCACCGCCCTGGATCGCGTCCGATTGGAGGTGATCTACAACCGGTTCGCGCCGTTCTATCACTGCATCGGGCTTTATGCGTTGGTCTTCATCCTTTCGATTATCGGGTTCATCCTGTCCGGAGCCGAGTTGCCCCAGTGGGGGGCGGCCTTGAGGGTCTCGGCGATCCGCATTCTGGCTCTGACATTTGTCGTTCACGCATCTTCCCTGCTCGTTCGGATGTATTTGATGGATCGGCCGCTCGTGTTTGTGACCAACCTGTATTCGTCGGCCATCTTCATCGGATTGGGATGTGTGATGATTGGGCTGGTGTTGGAGTGGATCTACCCGATCGGGATCGGGAACGTGATCGCCTCGGTACTCGGGCTGGCGACCACGATCGTTGCCCACAACCTGGCGGGTGACGACACGCTGGAGATGATGCAGGCGGTGCTGGACACCAACTTCTGGCTGGCCACCCACGTCACGACGGTGACCCTCGGATACACGGCCACCTTCGTTGCGGGGTTCCTGGGGGCAACGTATGTCTACCTGATGCTCGCGGCGGTTGTCCGTGACTCGTTCCGCAGCTCCGGCCCGCCGTCGGCAGGCTCGCTCCTGGCGTTCGGTGCAGCCGCGACGGGGCTCGTGGCCATCCCCCTGTTCCTCGCCTCTTTTCTGATCTTCGCTCTGGCGAGGTTTGAGGTCATTCCTTCCTTCCTGACGGATATCCTGTTATTCCTGATGATCGCTGCTGGCGGGGTTTATGCGGTGTCGCTCCTGCTTGTGCGGGCAACAACCGAAGGAGTCGACTCTCACGGGCACCCAGTTGCCGGCAGCGTTCCGCCTATCGCCCAACCTCTCGCGGGAGTAGGTCTAACACCGGAGACGGCGAAAACGTTCAGTCAGATGATCTACGGGATTCTCTGCTTCGCCACGCTCTTGAGTTTCGTGGGGACGGTTCTGGGTGGGATCTGGGCGGATCAGTCGTGGGGTCGATTCTGGGGCTGGGATCCGAAGGAGAACGGAGCAGTCCTGATCGTCCTGTGGAACGCGCTGATCCTCCACGCCCGTTGGTGTGGGCTGGTAAAGGTCCGCGGAATGGCAGTGCTGGCGGTGTTTGGGAACATGGTCGCGACATGGAGTTGGTTCGGGACGAACCAACTCGGGATCGGACTCCATGCCTACGGCTTCGACACCCGGCTAGCTGATGGGTGTGCGAATTTCTGGCTCAGTCAGCTCGTAATTCTCGCATTTGGGCTGATCCCGCAACAGTACTGGGCCGCCAGCGTCACCCGTCCAGTCCGAGCCACACCGACCTCCTCCCGCGGGTCAGGCTCGACCACCGCTGCCCCGAATGGAAACGGGCACGCCGGAAAGGGGAAGAAGAGCGGCCGACGGCGGTAAGCCGCCAGAAGTCGTGCGGCAGATCGTCTTAGCACCCTTGTGGAGTGTTATCGGCCGGGTCGTTGGGCCGCCGGGGAACGCTTCCTGAGTCCCATCCGGCCAGCGAACATCGATCGCGTCGATGGCCCCGCAGTGCCAAGGCTGACATGCGATCGCGGGTCGGAACTACTGAGGAAGCTCCCGCCCGCGTCGGTCAGACCCACTCGCTGCACTCCACCGGCGACCACCACAACCTCGGACCCAGGACGGATGCAGGCCGATCTCGACTCACGACCAGATTTAGGTGGAGCTTCGCATTGCTGCAAAGCTTATGGCAGTTGGTCCCGAGCTAGGTGAGGATTCCGTGCAGAGTTACAACGTATGTTATGCAACGACTACCCGCTAAGCACTCGACAAACTTAGCACTTCATTTGCCACATCTGAAGTTGGGCGAAATGAACCGTCTGTTTGAAATGGATTTATGATTGCGTGCGGCTGAATCTGTTCAATAATCCTACTCTGTTCGATGTTAAATAACTGGAAGTAGTAAGCGATCTCCTCGACTGTGTCTCGTTGCAGAAAAGCTCTAAGTGAAGCCCACCGGTTGCCGTCCATCCAGACCAAAAAATATTGATGCTGCTTCAAAAAAAGAATCCGGTTGCGATCCGGAACGGGACGAAAACCCCAAGTAATAACAACAGGTTCAGATAAACTAAGAACAAATTTTTCAGGATCTTGCAAGAAAGCAATGCATGTTACATTTTGTTCCATATCAACGTGTCTAAAGCCATGAGCTTTATCGAGATGATCGCCCAAAGTCGATTTCCCTGTACCTGGAACGCCGGTGATGAGTAACCGAGTCATTGTTCTCCTTTTTATCACTGTATGAGCACTACTCAGTGACTGGCGAAAGCATCGCGATGGTCACACCCCACAGCGCCGGGAGGCGCTGGGATGCCGCGTGTTCTCCGCGCTGATGGCACCAGCTCTTACTTCCCGCTTCCGCCCTCAGCTTTCCGATCGTGGAAGAGGCACTCGGCCGGGATCAGTTCTTCGTCGCCCCCGTAGGTGGACCACTTCAACTTGAGTGTGTGACCAGTGGCGTTGGGCCCGGAGTATTCGACCTCGATCTTTGTCGGTCGTTCAGCAAGGAGAACGGTGGCCTCGGTACGGTTGCCACCCTTTGAGATTGTGTCGATGATCACCTTTCCATCGACTCGAATCTTCACCGGGTCGTTGGTCTCCGCCACCAGCTTGTAGAGACCTCCCCGTGGGGGGGCAATCGCCCCCACCCACTTTCCGATCACGTCGGCTTTTCCTGTGTTCGGGTCGCTGAACGCGCTGGGGGAGAAATCGAGGGTCGGGTCGATCCGGTTCGACTTCGGTTTCGTGATCGTCCCCTGGCGGACCTGGAGTTCGGCTGCCAGACCCGGTTTGTATTCGATTCCCCCGGCAGTCAACCCGATGCGGCCCTCAACCTTCACCTTGGCCAATCCGGTCAACACGGTGGCGACCCGCACATCCCAGTACCGCGCTCGGCTGTCGGCTGCCCATTTTTCGGACTCCGGGGCTGTCTTCGCGTAGTCGTGCCAGGCGTCCGCGACCTTCAAATCGGGCTTCGCGGCCTGCGCAGCCAGGTCGGCCTCGGCCGCGGCCTTCAGCCCCGGGTGGCTCCCTTTCGCCAGATACTTGAGCCCCTCCTCCCACTTCCCCTGGACGAAGCACCGATAGCGGCCGAGCGTGAGGTTCGCTTCCGGGTCGTCTGGTGCGGTTTTGAGAGCCTCCAGGGCGGGCTTGACGGCAGCCAGCCCCTCCGCCCACTTCTTGGCTTGAGCGCTGAGAAGATCGGCGTCCTGCGTTGCAGAGGGACCGAGGTTTCCTTTTCGGGCCGCATTACCTGCGATGGCGGCAGACCGTGCCGCGGCGGCGTAATCCCCAGCTTCAAACGCAGCGTTGGCAGCTATGGAGGCCGCATCGAAGATGGGCCGCAGAGCGGTTGGCCCAGTCGCTGCAGACAGGAGTTTCTCCAGTGTGGTCCCCCGCAGCCCAGGGCCATCGACGTCGTACAAGCGGGCCAAGCTGTCGGTTGCCTGGATGGCGAGTGCCGGGTCACCTAATTGGATGGCAAGGTCCGCGGCTTCCCGGAGCAGGGCGTAGCGCGAGGCGGGATCGTCGGCTGTCTCCTCGGCCGTTGTCAGAAGTTTATTGGCAAGGGCTTTCTTCTCGGCTGGTTGTTTGCGGGCGTAATCATCCTTGAATGCGTCACGGACGTCCTTGAGGGCCTTTGCGACCGCGTCCTCGGCGGGAACCGCAGCGCGGACTCCAGCAGGGGCAGCCGGAGCGCGGACCACGGCGGGGTCAACCGGGATCGGAACGCCTGGGATCGCAGCCCCTCCGCCAGGGAGATCGAAAAGGTGGAGCTTTTTCTCGTAGAAGACGGCGAAATGTCGCCCGTCCGGGGATAGCTCAAAAATGTGGCCTCCCACCATCGGGATGCATGGCACCTGCGCGCGGGCGACAACTGCTCCTGTTGACACATCCACGATTTCGAAAATATCTTCAGTCTGAACGCGGCGACTCCAGAACGCTGCAATACGCCCATCCCCAGAGACCCTCAGCGGCCAGTCCCTCGACACTTTAGGATGGAGAAGAACCTGCCCACTCTTCCCATCGAGCAAGTAAATCCCATAGCCTCCAAACTCCTTGCCGGTCCCTTCACCGTGGTACTCGATCACTCCCCCGTCCGCGGACATACCGGTGATCGCCAGGTGGACCTGGAGTTTGGGAGGAGGGAACGACCAACCCCCATCAGGTTGACCAGAGGGCAACTTGAACCACCGGAACCGTCCTTCGTTCTCGGCCACCAAAAGGCGCAACGAATCGCCCGTGAAATAACTGCTGCCACTGCTCATCGTGGTTTTGAATAACAGCTTCATGGACATCGTGTCGTACACAGAGAACGGTACTGTCCCGACAGGTTTCCCACTTCCATCACGGTTGGGAGATGATGTGATTGCCAGATATCGCCCATTCGAAGACAGAGTGACTATGGGGCTTTGATTCGCTTCCGGAAGGACCATCAGTGGTGTTTTCGGGGCTGGCTGGCCAGTTCTCGCGGCCCAAACACGGATTGAGGTTTCGCCGTCGCAGTAACTTGCGATTCGCCCGCGATCAAGCAGGAACCAATGGATGCGGCTGTTCTGGCGGACCCCCTCAAACCCCGGACGAATCTTTCCTGTCCGAAGGTTGAACACAGTTGACCCACAGACAACGCATTCTGTGGCTGGATCGATGACGAGTCTGGTATCCCAGGCACCATCAGCATCCACGGTCCATCGAGGTTTCAGGTCAACGGGGTCGAGGGGCTTCAGGTCGGGGTTTGGCTTCGGACCAGGGTTCGCATCGACCTTCGCGATTGGGTTCTGCGCTGGTGCCTTGGCGGCGAGTCCGCCAACAGGGAGGTCGTAAAGGGCGGTCTTTCGCTCCCTGACATCGTACAAGCAGACCTGCCGCCCGTCCGGAGACAAGCAAAACCCGAAGCCTGCACCTTTCTCATCACCGGGTGTTTTCAACTGGGCGACAACGGCTCCCGTCCTCACATCCTTCACCACGAACAGGCTCTCGGTTGGGGTTCTTTCAGCCCAAATCAATGCCAGCCGACCATCTGCGGAGAGCGAGATTGGCGTGAAGCTGTAGCCACCGCCCGCAAGGAGAACCTTGCCATTTGTTCCATCGAGTATGTACTGAAGTAAATGGAGACTGCGATCAAGACAGCCCGTGTAACCCAGAACTTTTCCGTCTGCCGACATGCTGGTGACGTGGTGGTGCTGCCCCGGCCTGGGAGGGGGAAATGACCACTCCCCGTCGGGCTGGCCGGAGGGAATCTTGAACCACCGGAACCGCCCTTGCTTTTCCGCGACCAGGAGGCGTGACGAGTCCGCTGTGAAGTGACTGCTTCCGCCTGTCATGTCGGTTTTCAACAGCAGAGTATTGGTCGTGAGATCATACACGTGCAGTTGTGGGATCTCGCTAATCTGTCCTTGTGGAGAGCGGCTCGCATAGGTGACCACCAAATAACGTCCATTCGCAGACAGGTTGACGGTGTAGACCGAGTCGTCGTTGCTATGTGGAATGGGGATCTGCGGCTTCTCCTGATCTGGTTCGCCAGTTTTTGAATTCCACACTCGAATCATCGACGCATGGATGTCGTGAGTCGCAACTCGCCCTTGATCGAGTGGGAACCACTTGGGTGGTGCGACGGCTTTTGTGAACCCTTGCCGGACCTCTCCGGTCTGAAGATCTTGGGGAGTCGAACCCACATAGACCAGCTGATTCGCCGGATCAATCAACAGCGCAGGTTTTTCGCGCACTTCGCATGGAATCTTCCATCGTAGTTTCATCGCCAGCGGATCGCGGGGTTTCGGTTCGAGTTTCGGCGCAGGGTTCGGATCGAGAGCAGGTTTCGCTGCCGGAGCGTTGACGGCCAGAGCACCACCAACCGGGGGGATATCGTAAAGCAAGGTCAACTTCGCCTCGCTGAGGTTGATACACACATGCCGCCCATCCGGTGACAGGGAAAACGCAATAATGCTACCCTGGACTGGCTCGCGTGCGATCGGCATTTTGGCGATGATCGCCCCGGTTGCCACGTCCTTGACCACGAACACGGTCTCGGTTTGGGTCAGTCGATCCAAAACCAAAATCAAGCGACCATCGGCGGAGATCCGTATGTTCCTACCAGAGTAGCCCTTGCAGTCATACAAGACCTGACCACTCCTCCCGTCCAGAAGGAGGGTACTGGGGACGAGTTTCCCCTCTAAATTCCCGGTATAACCGAGCACGCTCCCATCTGCTGACATCGCTGTGATCCGATGGGGGCGGCCTGGGGGGCTGGGGGCGGGCAACGACCATTCTCCGTCTGGCTGGCAGGATGGAATCTTGAACCACCTGAACCGCCCTTGCTCTTCAGCAACGAGCAAGCGGGACGAGTCGGCTGTGAAACGGAAACTCCCTCTCGTCCATGTGGTTTTGAGAAGCAGGGTTCCGGTCGAGACATCGTACACGTGGAACGGCGGGGTTTCGGGTGGCTGACCTGATCCGGTCTGGCCCATGTATGTGACCGCCAAGTAGCGACCGTTTGGAGACAGTAACAAAGTTTGGAACTTGCCAGGGACGACGATTGGAACGGCGATCTCGGACATATCCCTTACCAACTGACCAGTTTTTGACTCCCACACCTGGATCACTCGCTCATTGCTAGCGAAAGACGCGACTCGTCCGTGATCGAGGAGCATCCAACTGGCTCTCCCCTGGAATACCCGGAAGCCCGGCCGAGTCGCTCCCGTACGGAGATCCAAAGCGCTATCACCGAAATAGACTGTTTCGGTTGACGGATCAAAAGACGCACTATCCCCAAAGGCTTCTCCCGGTACTTTCCAACGCGGTTTGAGTTCAAGTGGGTCGAGGGGCATCGGGTCGGCCTTCGGCCCCGGCACTTCGCCGGGAGCCTCCAGCTTTGGTGCATCAGTGGGTGGAGTCGGGTCCGTGGGTGGAGTTGGGGGAACCTTGACCGGTGCCCTGGGAGTGGGGGCCGTTTTCGTTGCGGAAGTGTTCACCGGTGTGATGGCCGCCGGCGGGCTCGGTCGATCCGCTTTCGACTCCTCGGTCTTGTTGGAATCCGCCGTCTCGATCGGCTTTTTCCCACCAAACAGGAGAAATCCGCCAACCCCGGCACCGCCCAACGCGACCAACCCGATCACTGCCCCGATGATCAGAGCGGGGGATTTCTTCCCCTTGTGTGGTTCCTGCGTCCGGGTGCCGATCTTTCGAGTCCCTGACTTCCGGGCTGACGTCGCGGGCTCGGGATCGAGGTATTCCGGCTCCAGGGCTCGGGTGCCGAGCCTTCGCGAGCCCTTCGCCGGACGTACCGGTTGGGGTTCGTCTCCCAGCCCGGCGAACGCCTCCGCCCCCGCGGTCGGGGCCGGTAGGGGAGGGTTCACCGGTTCCCCAGCAGCCGCGGGCGCGGACCGTCCGAGGGCTGCCAGTGCTGCCTGGGTGGTCTGCGCGTCGAGTGGGATAGGTTGACCGTCGGGGGCGATCTGATCGAGCCAGGGGGTCTGAGGAATCGGTTTGGTGCAGGCCACCGCGAGCCGCCCGACGAGCGACTGCAACGCCACGTCTCCGGAATCCCACAGCGTCCGCAACAGCGGAGACTTGGCTGGCTCCCGGAAATCATCCTCGACAAAGAGCAGGTTATCGCCGCTGTCGAATCGCTCCCAGAGGGTCGGGCCAAGCACGGCCAGCCCCTTCAAGGCTGTCGCGATCACGAGGTGAGGGAACCGGTCCAGATCCGGCGAATAGGCCCGAGTCTCGGCCCGGGTTGGATGCTGGTAGTTCGGATGACCGGCTTCTCCGGAGGGCTTATTCGCCAGGGAGGGGACGTACATTCCATCGTAGTCGATGAGCTTCAGTCCGTACGCGCCGGATCGCGATCCTGGGACAAGGAGAATGTTCCCGTGTTGGAGGTCGGCGTGCGCGGCTTTGGTCTCTCGCAACCGTTTCGCCAGTCGGGACCACATCTGCACGAGGGCATCAAGAACCTTCGGATTCCCGGTCTGGTCCCGGACCACCTGATGCAGGAGCAAGCCGTCGACCCACTCCATTTTCAGGACCGGGAGCCAATTCCCGCCGATCCGGATACCCTCGGTCAGGAACGTGAACCCGACCGTGAACGGGAGACCGGCCTTCTCGAGCGCCTGCGCTACTTTGGCATACCGATCCGCCAATCCGATCACGGGCCGGGTGAAACACTTGACCGCCCAGTTGCGACCGTCCTTGCCGTGGATCTGATAGACATCGGCAAAGTTACCCGACCGCTGGAGCGGTCGCCCCTGTGCCCCGATTGTCGCCTGGCCGTCCTTCAAGTCCGGGTCGGAAAAGACTGCGGCGGGGCTCTGGATGGCGTCGTTGAACTCCTGGGGGGCTGGCCAATTCACAGCGATGACTCCGGGACATGGAGTGTGTCGATCACATGATGACGTTGATATCGTTTGATCGATTCCAAATCGTTGAGTGCAAGTGTACCCGACCGGTTGGGTCAGGTAAAGACCCTGAAGGATGGTCGGTCCGCTTTGGACTCGTCCAGGACCACCACCGGATCACGATACGACACTCTGACAAGTCTATTCTGTTACACTTTCTGCGTTGCCCCCTTCGGAAAAACTCAGACACTCTGCCAAGTCTATTCTGTTACACTTTCTGCGTTGCCCCACTCGGGCGATACTCTAACACTCTGCCAAATCCATTCACCCCTTTTGGAGTGCAGCGCTTTTCCGCCGCTGTTGTTTCTCTTACTTAAGTCACAGTAAATAATCTAATATTCTGCCAATTCTATTATGTGACAATTTCTGCGCTGCCCCGCTTCGGCTGTTTCACGCGGTTCTCGGAGATGTTCCCAATGGGACGAGTTCGAGGAATATTGCGGGAGAATCGTCACGACTGCTTCCTGTTTTGACCAGAGGAAGGGGTTTCAAGCATTCTGTGACACCGTTTCGGCCTCGTACAGGAACCCGCTGAGGTTGTCGCATCTAAGGAGAGACGATTGGAAGTATAAATGGGAGAGCGAGGCTACTGCCGAGCCGTA
>PLDW01000331.1 GCA_003136315.1 Gemmataceae bacterium | reverse complement strand
TCGCGGAGCGAGTCGCCTACATTCACCGACTCCGACCGCAAACGGGACAACCTTACCGGGCTCTTGTATCAGGGCCGATCTTGCCAGACCAATTCTCCATGATGACTGGCCCATTTCCGCCCCACAGGCCCAAGCCGTGGAGCCCCAGAAGACGCCAAAGCATCGTGTCTATCCTGGACAGCTCCAGGAAGATCGTCGAGATCGCGGGATCGGACGAGGATTGTGGGTTTGGTGGCGGGTGGGTCGGGAGGCTCACCTGAACCCGTGGAGAGGGTTGGGAGTCTTGTCGGTGGATGGGGATGGAGTAAGTTACAGGGACGACTCGCCGCCCACGGTGGCAGCGCGTTCGTGGCGGGGTAGCTCAGAGGTTAGAGCAGTCGCTTCATAAGCGACGGGTCGCCGGTTCAATTCCGGCCCCCGCTACTAAACATAACCCCTGACAAAATCAGGGGTTATGTCATTTCCAGTGAGTGAGATTTTTGCCCACACTCTACCAAAATCCCACACTATCCCCACACTATTCGGCCACCAGTTCTTCTGCCGGTTACCCTTACTGGCTCCCCCGCTCTTGGCTGATTTTCTTCCTAGGTGTCTGTCCGAGTATTCACTCGCGCTCCCGCTCTGCCTCCGATCTCCGCTGGGCTTTGGCCTCTTCGGCCTCCGCCCAGCCCTCAGCGCGCACCGCTCCCCTCAACTCGGCGCAACCCCGCCGCAACGACGCCAAATCTTCAGAATGTTGTGCGTCAGGCAGATCAACTGCCACTCTGCGGACACCTTCTCCAATCCACGTAACAGAAACTTCCGGATCCCACGCACCGACTTGATCTGCCCAAACACCGGCTCGACGATGTGTTTTCTGGCCGCATAGAGCAACTTGCCCGTTACCGTACTCAACTTTTGCTGCATCTTTTCCTTGGCCGAGGCTGCATTTGCCGCTTCCTCCTCCACCACGGGAACCGAAGCCTCGTGGTGCTTCTGCCGACCAACGGCTATGTACGGATCCAACCCCATCGTCTCCAACTCTTCAACCGCCTTCTCGCTGAAATAACCTGTATCCGCGGTGTTCGGAATTGGCATCGGTTTGTCGTCCGCCCCCTTCGGTACTTCGATCCCCGCCACGGCTAAATTGTCCAGAGCGGCTCGCCCCATTGGCACCCCCTGCTGCTTATCGTTGGCCTGCTGGGTCACTTCCGCAGCCACTATTATCTGATTTTCTCTATCCACTACAGCCTGTGCATTAAATGAATAATCGAAGCTTTTGTTGCTCTGCTTCATAATCTTCGCTTCGGGATCTGTGAAGTTTGTTTGCGTCTTGTCTTCAGGGGTCATCTTCACGGGGGCCGGCTCTTTACCTCGCCGCTTGCGTCCCTGGGACTCACGCTCAGCTTGCTCGGCATCGCGACGGCGTTGTTCTTCTTCTCCTTCCGCGCTGGCTGCGGCTTCCAGACGAGCTTTGGCCTCCCGAATCTTCGCCAGCCGATCTTCTCGTCGCTTCAGTTCCGCAGGCAGTTCGTCGCCACGACGGCTCCCCAACACCGCGTCTTGCTCGGCGTCGGTTTGCTCCGCCTTCTTCAGCAATTCGTCGACCTCCGCTTCCAGCCGCTTGAGTTCCTTGTCCATGTAGCCGTAGCTCATCGCCTTGTGCCGCGAGGCATTGGCCCTCATCTTCGTGCCGTCAGTGGACAGGTTCCCAAGTTTGACCATGCCCATCTCACCCGCCAGACGCAGTACTTCCACAAATAGGGGTCGAAAGGCCGCCGCGTGAATCTTGCGAAAATCGCTGATGGTGCGAAAATCAGGCGGATCCTTGCCGACCAGGGCCAGGAAAGCCAGGTTGCGTTCGCAAGCGGCGGCGATCTTGCGACTGGAGCAGACACCCACGGCATAAGCGTACATCAATAGCGTCACCATCATGGTGACGTCAAATGGGGGCTGACCCCGTAACTCTCGGGCGTAATAGTGGTGGAAAGCTGAGAGGTCCAACGACGCGACGGTATCGATCAGGAAGAAGACCAGATCCCCTTCAGGCAAGACGTCGCGGGGCGAAACAACCTCCTGGCAGTTCTGTTGGGCGTCCCAGGGGCGGTAGTTCTTGCGAAGATCGTCCACGGCAAGGCTCCTGATGGCAGCGTTGAGCTTTCTTCAGGGCATATCGTAGGGGGAAACTGTCAGCCCCAGCGAAACGAGGCGACGCTCCCGACTCGGTCGCGGCCGATTCTCGGACAGACACCTAGATGTCCGTTTCGTAAATCTCTGGGCAGTCGAACTTACTGTCTTCCCAAGGACTTACATCATGAGGACTCTGGGAAGGCTGCCCAGAGATTTATGAAATGGACATCTAGGCAGTCAGTGCCGGACTCGCTTCCGGATGGCGCGAGAGCATTCACGGCCGCGAACATCAGTTCGCCTACCAAGAAACTCATATTTGATGATCAGAGATGGGTTCCACTCCCACCCGACCCCCACTAACCTCCCACTATTATCTCTGAACAGGAGACCACTTGCCCCTCAGCGGGCTCCTACCAGCCCAGTTAGGGGAGTCTCTGAACCGGTCATCAGCGTAGCCGATGCGATGCGAGAATTCGGAGGCACTCAAGCTGGGTACCGTCGGTGTGTGAAGTGGGGCGTTGGAGTCGTGAAGGATGGGAGTCAGGGGTTCTTGCCCTTCCGCGGCGAGCCAGTTTTCCCAGGCGCTGGCTTTGGAGCTTCGCTGGTCGGCTGATCAGCATTTGACTGGGCCAGTTCGTAGAACTCGTGGAGCTTGGCTTGCAGTATCTTCTTATCTGGGAGGCGGGTCTGATACTCCGCGACCAAGGCCGGAGAGGCGGAACGGCTGAGGGCGTACTCAACGACTTCGCTATCTTTTGTCGCGCATAACAGGACGCCTATAGATGGCTGCTCGTGCGACTTCTTCACGTCGCGGTCGAGCGCTTCCAGGTAGAATTCCAGTTTGCCGAGATGTTCAGGTTGGAACTCGTCAATTTTTAGCTCGATTCCGACCAAAGCGTTGAGTGCCCGGTTAAAGAACAGGAGATCGATGGCGAAGTCCCTCCCGCCAACCTGGAGTGGGTACTCGCTGCCAACGAAACAGAAATCGCGGCCGAGTTCGATCAGAAACTGTTTGAGTTGCTGGACCAACCCACGTTGCAAGTCGCCCTCGGAGTGGCGGGGAGGAAGGTCAAGGAACTCGATCAGGTAGGTGTCCTTAAAGATTTCGGCAGCGGTGGGGTGGATTTCTCGCACCGGCGGTGCGAGTTTCGCAGGGGACAGGACGGTTCGCTCGAACAGGGCTCCTGCAAGTTGGCGTTCCAGTTCGCGCTTTCCCCACTTCTCCCGGTGGCAGAGACGGAGGTAAAATTCACGCTCCTCGTCACGTTTCGATCGGCTCATGATGAGCAGGTTGTGAGTCCAGGACAATTCTCGCACCAGCGGTGCGAGTTTTGGCTGAGATCGATAGGTCTCATAGAACTGTTTCATCCTCCAGAGGTTGCTGGCCGAGAATCCGTTCATGGTCGGTTGCCGGCGTTGGATATAGTCGGCAAGTGACTTGACGGTCCCATCACCCCAGCCGGCCGAGGTGACTTTCCGGCTGATGAACTCGCCGACCTGCCAGTAGAGATCGATGAGAGCCGTGTTGACGGCGGTAACGGCTCGTCCCCTCGCAGTTTCGATCAGGCTGAGAATTTCATCAAACTCGACCTGGAACGGCAGGCGGGAGGCAGTTGCCCTGGCTGGGGTCCGCGAACCAGGCTTTTTCGGTGACTTGCTCATGCCGGGTGCGGCTTGGGGATGGGCATACGTACTTTTCCTCTAGTCTGCCTACCATGCCAGACAATCGTGGCGAATGCAACGCTGCAGAATGGGCTGGGCCGCTTTGGGATCTGAAGGCAACGGTTCCGAAGTGTTACGGCAACGCAAATCATGATCCCGCTCGGCTAGCGGAGACCCGCTGATTAAGAGTTAGGACTCCCGGACAAAACCGTTGTGGGGCCTATCCTGATGGTAGCACCAGCCAGGAGCCCCCCATGCAACTCAAGGACATAGCTCGCCGCCTCCCCGATGACATTTGGAAGGTGTTCGAACCGCTGCTTCCGGCCAAGGTGTGGGTCGGCAACGGTCGTCCTCCGGCGAGCAACCAAGAGTGCCTTCATGCTTTGCTGTACGTCTTGGTCAGTGGCATCGCTTGTCCTCCCCGATCAGGCGGATGAGCATCCTCCCCGTCTCGGTGACGACCATGTTGGGGTCCAGAACGCGTGGCTGAAGGACGGACTTGCGGCTGAACGCCAGGAGGTGTTGGGTCAGTCCGGCCGCCCTCTCACCGGCGATCAGGATCTCGGCGAGCGCCTTCCGGGAGGGGTCGGACTCGTCCATTTCGTTGAGCACGATCTCGCCGTATGCCGCTACGCGACGAGAAGAAGGAGTTGACGGCGGGTAAGAACCCGTATGCCCCGAAGAAGCATGACAAGGCGGGATGAAGGCGTTGCGAGCTAGGATGGGCACGGAGGAAGCGAAGAAGATCTACAAGGAGCGTGCGTCATCAGCGGAGTGGGTCAACGCGGGGATGCGAAACCGTGGTCTGTATCAGTTCCTGGTGCGTGGCCTGGAGAAAGTGCGGGCGGTTGTGCTGATACATGCCTTGGTCCATAACCTATTCGCGACGATTCCGGGTCGGATGGTGACGGGGGTGATGCGGTTGGTTCACAAGGTGGTTTTAGGAAACCGGACGATGAACGTGGTCCCCCTGTCGCTGGTCATGCAGATCTCGCCGTTGAGTTGATCGACGAGAGTGTTCACTAGCCGCAATCCGAAGGACAGCGTGTTGCGGAAGTCCGTGCCGGCGGGGAACCCGGGTCCGTCGTCTGAGATAGTCAAGACACTGGCCCCGTCGTGCTGGTGGAGGGCCACCCGGAGGTGCCCGTCCGTGGCGCCGACGAACGCATGCTTGAAACAATTCGATAATAACTCGTTCAGAAGTAGCCCACAAGGGATGGCGATATCGATAGTCAGCGGCGGGATATCCACGTCGACTTCCAGCCGGATGTCATCCGACATCTTGTAAGAGCGGAATAGATCGTCAGTAAGTTGCCGGATGTACTCGGCGAAATCCACATGGCCCATGTCCTGCTCGCGATACAAACGTTCGTGGATCAGTGCCATTGATTTGACCCTGCCCCGGCTCTGCTGGAACATCTCAATCGCCGCTGGGTCCGTCGTGTAGCCGGACTGGAGGTCTAGCAGGGTGGACACGATCTGCAAGTTGTTCTTGACCCGATGGTGGATTTCCTTCAACAGCACTTCCTACTCACGAAGCGAGGCCCTCACCTGCTCCGCCGCCCGTTTCCGCTCACTGATATTGCGAGCGACCTTCGAGACCCCCTCTAGCACCCCGTTCCGATTGCGGATGGGGGAGGCGGTGATCGACACGTCGTGCCGGGTGCCGTCTTTATGCAATCGGACGGTCTCGAACTGCTCAAAGTGCTCGCCCTGTCGCAGTCGCTCCATGACCTCCACGAACTCATCGGCCTTCTCCGGGGGCACAATGAAAGAGATGTGCCGGCCGATGGCCTCCTCCGCTGCCCAGCCGTGGAGCCTCTCGGCGCCGGGATTCCACGAGGTGACGATCCCGGTCAGCGTCTTGGAAATGATGGCATCGTCGGACGAATCGACGATGGCCGCCAGCCGGGAGATCCCTTGCTCCGCGCGGCGGCTTGCCCGACGGTTACCCGCCTCCCGCACCTCACGCTTGATTGCGGCTGCCAGACGGATGAGGTTGTGCTTGAGCACGTAGTCGTTCGCCCCGACCCGCATCATCCCGACGGCGACCTCTTCGCCCACGGTCCCGGACACGACCAGGAACGGCATGTCCGGGTCAGCCTCCCGGACGACCTTCAGAGCGGCAATCGCCCCGAACTCCGGTAACGTGTAATCCGAAAGAACCGCATCCCAAACCCCAGTGGCCAGTGCTGCCTTCAACTCGTCGGCCGTCTCGACCCGCTCCCAGGTCACGTCGAGGCCATCTCTCTGAAGGGCAAGGATCATCAATTCGGCGTCGTCGGGCACGTCTTCGACGACGAGTATCGAGATCGGGTGTCCCATAGCGGTCATACTCGCAGGGCGGGAGTTCGTTCAGCACAAGCCAGTAGATTTGAAGCTGGCGGACGGCGTCCACAAACTGGGTGAGATCCACCGGCTTGCGGACGTACGAGTTCGCCCCCAGGTCGTACCCCCGAATCAGGTCTTCGTCCTCTCGCGATGAGGTCAGAATCACGACCGGCAGTCGCCAGTGCCCAGAACACGTGGCCGTGAGGATATGAACGGCACTCAGCCATCCGTGGGAGTAGCCGACAGGAACCGGAAGACGCAGGCCCCGAACCGGACGAAGTCCCCCTCGTAAGCTTCCCCCGCCTGGATCTTTTTATCGTTGATGAACGTCCCGTTCATGCTATCCAGATCGGTCACAAACAACTGACCGGACGGGAGCACCTCAAGGCGGGCGTGGGTCCGGGAGAGGGACAGGTCTCTCAGCCTGATCCCCGGCCCTGTCCCCCGTCCGAGGACCACAGGGCCGGAGTCGAGGGCGTGAAGGCTCCCCAGTTCAGGCCCATCCGGGGACACCTGGACCAGGGCCGCTGGCGACCCGTGTGGACGATCTACAAGGGCCGCGGCTTTGACGGCTGCACGAACGGCCAGGAGTTCCCGGATTCCGCGTGTGTCTGGAGCAATCAGTTCCATCGGTTCGATCCTTGAGTGGGTGCCCAATCTTAGTGCGCCGGGGGCCGAGGCGGCGGGTGGAGATGTGGGAATGAGCGGAATTGAGGCATCAGGAGCTGTATAGCAAGGCTGGCGTTCACGGTGGCAGACCGTTTCGATGTGCGGGGAGTTGGCTTGCTGCTCGCACCGGGGATCGGGGATTTAGATCCGCCCCTGAGCGAAGGCGACTGGACGGGTGCGCTGCTAGTGAGGTGGACACCATTACCCAAACGACGAGAACCAGACGTCGCAGTTAGTGTCGGGGTAGCCCTTCAAGTCGATGGCCCCGTAGGTGACTATGAAATCGAGCAGGCCAGCGCGAAGGTGGGAGACAAGCGAGACGTTCGGACGTTTGCGACGATGAAACAAGAAGTCCGAAGTGATCACAGGGGTTCGATAATAGGACAGTGAGCAACCGTGCCAAGGGATCGCAGGCGAGTTACCGCAACCCGAACAAGGCAGGAGCGACGAAATGCCGCAGTTCACCAAAACCAGACGCATGGGTCGCCAGCGACTCATTGCGGAGCATCTGGCTGGAGTAACGACTCGGGTCTGGGGTGCTGACGTGGCCGAGGCTGTGGGGTTGAACCTGAAAGAGTTCTGGGAGGCGGCGGAGAGTTGTCGCTGGTTTACGTGCTTCGCTGCCGGAGCATTTGGCTACACACTGACCCCGGAGGGCATGGCGGCCCTGGCCGACCCGACTGTTATCGGAATCCCGATCACGACCCCGTGACGGCCGCCCCGTCCTCCTTCCACCTCTCCAGCCGCTCATCCCCCTCCCGTAGGGCAGTGCTGGCGCTTCGTACCATTTCGATCGCTTCCAGAAGGGTTTGCCACATGAGGGTGAACGCCTTCTCCCGGACGGCTTGGACGGGATCCGTGATCTGGAAGTGAAGTTCCATACGCTTCCGGAAAGCCTGGCTGGCCCAGTCCTCAAGAGAGACGGGAGTCACCGGACGGTGCAACGCGCTCACGGTCGATCCTTACGAGAAGAATACTGGCAGGTGAATTCAGGGGAGGGCTAAGGTTACCTTTATCCTTGTGAATCTCAGAATACAAGTACTGATCCAGGAGACTTGTTGATTTCGTCAGATTGATAATTCTGATGGACCCCAGGTAGGGGGCTTTTTTCTCGTGGCGGACGTGCAGGCTGAAGAATGATTCTGTCAGCAGTCCGGAGTCAAAAATGAGTTCACGGCGGATTGCCCCTGGATGTTTGGCGATTGAGTTAGGACCGCCGCGGGGCGGAAGAAAGCTGACAATTGTTGGCCGCTCTCAGCTTGGGCTGCGTACAATACCCCCGCACTACACGCCACAGACGCCTTCGGCATCTCGCGCCTAGTTGGCTCTCATCCCATCGCCCGAAAGTCGGCTCTGCCGTGACGGCACCCCGCTACTCGCCCCCGCCAGTACAGACCGAGAACGCGAGAAGACCGCGCACAACATCTACCCGGCACACTCGGGGACAGTAGCGTCTGAGTCGCCTATCCAAGGAGAACTAACCATGTCCACCGACCAACCGACGGCGACCTGCTCAAACCCGCGGTGCCAGTTCGTGATCGACCTAACCGATAACCGGGTGAGGCTTACCTCCTCCCCTGACGGCGGTGTCGCCGCCTGCCCACACTGCGGCGGAAGCGCAATCCTTTCCCGAGAGTTAATCGCCGAGGCGCGCGCAGGCCAGAGGAACCTAAGGGGGTGAGTGCCGGTCAGGGTGGCTGCGGTCCCTTCCTCTTCCCCGCTCGACACCCGTGCCCGATTCTCGCCCTCCGGTTCAGGGCTACAGCACAACGAAGTCGTTAGCCAGTGGATGGTTACAACGAGAGTCATCTGATTTTGTAGGCATCAATCGTTATAACCACCTATTCCACACGGTTCTCATCGTGAGGTAGCTATGTTCTGTGGTATGGGCGTCGAGTCGATGTTGCTGTAGTTTCAAGAAATCTGACAATTATAAGTTGTTATCGACTGATAGCGGAGTATAGTATATTCGCACTACACGCCGCAGATGCCTTCGGTATCTCGCGCCTAGTTGGCTCCTCCTTCATCGCCCCGAAAGCCGGCCCTGCCATGACGGCACACTGCCGCCCTTCCCCGCACGTCCCGACCGACAAGGCGAAAAGGCCGCGAAACGATCACCCACCTCGTTCCGGACTTCGTCCTCCCGATCGTACGCAGGTGGACCGCACTTACTTCGGCTCATACCTGGCCGAGCTTAACCGGACCCCACTCTTGTCCGCAGACGCCGAGAAGGATCTGGCTTACCGGATCGCAGCAGGCGACCCCGCAGCCCGGGACGAGATGGTCCGGGCCAACCTCCGGTTGGTGATCTGCCTCGCCCGCCGGTACGTGGGCAAAGGGGTTGCGTTGGAGGATTTGATCGAGGAGGGCAACCTCGGCCTGCTTCGAGCGGTCGAGGGATTTGACCCGAGTGTGAACTCGCGATTCAGCACCTACGCCAGTTACTGGGTCAAGCAGTCGATTCGGATTGCTTTGAACAAGTCAGGGCACGCTGTCCGGCTCCCCCAGTACATGGGCACACTGCTCTACAAGTGGAGGCAGGCCGAGAGCGAACTTCGGGGTGAGCTCGGGCGGGATGCCTCCCGGGAGGAGGTGACAGGCCGCCTCGGGCTAACGAGTCGGCAGGCCTGGGCCGTCGCCAAGGGGCAGAAGGCGGTGATGTCCGGCAAGGCGGTGGGGACAACCGGGGAGGAGAGATCCACGGACGTACTTGCGGACCCGGGGGCTGGGCCAGCCGACCGGCTGACAGCCGAAGACGACGTGCGGGCGGCCCTCGACTCGCTTGATCAACTGGGCAACCGTGAGGCGACGATCCTGCGGCTGCGGTTCGGGCTGGGCGGGGAGGAACCGGCCACTCTGGATAAGGTCGGGGAGCGGCTGGGGCTGACCCGGGAACGTGTCCGGCAGATCGAACAGATTGCCCTCGCTGATCTCCGCAATCGATTAGGGGCGTAAGCCCGACCCTGTGATCCTTTGTGTTGCCGAGTGATGGTGTCATTTTTTCGATACTATGGCATTTTTTTTATTACGATATTTCGATCTATGAACTATCATGAATGATGTCAGGTCCGCCGAACCGCCCTTCGTGAGTGCGCTGAGCCACGCCGAAGCCGACCCGTTTCGGCTGCTGGTGGAAGCAGTGAAGGATTACGGCATCTTTATGCTCGACCCGGCAGGGAACGTCACCAGTTGGAATCCCGGAGCTGAGAAGAGCAAGGGGTACAATGCCGAGGAGATAATCGGTCACCACGTCTCCTGCTTCTACACGCCCGAAGACGTGGCTCTGGGCAAGCCACAGCGAGGATTGCAGACCGCGTTGAAAGAGGGCCACTTCGAGGAAGAGGGGCTGCGAGTGAGGAAAGGCGGAGCCACGTTCTGGGCCGTCGTCACGATTACCAACGTCCACGATTCCTTCGGACGGCATATCGGTTTCGCCAACGTCACACGGGACATCACCCCTCAGAAAAAGGCGGATGAGTCGCTGACGCGATCCGAGGAGCGGTATCGCCGGTTGTTCGAGGCGGCCCAGGATGGCATCCTAATCGTCGATGAGGTGTCACGGCGAGTTATCGATGCGAACCCGTTCCTGGCAGACCTGCTCGGGTATAACCATGACGAGTTAATCGGGAAGGAACTATGGGAGATCGGATTTTTCCGGGACATCGAGTCCAACAAGGCAGAGTTCCGGGCGCTCCAGGAGAAGGGGTATATCCGTTACGACGACCTGCCGCTTTCGACCCAGGACGGACGCCGCATTGATGTCGAGTTCGTGAGCAACGTCTACGACGTCGGGGACACCCGGGTGATTCAGTGTAACATCCGGGATATTAGCGCGCGGAAGCGGGCGGAGGATGCCTTCCGGCTCCGGGACCGGGCGATCCAGGCGGTGACGCAGGGCATTCTAATCAGCGATCCGAGCCAGCCGGACAACCCAATCATCTACGCCAGCCCCGGCTCCTTGCGTCTGACCGGCTACGCGGCCGAGGAGGTGATTGGCCGCAACTGCCGGTTCCTCCAGGGCAAGGACACGGATCTGGCGGCGGTCGCCTGCTTGCGGGAGGCATTCCGGGCCGGGGAAACCTGCACGGTCGAGTTGCGGAACTACCGGAAGGACGGGACCCCCTTCTGGAACGAACTGTCGATCTCACCGGTCCGGGACGCGGATGGTCGTCTGACGCACTTCGTCGGGGTCCAGGTGGACGTAACGGCCCGGCGGAGCCTGGAGGAGCAGTATCGGCAGGCTCAGAAGATGGATGCAATCGGTCGGCTGGCAGGCGGGGTCGCCCACGACTTCAACAACCTTCTGACCATCATCAATGGCTACAGTGAACTGGTGCTCGGCAGTTTGCCCGCTTCCGATCCCCTCCGGGAGCTAATGGGGTCGGTTATCCACGCCGGCGAGCGGGCGGCCGGGCTGACCCGCCAACTCCTGGCGTTCAGTCGCAAGGCGATCATCGAGCCAAAGGTTCTGGACCTGAAGGTAATGGTGATTGATGTGGAGCGGATGCTGCGCCGGATCGTCGGCGAGGATATCGACCTGGCCGTCGCGGGAGATCCGGAAGTCGGTGCCGTGAGGGCCGACCCCGGTCAGGTTGAGCAGGTGATCATGAACCTGGTGGTGAACGCCCGGGACGCCATGCCGCAGGGGGGCCGGATCACAATCGAGGTCCGAAATGCCGATCTGGACGAGATATACACGGATACTCACCCGGATGCCCGAGTTGGCCCGCACATCCTATTAGCCGTTACCGACACCGGGTGCGGAATGGATTCTGCAACGATCGCCCGTGTGTTCGAGCCGTTCTTCACCACCAAGGGTGAGCACGGCACTGGTCTCGGGCTCGCCACGGTCCACGGCATCGTCAAACAGGCCGGAGGCCATGTGGCCGTCTCTAGCGAGGTCGGGCACGGAAGTACCTTCAAGGTGTATCTGCCGCGGATCCAACGAGAGCCAATCGTGTCCGAGTCTCGCCGCAGCCTGTTCGTCATCCAGCGGGGTGGTGAGACGATCCTGTTAGTGGAGGATGAGGACGGGGTCCGGGCGCTGACACGACACGTCCTCCGAAGCTCCGGCTACATGGTCCTGGAGGCCCGCAATGGGGCCGAGGCGGTGCGCATCGGTGGAGAGCATCAGGGGCCGATCGACCTGCTGGTGACCGACGTGGTCATGCCCCGGATGAGCGGCGGCGAGGTAGCCAAATTCCTGAAGGCGATCCATCCCGGGATTAAGGTGCTGTTCCTGTCTGGTTACACCGATGACGAGGTCGTCCGCCACGGCATCCTGGAGGCCGAGGTGGCGTTCCTCCAGAAACCGTTCACCCCGACATCCCTGGCCGGGAAGGTCCGTGAGGTTCTGGATACGCACGATGGGGGCTGAATGCGCGGTCAAACCATCCGGCTGCCCCAGAGCATGGGCACATTCTCTCCAACTGGCAGTGGGCTGCGGCCGATCGTGGATGTGTTCTCGATGGACTCGGCGATACGTGTGCTCCGTTTGAGGGTATCTCCTTCGCCAGGAATGGGCCTCGTTTTGAAGCGGTATTCCGAGAATTGGGAAAGCAATCGTGGAGGCTGCGGCCGCGAAGCGATTTCCCGAACACTCGCCACTGTACTCAGGATCATCAAGTATGCCTTTCCATACGCCAGCTGACTCGGACGCTCTCATCCGAGCGGAAAAGAAAATCGAATCGCTGGAACAACAGGCTCGCGATTTAGCCAGGTCGGTAGAAATGTTGCGCAAGCAGACCCTTGCACAGTCGAGTAAGAGAATCGAGGAGTTGGAACAAAAAGCTCGCGATCTAGCCCGGTTCGTCGAAACAACACGGAAGCAAACCTTGTTGGAGTCGGACAAGAAAACCGAGGCGTTGGAACAGAAGGCTCGCGATCTGGCCGATTTCGTAGAAAGCTTGCGAGACCAAACCCGCTTGAAATCCGAGATAGAAATTGAGGCGCTGGGGCAAAAGGCCCGGGATTTGGCTCTCTCCGTCGAGACCGTGCGCAAAGACACGCGTCTGCAATCCGAGTCGGAAATCGCCGCGTTAGGGCAACAAGCTCGGGACCTGGCTGTTTCCGTGGAGACCCTGCGTGAAGAAACGCTCCTGCATTCGGACACCGAAATCGCGACGTTAGGGCAACAGGCCCGAGAACTGGCTGTCTCCGTGGAGACCCTGCGTGAAGAGACTCTCCTGCAATCGGATACGGAAATCGATGCCCTCATGAAATCGGATAAGGCGATCCGCAAACTTAACGACGTGTTGGAGCAGCGAGTCCTGGAACGCACCGGGCAACTGGAGGCAACGAACAGGGAACTTGAGGCCTTCTCCTATTCCGTCTCACATGATCTGCGCGCGCCGCTCCGTGCGATCGATGGCTTCTCCCGCATTGTGCTTGAAGATTATGCCACTCACTTGCCGGATGAAGCCAAAGATTATCTGAAATTGGTGCGCAACAACACGCGCCAGATGGGACAGTTGGTGGACGACCTGCTTGCTTTCTCGCGCCTTGGCCGTCAGGCGCTCAACAAGCAAACCGTCGACCCGGCCAAAATTGTGCGCCAGTGCCTGGCAGAGATGGGAAAAGAGCAGGAAGGCAGGCAAGTGAAAATTGTCATCGGCGACTTACCATCCTGTCAGGCAGATTACGGTTTACTCAAGCAAGTTTGGACAAATTTACTATCGAATGCGCTGAAATATACGCGCAAGCGAGACGTGGCGTGTATTGAGATTAGCTGCCGAACCAAGCCCAGGGAGTCGACCAACGGAGAGTCGCCTTCCCCCACTCTGCCCGGCACGGAGCGAGTGTATTTCGTCAAGGACAATGGGGCCGGTTTCGACATGAAGTATGCCCACAAACTCTTCGGTGTCTTTCAACGGTTGCACCGTGCGGCCGATTATGACGGCACGGGGGTGGGCCTGGCCATCGTGCAGCGGATCATCACTCGTCATGGGGGCCGTGTCTGGGGTGAGGCCCAGCTCAACCAGGGCGCAATGTTTTCTTTCACTCTTGAATAAGGAACCCCTGATGAACGAGAAAAGCGTTGAAATCCTGCTGGTCGAGGACAATCCCAACGACGAACTGCTGGCGCTGCATGCGTTCAAGAAGCATAACCTCGCCAACAAGGTCCATGTGGTGCGGGATGGGGCCGAGGCGTTGGAGTTCGTCTTTTGCACCGGCGACTACGCCAATCGCCGCTTTGAGAATCCCCGGGTGATACTCCTCGATAAGAAATTGCCTCTGGTGGACGGCATGGAGGTGCTGCGCCAGATCCGCGCCGACCCGCGCACCTGCTTGGTTCCCGTGGTGATGCTCACCTCGTCGGTGGAAGACCGCGACATCATCGAGAGCTACCAATTGGGCGTCAATAGTTACATTGTCAAGCCGGTGGACTTCGAGCAGTTCACCGAAACCGCCCGACAATTAGGCTACTACTGGCTGCTCATCAATAAACAACCGATTATAGAGAGTTGATCGCAATATGAATGGATCAATCTTCCCAGATTTCCCGAAAATGGCCACGCCGCTTCGCGTACTGATTCTCGAAGATAATCCCTCCGACGTCGAGTTGATACTACACATGCTGCACCAGGCTGGCTACGATCCAATCGCCGAGCAAGTGGAACTCGAACAGGATTACCGGGACTGTTTGCAACGGGCTCCGGAGATCATTCTTGCTGATTTCTCCATGCCGCAGTTTGATGCGCTGCGTGCCCTTGACATCTTGCGTGAGTATCATCTGGACATTCCCTTCATCATCGTTTCGGGCACCATCGGCGAGGAGCGTGCAGTGCAGGTCATGCAACGCGGCGCGACCGATTACATCATGAAAGATCGGTTGGGGAGGCTCGGCCAGGCGGTGGCGCAGGGCATTGATCGCAAACGCAACGAAGCGTCATTGCGCCAAAGCGAGGAGCGGTTTCAAGAGCTAACGGCACACATCCACCAAGTCCTCTGGATGATGGACGCCAGAGAATCCAGGATATTGTATATCAGCGCTGGCTACGAGAAGTTGTGGGGCCGCACGTGTCAAAGCCTACTCGACAATCCCCATTCCTACATGGACGGCATTCACCCCCTCGACCGCGAAATGATGGTTCGTGAGAATGTTGTCATGTTTGCAACGGGTCATATTGATGCGGAGTGTCGTGTCCTGCGGCCCGATGGCTCCGTTCGCTGGGTTTGGATCAGGGGCGATCCTGTTACGAACCAAGGCCAGTTCGTGCGGATTGCTGGTGTCATCGAAGACATTACCGAGAAGCGACGTCTAGCAGAGGAGAGGGAGGCACTGCTGTCCCGCCTCCAACTCCACATCGAGAGAATGCCTCTGGCCTACATTCTTTTTGATACCGACATGCGCATCATCGACTGGAATCCAACCGCCGAACGAATCTTCGGATACGCCAGGGAAGAAATGCTGAGCACAGGGCCGCCTTTTGAGGCATTCGTTCCCCGCTCGGATTGGAAAACAGGAGAAGAGCTTCGGAGCCGGATCCGTTCTGGCGACATGAACGCCCATTCGATCAATGAGAATCTGACTAAAGATGGACGTACTATCACCTGCCAGTGGCTCAACACTCCGCTGATATCGGAAGGAGGACAGTTTATTGGCATGCTTTGTCTCGCCCAAGACGTCACGGAACGTCGGGAAGCAGAGGTAACGCTGCATTTGCGAGACCGGGCCATCCAGGCGGCGACTCAAGGCATCCTGATCACGGACCCGTCGCTACCCGACAACCCAATCGTCTATGCAAGCCCGGGGTTCGAGCGCATCACCGGGTACGGGACTGAAGAAGTCCTCGGCCGCAACTGCCGATTCCTCCAGGGCAAGGACTCCAACCCTGAAGCCATTGCCCGCCTCCGCGAGGCGGTCCGGGCGGGGCAATCCTGCACGGTCGAGCTGCTAAACTACCGGAAGGACGGCAGGTCTTTCTGGAACGAACTGTCGATCTCCCCGGTCCGAGACCCGGCCGGCCGACTCACGCACTTCGTCGGAGTCCAGGCGGACGTGACCGGCCGCCGGAACCTGGAGGAGCAGTTCCGCCAGGTCCAGAAAATGGAGGCGGTCGGGCAACTGGCGGGCGGTGTCGCCCACGACTTCAACAATCTCCTCACGATCATCAATGGCTACAGCGACCTGCTCCTTGAGAGGCTCCCCTTAGGTGATCCATCCCGGGAGTTGGTCGCCGAGATCCACATGGCCGGGGAGCGGTCAGCCGGGCTGACCCGCCAACTCCTGGCATTCAGTCGTCAGCAGGTTCTGGCCCCGCGGGTGCTCGATCTGAACGAGGTGGTGACCGACACCGAGAAGATGCTTCGCCGGCTGATCGGGGAGGATGTTCGGCTGGCCACGGCCCTGGCCCCCAGTCTATGGGCGGTCCGGGCCGACCCCGGGCAGGTCGAGCAGGTGCTGATGAACCTGGCGGTGAACGCGCGGGACGCCATGCCCACCGGCGGCAGACTGACGATCGAGACCCACAACGTCGAAGTGGACCAGATGTACGTCCGGACTCACCCGGACGGCCACGCCGGCCCGCACGTCCTCCTGAGCATGACGGACACCGGGTCTGGAATGCCGCCGGAAGTGAGGGCAAGGATCTTCGAGCCGTTCTTCACCACCAAGGGGCCGGGAAAGGGAACGGGACTGGGCCTCGCCACCGTGTATGGGATCGTCAAACAGAGCGGCGGGCACCTTGCGGTGTCCAGCGAGGTCGGAGTCGGCACGACGTTCAGGGTGTATCTGCCGCAGGTGGAGCAGACGGCGAGGAGTTTGAAGGCCCGCTCGGGGCTGCTGGCCCCTCCGCGGGGGACAGAGACGGTCCTGTTAGTGGAGGACGAGGACGGGGTGCGCGCTCTGACCCGTCACGTCCTGGCCGGGTGGGGATACACGGTGTTGGAGGCGGCTAACGGGGACGAGGCCGTCCGCTTGGCAGCCCGATACGACGGGCCGATCCACCTGTTGATTACCGACGTGGTGATGCCCGGAGCGGGTGGGCGGGCTGTCGCCGAGCGGGTGGCCGTGCGGCACCCTGAGGTGCGGGTTTTATTCGTGTCCGGATATACGGACGACGCGGTCATCCGACACGGGGTGCTGCGAGAAGGGGTGAACTTTCTCCAGAAGCCGTTCTCCCCGGTCGGCCTGGCCCACAAGGTCCGGGAGGTTCTGGACGCCTCGGCATCAAAAAATGGACGGAGCCCCACGATGAAGCTGGATTTGTGTGGTGACCGACAGGGGGTCGACGCATGACGGACGCAGTCCTGTTGGTCGACGACGAGCCGAGCATGCTGGCCGCGTGCCAACTGTTCTTCGGGCGGCACCAGTGACTGAGCTGACCCCCGGGATGGTCATGGTGGAGGATGTGTTCAACGACGCCGGGATGTGCCTCCTCCGACAGGGGGTCGCTGTCACCTCGCCGCTCAGAGCGCGGCTGGAGAGCCTGGCCGCAGAGGGACAGATCGCGGGGACAATCCGGGTACTGGTGCCGCCCGAGGCCGAATGGGTGTGGGGCGTGCCAGCATCATCGCTTATCCATCGGATGGATCATTAACCCCTTCGAGATGAATCACGAACTGATGAGCAACTCCGCCGGTCGCTCGGCCGTCCGGTCCGAGGCGACCCGGTCCATGTTCCGCAGGAAGTGGCCGCGCCCATCGCGGGGTCCCCGCTCTCGTAGGCCGGGTCGATGAACCAGCATCCTAGTCGAGCGATCTTCGCTCAGATGTGAATTATACACGTTGTGAAATTACAAGTCTAGCACGAGTCAGTAGAAAAGAACTGCCCCAATGGGCGAAATCGTTGGGCGAAATTCATGTTCACGTCCTATATTCCAATACAGCGCGGATTGTCAACAGGGACCTGGACGGGTGGGTCATGGCTGCTTGGAGACAACACGGTTGGCCAAAATACTAGAGGCCAGTCTCCCATAATTGGCGGCAGTAAGCGATTTCCGCCATCACACCATGCCCGCTGTCTCCTGCCCCCTGCCCCGTAACTGGCTTTGAGTGCGGCCCACACTGAACTGTCAAGTTGCGTGAAGTTATTCCCGCCTCTTCGATCCTACCACTTTGGAGCGCGGGCTGATGCGTACCTTCGCAACTGATCTCATTCGCCCCACGACGCTGACAGGCTCAGATGCGTTGGGGGTGACGGCTGAACTCCCCATCCCGGCGGCCCAGATGCTTCTGACCTGGTTAATGGACAACCTGATTGTGCTACCCGAGGAGTGGGACGAGATATCGCCGAGGTCGCGAGAAGCTATCTCCTGCATGACCCACACTGATGCCTTACTGGCTCGGCTCGTCCATGACCACTTGCTCACCCCTTTCCAGGCCGATCTCGTTCGCAAAGGGAGCGGTGAAGATCTGATCCTGGGCCACTACCGGATTCTCGACTTGATCGGTCAGGGCGGCATGGGAATAGTCTACCGCGCCGAGCATCTGCACCTGAGACGGCAGGTGGCCCTCAAGGTGATGCTCCATGCGATGGAGGGGAATCCCCGGCTGTTGCATCGCTTCTATGGCGAGGCGCGGGCCGTGGCCCGGCTCCAACACCCGAACATTGTGGCTTGCCTGGACGCTGGTCGGGAATTCCGTTCCGTCCCGTCCGCACACCCCCGCGACTACTTCGTGATGGAGTTTATCCCCGGACAGGATCTGGATGGGCTCATTCGGGAGAAGGAACCGCTGACGCCCCATCAATGCTGCGAATTGTTCCGCCAGGTTGCCGATGCGCTCTCCGAAGCTCACCGGCATGGACTGGTTCACCGGGACATCAAGCCCTCGAACATTTTGGTGACGCCCGACTGGCAAGCGAAAGTCCTTGACTTCGGCCTGGCACGACTCCCTCACCACCATGTGACCGAACCGGGCACCCTGCTCGGAACAGTGGGATACATGGCCCCTGAGCAGGCACGCGATCCAAGCAGTGTCGATGCGCGGGCCGACCTGTGGAGCCTCGGGGCCACGATGTACTGGGCGTTGACCGGGCGCGAACCCTACCCAGAAAGCGGCAATCCGGTCCACGACCTGCACCGGCGCTTCTCGACAATCCCGATTCCGATCCGCCAGATTCGGGCGGAGGTACCCTCGGAGTTGTGTGACCTGGTCGCTCGATTAATGGACTCTGAACCGGATCAGCGATACCCTTCCGCCCGAACGGTGGCTGCGGCCCTGACCGGTTTTTCCTTATGGCTGCGAGCGACCACGCCCTCGTCCGAGGTCAATCGGCTCAACGACCGTGACCGTGTGCTGATCATTGATGACGAACCATCCATGCGTCGTTTAATGGTCAGTCTGCTCAAACCTCAGTACGAGATTCGAGAGGTAGCCGACGGTGAGTCGGCCTTGACGGAACTGGTGGCGTTCTCGCCGGACTTGGTGGTGATGGATGTGAACTTGCCGGGTCTGAGTGGTCCGGCGTTGCTCAACCGACTCCGTGCCTTAGTACCTGATCAGGATCGGGTCAAAGTCCT
Organism: Gemmataceae bacterium; assembly: GCA_003136315.1. Lineage (GTDB taxonomy): Bacteria > Planctomycetota > Planctomycetia > Gemmatales > Gemmataceae > Urbifossiella. The sequence continues at coordinate 27,029 of PLDW01000331.1, read as the reverse complement.
CCTGATGAGTGGAGAGTTACCGGAGGAGGCGCTGGGCGGCCTCGCCGTGAGTGGGGCGAACGACTTCCTCCCTAAGCCATTCCGTCCATCTGAATTCCTCTCCCGAATCCGTTCTCTTCTCCTGCGTCGACCGCAACCTCGCGGGAAGGAATCTACCACGGTTACGGTCCGGGTACCCGCGACTACCCTGTATCGCGCCGGAGCCGCGACCGAGCCACCACCAAGCCCGGAGGTCGGTCGGGCCGCGACCTCCGGAGCCGAGGCGGTATCGTTTACCGTGTCCCGTCTTCTAGTCGAGACGAACCTGCTGACTGAGGGACACTGGTCCCGGGTGGTCCGCTATGTACGGGCTCTCGCTGCGGCCGTAGTGTCCGAGGGTGAGTATCTCCGGCTGAAGGACGCCAGCTACACGGATCTGCTCGCTGCCATTGCCCCGATCTACGATATCGGCCAATTGGCAGTCCCGCGACACATCCTGTGCAAGCCAGACAAACTCGATATGAACGAACGAAGCGTACTCCAGACGCACACGACGCAGGGATCAGATGTGCTGCTCGTGGTAGCCAGTAAGTTCGCCCTCGACATACCGAGCCTGTCCTTGGCGGTGGAGGTTGCCCGCAGTCATCATGAGCAGTGGGATGGGACTGGATATCCGGATCAACTGGCTGGGAAAAACATCCCACTCTCAGCACGGGTGATGGCGTTGATAAGCGTCTACGAGGCACTTCGGAGCCGTCGCCCCCACCGGCCGCCGCTAAGCCACACGCAGGCGGTGAAGATCATTACCATCGAATGTCCCGGTCAGTTCGATCCGGTTCTGCTCACCGCGTTTGCCGCCAAAGCATTAATATTTGAAAAGATTCATCAGGGGCAGGGCATCTGAGCCGCGGTTCTCGGACTGAACAGGCAACAGTTCGGGGGTATGCGACCGGTCTCTGCTCCTCCCCGCTGTCCGGTCGATCCCCTTCCAATAAGTCGTGGACACAATCTCTCGACAATGATATGATCTTATGTCACAATGTAAGAGGATTCATGAATGAAATCTACCGTGCGAAGCTGAACCGTGAAGGGCGGTTATTTGTGCCGGCGGGGTGCCGAAGCCAGGCTGGGCTCCAGCCCGGGCAGGAGGTGCTGTTGAAAGTCACCCCCGATGGGGTGCTTCTCTATACCCACGATCAGTCCGTCAAGCGTCTCCAGGACTGGTGTGCTGCCAATATCCCACCTGGCGTTTCCCTCGTCGATGAACTCATCGCCGAACGTCGCGCCGAAGCGGCCAAAGAGGCAAATGAGTAAGCTCGTCCTTGACTCGTCCGCCGTCCTGGCTGCCTTGCACAAGGAACCGGGAGGGGACCAGGTTCTGTCCCGTCTCGACGAGGCAACGATCTCGGCCGTCAACTTTGCCGAGGTCGTCTCCAAGCTCACCGATACCGGCGGCGACATCTCGCAGATCCTATCAGATCTGTTCGACCTGGTGCCCGACATTCGGCCGTTTGACGCCGATCAGGCTGTTGCGTCGGGGTTGCTGGTCTCCCACACCCGCAGTTTGGGCCTCTCCCTGGGTGACCGAGCCTGCCTCAACTTGGCCAAGACCCTCGGCGTTCCGGCCCTGACCGCTGACCAAGCCTGGGCGAAACTCAACATCGGCGTCTCGGTTGAGTTGATCCGGGGCAACTCATCTTGATTCGCTGTCACTCACCCAGCGACCCTCTCGGCTCCGGGAGCTCGGCCCCAGAGATCGGATTGGCCCACCACCCCCGGAATTGCCCGATGCTTTCGTCGGCCAGGTGCCGAACAGCATCAACGGCTCACGGTGGGCGACTCGGCGAGTCGGGCCAGCAGAACTTCGAGCATCGCCAAGGTTTCCTGTCCGGCCTTGGGTAAGACCACTTCGAACAATCCCTTCACCTGGTCTCGCCGCATCGCCGCCGTTGCGGGCATTGCTGGCATCGGCAGCAGTTCTGTGATCCCGACTCCTAACGCCTTGGCGAGCCGTTCCAGGAGATCGATGCCCGGTGCAGCGCCGCCGGCTTCCAGCCTGGAAATGTACGAAAAGGTGACATCGGCCTTCGTGGCGAGATCCCGCTGAGTCATACTGCGGGCCTGCCTGGTTCCCCGGAGTCGCTCAGCGAAAGCCCGCACGATATCCGCTTGCCGGATCGTGGGTTTCTTGCTCGGCATGCATCCCCCCACCTCTCTTTCTCGGCAATTGGCGTGAGGAGCGAGTTTTCACAAAAAAAGGATTGCCGTCTACTTTAGTAGAACTACCCTGACCGGAGGGAATCGTCTGGAAACGGCGAGTCACCACCCGTTCATTCGGTGTGACTTGGGTGGCATCGGCTACTGAGAGTGGCCCGGGGTGGCACTTACCGATTTGGGGAGCCTTCATGGCCCGCGGCAATCAAGACTTGGACAAAATGGAGCGGATCAGCGGGAACCTTGCTGCGAAAGGGTGCTTCGCCGTGGTTGCGGGTATCATCGCGCTGATCGGCTATTTCTTCCTCTATGGCGGCCCCGGCGAACTCAAGCCGCCCCGGTGTACCTTGACGGTCGTCGCTGCATTGACACCGTCCCAAGAGAGCGAGACGATCACGGTCGAGATCCGGAAGTCCGGCGGGTTCCGCCTGCTGCACAACAAGAACATCACATCCGGTACGCTCGAACTGAGCAAAGACCGTCCCCGAGGCAAGATTGAGCTGACGCTGCCGGGCTCCGGGGATGTTGTTTACACGGTCCGGTCTTCGTCGAAATTCAACTTCCGTGGGAGCCCGGCGACCGGAACCTGCCGGGAGACGGAGCTACCGCTCCATGTCAAAGGGGATGCCACGTACCACCTGGTTCGCCTGTTGTCACCGTCGCCTGCTCCGTCCGGGCCAACAGTGTCGTACACCGCCGCATTGTCCGCGGATCAACCGGCGAGCAACGACCCGTTCCAGGAAGCGAAACTGCCGGTCGAGGTGGTGGTGGTCGCGGAACTCGGTCCCATCATGGTGTCGGAAGAGATCCGCATTGAGTTCATGCGACCGAATAAATCGACTGTCGCCTCGACTCAACTCTCGCTGACGGAGGCACAGCGTACCCTGGAGACCCGTGTCGTGTTCCCGGAGGAAGGACGGTACGAGTTCCGGATGACGGGTTCCGGGCGAGTTCGCATGGGAGCGCCCCAGCCGGCAATCCGATCGTTCCCCCTGCAAGCTCAGGGCTCAGTCGAGGTGAAGGCCGGGGGAAAACTCAAATACGAGCGGATCGCTGACTTGTCGAAAGAGTCATACGCGGCCAATCTTCTTTCGCCCTGAGACGCTGAGCAAGACATTTGCGGGTGCCTGTCGGCGAATTCACTCTGCGCGACTTGGTGACCATTATGTCGATTTCGATTTCGTGCCAGAACTGTGGTAAACGGCTTAAGGCCCCTGAAGTTGCAGTGGGCAGGACTGTTCGATGTCCGATCTGCCGCGAGGGAATGGTGCTCGCGGCTCCGCCTTCCCCACTTCCAATCGACAGCCGAACCGAAGAGCTGGCTTCGATCCAAACGGCACCACTGCCAAGAGAACCTCGCACGCCTCCGAACCCCGATCGTACCCTTGAGCCTCCGGAGTCAAGCGATAGCGGGGTCACTCGGGGCGTAGGTTATGTGACTGACGACCCGTCATGGCTCACGAAGATGTTGGTGGGCGGCCTGATCATCTCATTTCCACTATTGGAGGCGATCTGCGACGGTTATCAGATCCGGACTATCAACAATATCCGGGCTGGAAAGCGCCGCCCGCTACCCCGCTGGGAGGACTTTGGCGGGCTATTTATCACTGGTTTGAAGCTGCGGTTAGTGATCTACACGATGTACCTCCCGACCATTGCCCTCAGCATCCTGGCAGCGATTGTGAGCCTCGCCTGGATCGCCACCTTGTTTGTTAAAGATGGCGATACGCGAGAAAAAATCTCCGTACTGAGGCAGGTGTGCCAATGGGTCCTCATCCCGCTGCTGGACCTGTTCGTGGTTGCGCTGCAAGCAGCGTTGTTCCTGACGGTTCCCGCTCTTGCCCGCCGGGCAGCCGACGGAGTGTCGTTTATTCGCCTCTTCAATTTGCTTCCAGCGGTACGAATGATCCTCGCCAATTTTTCCCTTTACTTGACGGCACGGCTAACCATATTCATCCTCCTCCTTGCGTTTGGCTTCGTAGTGGGCGTGGTCAGCGGTATCGGATGGGTGATCGTGGTCGGGCCAGTTGTCGGCGGGTGGATACTCGGGGTCGGCCGATTCTGGGGACGGTTAACATGGGCCTACTATCTCGCGCGGATGAAGTGCTCCGGACAGAAATTCGTGGCTGGTGACTCGTAGGTTTCTCTTCCTTCACCTGCCGGCGTTCTGGGTCTGGGGGGCCTTAAAGCCCGAGGTGGATTTTCAGGGCGAGTTCGACGGTCCGCATCTCGTCCTTGCTCACCCGGTCGAGATACCCGGTTAGCCGCTGCTTGCTAACGGTGCTGACCTGGTCGGCCATCGCCTTGCTGCGTGATCCTTTGACGGTTACGAGAGCTTCGCAGGGATATAGCTTGCCAGTCTGCGTGGAAAGCGGAATCACCTGGACTCGATTCGCGTTCGCGTTGCTGGCGTCATTGCTGACGATGACTGCGGGGCGGGTTTTCTGGACCTCTCCCCCGGTTGCACCGGAAAAGTTCACCCACCAGATATCACCGCGGTGCATCTGTAAGATCGAGGACCAAGCCCTCGCACCATTCCAGGGCGGCCAGTTCGCGTTCGCGGTCCGCAGCCATCTCCCGATACGCCTTGGCCAGTTCGACCCCGGAAACGTAGGGGCGGGCGAGATCTTCGAGAAACTTACCGATCCTGCCGCGGCCAATCACGGCGTGAAGCGCATCGTAAACGCGAGTATCAATTGAAATCGTCAATTTTCTTTGCATAAATATACGTACTTTAATACGTAAAATATCACAACTGGCCTTCTCATGTCAAGTCTACCTCACCTTGACCCTCCTTTGAATGGCATCCGGACAGTCACCCGGCAGATTGCCGATGCCCTTCCTGCATCTGTCCAGAGCCATTCTAAAGCAATTACAAGCGATCCTGGGGGGTAGTGGCTGGGGGGGGCACTCAACCCCTCCCTTCACTGCTAAGCCTCTTTACCGCTCTGGCGGCACACTGTGTCGGGTTAGGTTGGAGACCGTTCCAGGGTAATACTGCCTAGCTTGGGGGAGATCCTCGCTGCTTATCCACAGGTTGTAGCGTTAAGTAAGTTAAGAATATTTATCTTTAGATAAATAGTTAAGACGTTAGACGATCTGTATCTCCTTGATATACCGGGGGAATTCGTCAGGTCGTGCGCCTAATGGCCCGAATCTTTGCGCCTAATAGCCCGAGTGAAGTTGCGCCTGATGGCCCGAACGGTTTGCGCCTAATAGCCCGAGGGTCGTCCCTCTCCCTGTGGATAAGTTGAACTTTCACTTGCCATGAATACTGTCGTAATTCGGGACACAAAACCTGTTGCATTGGCCGCTTCCGCTTCGTTTGACCTGGTCATTACGCTTAATAGCCCGAATCATTTCCACGGCTCAATCGCTGCAACCGAGCCGGAAATCTGGGCTTTTCCGACATCACGACGAAGGTCGGTAGACGGTCTATCTGCCATTTTAATGTGCGTCGGAGGCTATTCTGGGTTGAGCAAGTCATTGATTTTGTGAGAGAATTCCGAGCTTACGCTTAATAGCCCGAATGGCGGGATTGGCCGGGGGTCAGCCACCCCCTACTCCAGCGGCCTCCTCCTCTGCCGGCTCCGCCGGTCGAAATGTCGGGGAGCTAATTCCCGATGTCAGCCGCCGGCCTGGAAACCGCGGCCATTCGGCCCGGGGGTCGTCGACTGCCAGGGACGTCCGCGGAATGAACTGAACCACCTCCTCGCTCTCCGCATTCTTTCGCAGGAGGGAGGCATATTCTGGGAGCGTGTCCTGCTCTACCACCTTCCGGACATCGAGAGCGAAGTCGGAAAGTCGGGCGAGCGAACCGGACTTCTCATGGAGTTGGCGCATGGTGAATGCCCAGCCGTGGGGTTGCCGTCCGGCGTGCTTGCGGGCAACCCGGTACAGCCAGCGTTCGATCCCGCCGGTCAGCAGGAAGTAATCCTCGTGGATGGTCAGCACCCCTCCCTTTCCGATCACCCCCTGATAGAGCCAGTCCGGGAGCGTCATGGTCATACCCAGGGGCTCGCCGGTCTTTTCGTTGGTGAGTTCCGTCCAACTCTCCAGCCAGTGGAACGAGGAGAACTTCTTCTTGTCTCCGGCCCGGATGTTGGTCCGGACGGCGGTATGGGTCAGGCGGTCGAGGGCGGCTCGCAGCCGGGCGTAGTCCTTGCCAGATGAGCCGCGGCGAACCGCTTTCAGGAAATTGTGCGGGTGGAACTGGATGGTGCGTTTTGGCTCTTTCTTGCGATCGATGGCTTCGGTGACTTGGGTGCAGGCCCAGATCAGGATATCCGCGTCCCAGATGGTAGCCATGCCGAATTTCGGATTGGCGGTGACCTCAACCGAGACATTTCCAACTTGGTATTCGATCGGGGCGGTCCGCGGCTTTTTCGCGAGCGAGAAAAAGGGCCGCTCCATCGTGTCCTTCTGGTCCCGGATCGGGATGTCGGCGAAGGCGGCGACGAACAGGTCAGGCTGGGTGTCCCCCTTGGGCGGTTGGCGTTTGGTCATGGGTCCGGACGATAGCACTCCGCCCCTGAACTGTCAAACACTTGCGATCGTTTTTATCGTCTTTCCGGACCCGGCCCAATGCCAGGTCCGGTCGTCCTGACTAGCCGATCACGACTCTGCTTTCTCGAACAAGGCGACGATATCGTGAAGCCCAGGTATGAATGACGATCGATAGACCTTTCGGCTGCTGCTTGCGCCGTGCGAAAAGCGGACAATATCCGTGGCGCATTGCCGGAGGCCAAGGTCGAAGACCAAGCGCTTGGTGTGGTACGTCAAGGGGACGAACCCCTCCTCGCGGTCAGTATAGTCACCCATCAGCACGGCCAGTGTACCGCAGGGCTGGAGGATATGGACGCAGTGGGCCAGGGCCAATTGATACCGCTCCAGGAATGCGTCCAGGGTCGGTGCCCGGGACAGGTCGCGGGGATCGTCGGCATAAAGTTTCATTCTCCAATAAGGCGGATGAATCCACACGAAATCGAACGCCTCCCGGTCGAGGAGTTTGGCCTTGCCGTGGAAGTGGCGCGGGTCGCACAGGTCGAACCCGTCGTGGATGTCACCGGACCAGCAGTCGATCCCGAGTTCACGGGCCACGTCGCGGCAGGTGCCACTTCCGGTCATTGGATCGCACATATTCCTGGGAGTGAAATACCGCAGCAGATCGCGGATCAGATTGCCCGGACAATTCCCGGGGTAACCCCGGTCTCCGTATGGCCCAGGCTCGGGGTTGTGGTACAAGCTGGTCAGTTCCGGGACGGGGCTCCCGGTAATCGGGGCCAGCGGGAGCTTGGCGTAGACCGGATGCTTCGGTTCCGGCGCATGGATGAAGGGCCGCCCGGCAAGGCGGGCGGCGTAGAACGGGTTCACGATGGAAGCGGATGTCATGGTCACGCTCCTTTCACGAGGGTTGCAATATCGTCGAGTTGCGCCCCGACGGAGCCGTATGCAGCAGGGTCCGTGCATTCGTCTTCAGGAAGCGATTCGATTTGCCGTTCGATGCGTCTGAGCGTCGCCCGCAGGGCGGCCTTGCCTCTTGGGTTCGGGAACAGATTCTCCGCGACATGGCGGATTGTCTCTAGCATCGGGTCATTCAGCCGATCCCAAGAGCGGTCGCATTCTTGGAGCACCTCCCACGCCTGCTCGATGGTCAGGTCGGGCCGTTGATCCTCAACGTGGGAAACGTCCCAGATGTGGGCAATGGCGTGATGCTCTGCAAGCAATCGGTTGACGTCGAGTTTCTCGCGGTGGCGTAGGACGGCATTGACGACGGTATCAACCGCCTCGGTCTCCCAGTCGAGGTCCACGGTTGGGCCGACGACGTCGGCGAGTTCAATTTCGATTTCGTAAGTCATGTTTTGTTCTCCTTGATGATTCGAGGCTGCGACAATCGCGGCCTTTCTGGGGGCAATAAGAGCCGCCCGGCAAGCCGGGAGCGAACGCGCACCCGCAAGCGAAAGGCTGAAGGCTTCCGCCACTTCTGGCGGAAAGCGGCCTTGGCAGCTTGCGGGTCCCGGCGGGGCGGCTATGGCACCAGACAAGAAAGGCTGCGGTTGGCGGGTTCCTGAAAAGGCGAGAACAAAACGTGAATGGACGATTGATGGACGATCCGATTCCTGCGGCCGGTGGTGCCGATCAAGGAGTCAGACACCGAAGATGCCGTCAGGAGTCTGTCACACGGGATGAGGACAGCGTTGAACTGGATAGGGGAACCCGGTCGCGAAATGCCCCGGTCTCATACAACTCATAGGCCAGTTGCCGGACGTATTGGCTGTCATCGAGACGATTATCGGCTGCGGCGAGAAATCCAGCCGCGAGGGCACACCAGTTAAACCGGTTGCCCCAGACCGGATCGTCGGTCATTTCATGCGGTTGTGCCTTGTCACTCATCCGAGATCAATGTGGCGAATTGCCATTCGGTGATGTCCCCTGCGGCGAGTTGCAGGATGAGGTGGTACTTCTCCACGTCGGATAAGCTCATGGCTACGCCATTCAGGTCCAAAAACAGTCGGCAGGTGACCAGGGCGGTTCGTTTGTTGCCATCGACGAAGGGATGATTGCGGACCAGACCGGAAGCATATGCGGCAGCGAGTTCGACGATTGTGGGCAATGGCTTTTGGTAGGCGAGCAATTGCTGCGGCCGGGCGATTGCGGCTTCGAGGAGATGAGCATCCCTGAGCCCTGGCGCTCCTCCATGTTCGAGGATCTGGCGATGGTGAATCATCCGGACAGTTTCGAGGTGAATCCAGATCGGCTTAACGCTCACGACCTACTCGGCGAGCTTCCGCAGGACGTTGCGATCCTCATGCATGATTCTCGCGGCTTGTTCAAATTGGTTCGCGAGTTCCGGGTTATAGGGGCTGAGTTCGACGCCGTTAGCCGTCTCGATCACGAACAGCCGGTCCCCTTTCCCAACCCGCAGCTTGGCCAGCAAGTCTTTCGTTAGCACGACTCCAAGAGAATTTCCGATTGCCGTCAATTTGATTTCATGCATGGATACCTCACAACAAAAATTATTACATATGTAATAACATCTTGCAAGGGTTCCGTCGTCGCCAGGGTCATTTCAGGTAGCCGTGTTCTTTCAGCCACGGTTCCAGGGCTTCCTCCAGGATGTCCTGAACGGTGTTCGGGGCCTGCCCGGCCAGTTGCCGCTCCAGGGACGCCCGCTTGAGTGCTGTGGCCAGATCGGAGCGAAGCCGGGTGGTCAGCGGGGAACGTCCTGGGCTGGTGCCGGCCAGTTGCTCCGGCGCAACCTCTACGACTGGGGCCGGGGCCGGTGGTGGTGATGGGACTTCGGGTTGCGGCCTTGGCTTTTTCTTGGCAGATTCTCGGGCCGGCTCCTTGCGGCCGTAGACGAATTCCTCTTCCTTCCGAGGATCTGCTTTCGGTGATGGGGTGAGACCGGAGATCAGAGAGCGACGCTTCGGCATCCCCTACCCCTTTTTCCGTGCCGGCCGGCGGCCGGGGGCCTTGGCCCGTCGTTTCTTCTTGACCTTTCGCTCGGCCAGGAGTTCGCGGAACAGGGAGCGGATCTCGGTACCGGCCTCCCTCCCCCTCGCCCCGAGGCCCCAGACCAAGGCCCTCTGCCCTGGCGCATCGGCATAGACCTGCCGCAAAACAATCGCAGTTTTGGCCACCCGCAGGTCGAGAGCGGCGGCGGCCTCCTTCATGTCCCGAGTCAGCCGATAGTTCGCCCCAACCATGCTGAGGACGATCTTCGCCTCCGGGATGCCTTCCCGGATGTCCTGGGCCTGGCGAAGCACCTCGGTCGCCTGAGCCAGCGCCCGCACCTCCAGCATCGACGCCTTACAGGGAACGATGGCGAAGTCGGCCCGGAGCAACAACGCCCGACTGGTCTCGGAGTTGCTGCCCGGTCCGTCGGCGATCACGAAGTCAGCCTCCCCCTCCAAGGTTGGCAATTGATTTAGGATTTCGTTGGGAGTCGTGAGGCGGACGGCATTCACGTTGGGCACAGCTTCGGCGACCCAGACGGAAGAAGAGCCCTGGCTATCGCAGTCAGCCAGGGTGACCGAGTAGCCCTGTTCGGACAGCCACCCGGCGAGGTGAACGGCGAGAGTGGATTTCCCCACCCCACCCTTCGAATTTACTATGGCAATAATCATTATTTCGACACATAGCAGAGTTTAGGCCGGCTGGCAAGCAATACATCCGGACGGCCATCCGGCTTGCAAGCTGGCTTGCTGGCAATCTGACATGCCGACCTGACAGCAGTGCAGCCAGTCAGCCGGTCAGGCTGACGGCAAGCCTGCCTGCCGTACAGACAGCAAGCCGGTAGGATGTCTTGCCAGCCGACCGGCCAGCAAGCAAGCTGTCCGGGCAGCCTGCCGTCCAGCAGGACGGCAGAGACAAGACGATCAATTTCAAATACCGCCGCAGCTTCTGCGGCCGGTCTTTTGCAACTCGAAAGGTCGTGCCGCAGAAACTGCGGCAGCCTCGGAAAGCCCTGGTCTTCCTGGCGTTTGCCGCTGGGGTGACACCGTTATGTCACGCTCCGGCGGCGTGCCTTTTTGGCCACGATCGGGGCCTACACACAGCGTAGGGAAGATGTCTGCAATACATATTCACTGACACTGGAATCTACCCTGAGTAGCATGGGGTATGCTCAGGATCAACCAACAACGATCGGCCGCGGGTGCGAAGAGCTACTTCGAGGAGGGGCTGGCCCGAGAGGACTACTACACCCAAGACGCCATTGTCGGACGCTGGGGAGGCAAAGGGGCGGAACGGCTCGGCCTGGTGGGAGAAGTCCAGCGCGATGCCTTTCTGAAGTTATGCGACAACCGCGACCCGAATACCGGCCGGACGCTCACGGCACGGACGCGGGACAACCGCACGGTCGGGTATGACATGAACTGGCACGCGCCGAAATCGGTGTCGCTCCTCTACACGCTGACCAGGGACGAGCGAATCCTGCGGGCCTTCCAGTCGGCGGTGCGGGAGACGATGCAAGAACTCGAAGCTGATGTCAAGACGCGGGTGCGGCAGGCCGGGCAGAATACCGAGCGAACCACCGGCAACTTTGCGTTCGCCGAGTTCGTGCATCTGACCGCCCGCCCGGTGAACGGGGTTCCCGACCCGCATCTGCACGCTCATTGTTTTGTCTTCAACGCCACGTTCGACGCGGAGGAGGCACGTTGGAAAGCGGGACAGTTCCGCGAAGTGGTGCGGGACGCCCCGTACTTCGAGGCGGCGTTCCACGCACGGCTGTCGAAAGGCATGGCGGACCTGGGCCTGACCATCGAACGCACCAAAGCAGGGTGGGAAGTCGCCGGGATCGGCAAGCCGATCCTCGATAAATTCTCCCGCCGCACCGCAAAGATCGAGGAACTGGCCCGGGAGAAGGGGATCACCGACAGTGTCGAGAAGTCGCGGCTTGGGGCGAAGACGCGGGAGAACAAGGGCGAATCTCAATCGCTGGACGCTCTCCGGGCGGAATGGAAGGGCCGCCTCACCGAGGATGAGCGGAAGGCGATCAAGGATGTGCTGACCCGCCGGCAAACTCCTGCGGCGGCTCCGATCTCTGCCCGCGGGGCGGTGGATCATGCCCTCCGGCACGGGTTCGAGCGGTCCTCGGTGGTGGAGGATCGGCGATTGCTGGCGACCGCCTTGAAACGCGGTTACGGGTCGGTCTTGCCCGAGGCTGCGAAGCAGGATTTCTCGGGCCGCCATGAGGTCATTCGGCGGTGCTGGAATGATCGGAACTATGCCACCACCCGGGAGGTGCTGGCCGAGGAAGCCGCTGCGGTGAGTTTCGCGCGGGAGGGCCGCGGAATCTGCCAGCCATTCGCCGCAGCTTCGCAACGGTTCGCGTCGCAGAATTTGAATCCCGACCAGCAACAGGCGGTGCGGCACGTCCTCGGCTCATCCGACCGGGTCATGCTGATCCGGGGTGCGGCGGGGACGGGGAAGACCACCCTCCTCAAAGCCGCCGATGAGGAGATCCGCTCCCGCGGGTCTGCCGTCCATGTCTTCGCACCCACAACCGAGGCGGCCCGAGGGGTTCTCCGCAAGGAAGGGTTCCAGGATGCCGAGACGGTGGCCCGGCTGCTGGTTGACCGGAGGACGCAGGAAAAAGTGCGGGGCCAGGTGATCTGGGTCGATGAGGCCGGGCTCCTCGGCACCAAAGAGCTTCAGGGGGTGTTCCGCGTCGCCCGGGAGCAGAATGCCCGGGTCGTGCTGATGGGGGATGAACGGCAGCATTCTTCCGTCCCGAGGGGCGATGCCTTCCGGCTTCTGCAAACGCAAGCGGGGCTTCGTGCGGCGGAGGTCGGGAACATCCGCCGGCAGCAGGGGGAATACCGCAAAGCGGTCGAGGCACTGGCGACCGGCTCGCAAGAAGCCGGATTCGCCAGGCTCGACCGCCTGGGCTGGGTCCGCGAGGTCGCGGACGACCGGCGGCACGCGGAACTGGCGGCCGATTACCTGGCCGCAACGAAAGAGGGGAAGTCCGTCCTGGTCGTTGCTCCGACGCACAGCGAGGGAAGAGAAGTCACCACCCGCATCCGCGAGGGATTGAAAGCCGCAGGACACGTGAAGGGCAAGGAGCGGAAGATCGAGCAGCTCGTCTCCCGCGGACTCACGGAAGCGGAGCGGCAGGACCCGGTGAATTACGTGCCTGGTGATGCGGTGCGGTTCCACCAGAATGTGCGCGGGGGTTTCAAAAAAGGCGAGGCGGTGGCAGTGGTCGGGAGGGACGAACAGGGGCAAGTCCTGGTCAGCCGCGGGAAGGGGGAGGCGGTGCCTCTGCCGCTGAGTGCCGCACGGAATTTCGATGTGTATGAGCGGCGGGAGTTGCACCTCGCGGCCGGCGACCGTATTCGGATCACCCGAAACGGGACGACGGCGAGCGGGAAAAACAAACTCCTGAACGGCAGTCTGCATACCGTCGCCGGGTTCAACCGCCGCGGCGACATCCGCCTGGATAACGGCGAGGTCGTCGCGAAAGACTTCGGGCACCTGGCGCACGGCTACTGCGCTACCTCTCACGCTTCGCAAGGGAAGACCGTCGACCGCGTCCTGGTGGCGGTCGGCCCCGAATCCTTCGGGGCGGCATCAAAAGAACAGTTCTACGTGTCGGTCAGCCGGGGCCGGGAGTCGGTGGCGATCTACTGCCAGAACAAGCGGGAACTGTTCGAGGCGGTCAGCCGGTCGGGAACGCGGCTTACCGCGACGGAACTGACCTCGCAGCCGCAACGGCCGGCGAATACCCCTCCGTCCCGCCTGGTGCGGCATGGGGAACACATCCGCCGGCAACAACGCGCCGAACGGGTGCGGCGGGACGCAGGACTGCGTGACAGGAGGGCGCAGCGTGATAGGGTGCCGGAACAAGAAAAGAACAGGGGGTTGGAGCGATGATAGACGACAGAACACGGAGCAGAGGGGATACGGCCAGCCGGCTGGCCGAGCTTCGCAGCGGAGCCAGGGGCACTGCGGAGCCTCCCGAAGAGCCGATGGCGTTGGAGGCAGACGAGGAAGGTGAAAGTTTCTCGACGCTGTCGGCCGACCGGCAGCAGAAGATCATGCTGGAGTTGCGGCTCAAGAACGGGAACATCAAGGCGCGGACCTATAGTTACCTGGTCGGAATCGATTTCGATCCGTCGGAAGGAATCCTGCTCGACTTCACCGCATCCGAAGTGCGGATCGAAGGGCGGAATCTTCGACCCCTCTTATCCGGGCTGATCGCTCAGCGGGTGGCTGTCGTTCAAGAAATTGACGATCTCTATGCTGAGGCAACCTCCGCACCGGTCGCCACTGTTGTCACGCGGATCGTGGTGAAAGAACTCAAGCCGTGAGAAGCCGGGGCGGGGCTGGATGCCCGTCGCAGGTCCGCTTACTCGGGCTGCTTGGACTTCAGCAGATGTTCCTTAACCGTTTCCCAGGATGAGTAAGTGAGTTCGCCTCGGTCGCTGGCTGCGATCCGGCGTTCGAGTTCTTGCTGCTGGGCGGGAGTCAACTGGGAGATCGGAACTTCCCAAATCATAAATTGCGGCCCTGCCAGGCATCAGGATGCCGGCTCGAATGCTGAATGGCAACCACGAAGGCATCGCCGTTCACCATCCGGTAGATGACCCCGAACGGGAACCGGTGAACGAGTGCCTTACGGTACTCACCCGAGATGCGGGAATAGGAGAGGGGATGATGGGTGATCCGGTCGAGCGTTTCCTCGACACAACGGAAAAAGTCGGTTCCAAGGCTTGCGCGGTAGGTGCCGTACCTGTTAGCCGCACTTTTCAGATCTGCTTCGGCTGCTTCGAGAAGAATGACGTTCGCGGTCATTCCCTTTGGAGGCGATTCTTGACTTCGGGCCAAGGAGAGGCGGACATCGTACCGGATTGAAATTGGTCCCACCGGCTGTCCAGTTCTTGCTTCTGTTCGTCGCTGATGGAGAATTGGTGGCCTTCGCGGAACAAACTGTCCCAAATGTCCTGGACAAGCAGGATGCGCTCGGCGGGGCTGAGTTGCGTGAAATCGAATGGGTGATGTGCTTCGGTCATGGCTTTTTTCCTGTGGCGACAGTAGCACGGTTCGTGTGCTGTTGTCAAAGAGTTGATGCGAGGCAACAGCGGCGGGCCTTCTCGACCTGTTGTCCAGATGATCGTGGTAGGTCGCGTCAGGAGTCGCGCCGGCACCATTCCCGGGGATCGCGGCTGGCGTGCAAGATCGCGACCACCCTGATCCGGGAGCGTTCGCTCAAGAAGAAAATGCCGTAGAGGAACCGCGAGAGCAACGCCCGGCGGAGGCGTCTGGTCACGATCGGGTAGGCTTCGGGATAGCGGGTAATCCGCTCGATGACCTCTTCCAAACATAACCGGAATTCACTTTCGAGACCGAGTCGTGTTTGCTTATACCAAGCGAGCACGTCCGAGAGGTCGGTGAGGGCGGGTGGTTCGAGGATCAGTCTCGCTGTCACAGCGATTGCAGACGGATCTTCACCTCTTCCCACGGCGTACCGGGGCCGAATTTGCCGGCTTCGAGAGCATCGAGTCGCGAGAGGAGTTCGGCGAGTTGTGCCGGGGTGACCGGAACAGCGTCCGGGTGCGTCCGCGCGCGGTCCCAAAGTTGCTCAGCGAGCAGGATACACTCCGCCGGGCTGAGTTGCGAGAAATCAAACGAGTGAGGTGTTTCTGTCATGGCTTCCTTCCTGCGGCGAGGGTAGCACAGTTGGCGTGCTTTTGTCAAAGAGTTGATACGAGGTAGAAGCGGCGGGCCTTCTTGGCCCGCCGTTCCTTTAAGTCCTACTCGGCCTGCTCTGTCTTTTCGGTAGGCACCCGGAGGGTGATCTTGCCGTCGAGGGGGATGGTCTCGATCAAGAGGTTGAAGCCTTTTCCATCCTTGTGCGGGAAAGCGACGCCGATGCTGCTAAAATATGCTTTTTCGTTCTTCCCTTCGCGGACGTGGTAGGCGATGTGGCTTGGCTGAGTGGACTTGGTTGGGGTTTTTTTCTTGGTAGCCATAACGTTCTCCGTTGTTTTGTTTTAGACCGCGACCATCGCGGCCTTTGTGCCCGCAGCGTTAAAAAGCCGTGGTCACCGGGGCGTCTTCTCGCCTTCCCGCAGTCAAGCGAAAGTTGGGGGCGACCTTTACGGGGGAACCGACTTGGCAGCTTGAATCGGGCCGGTAACGGCTTAGCACGGGAGCAAAAAGGCCGCGATGGTCGCAGTCGTTCTTGAAACAGTTTTGCAACGGAGAATCTTGACTAGCGAATAACCCCGCTTACAAGCCACTTGGCGGGATTCTTCAAGCCTACCGCGGACAACCGGAGAACGGGTACACAAGGGTTCTACATGATCGGTGTGGTTTCTCTTGCCGCACTTCTCAGATGGAAATGCGCTCGACCAGATTGCGGGACACTGCCCTGCTTCGGCGATCATAAAGCCGGGTGGTCCGGGGATCGGCGTGGCCGGCGAGGTACTGGACGTCGGACAAGGGCACACCCTGCGAAAGAAGATCGGTGACAGTCGCAACCCTAAAGCTGTGGGGGCAGATTTGTGCGGGAAGCCCGGCGGATTTGAGGCGGCGTTTCACCATTCTCCAAACGTCAGTCCCGCTCATCGGCTTGCCGGTGAACGCACCGGTCCTGCGGAGAAGCGAGCGGAAGAGCGGTGCGGCCTTCGGCTGATCATCCGTGACGGCTACCGCAAGGTAGGCAAGCAAGTACCCCTCAAGGTCGTGTCGGACCGGGATTTCCCTTTGCTTACCGCCCTTCTCGGCAAATCGCAGGGAGTATTGCGTGCCGTCGTGGGCGAGGTCTTTGAGACGCAGGCCGGCGACGGCACCGGCTCTGGCGGCGGTGTAGATCAGGGTTGCGATGATGGCCCGGTCGCGGAGCCCGGCCGGGGTCCGCACATCGATTGCGGCGAGAAGTGTCCGGGCCTGCTCGGGGCGGATCTCAGGCGTCTTGCCTTCGACCATTTCGTAACGCTCGCCCCGCACCGTGGCTGCGGGGTTCAAGAATATCACATGACGGTTCACCAAGGCGTCGAAAAAGCGCCGGATCGCAGCGAGGGCGAGTTTCTTGGTCGGGACGCTGCCGGCCAAGCCGTCGAAGTAGGAGCCGACGATACCGGGGGTGACCTGGGTGAGGGAAACGCCGCGGGTGTCCAGCCAGCCGAGGAGCGAGCGCACAGCGCGGGAGTAGGCGACCCTCGTGTGTGCATTGCGGAGCGTTCCGCGAAAGAACTCGTCCCAAACGAATGCCGCAGAAGGCCCAGCTTCGAGAATCGCGACTGGGAGTTTGTGCGACGCGAGGTCTCCGGAGTCATCGGCAACCGTGATCAGGGTGGTGCGATCGGTCATATCTGGCGAGAGTGCCACAACATTCGGACAATGTCCACCGCTTTGGAAACGCCAGGCACCATTCCAACTCTGCCGCGAATTACCTTTCCTTACCAAGGATATTATGAACTCGCTCAACTGTAGCGCGGGTGCATCACTGGCGCAACCTAAGCCCAGAATGCTTCGACACGAGCCTTTGGCCCCGGTTTGTTGCAATCGTCGCCTCAAATTCCGTAGGTATCAGCATATGAGCCGTATAGCCGGATATTGCAGCAGCGCCCGATATCCACCTCCCCCTACACCCCCGCCCCATCCCCCTCCCACTGCGCCAGCCGCTCATCCCGCTCCCGCAGGGCGGCGCCGGCAGACCGTACCATTCCAATCGCACCCAACAGGACATCCGACATGAGAGTGAACGCCTTCTGTCGTACATCCAAAACGGGGTGGGTGATCTGGAGATGAAGCTCCATCCGCTTCCGAAAAGCTTGACTCGCCCAGTCCTCTAGAGAGGCTGGAGTAACTGGCCGGTGCAATTCGCTCACGGTCCATCCTTGGAGAAAAACGATGGGGGGGGCGAAGTCAGGCGGGGAGGTGCGGAAAACTTTATCCTTGTGTAGCAGAGAACACAAGTACTCATCTTGGGGATTTTCATCATTTCAGCGTTAGAAATTCTCTCGATTCGGGTTCCACCCGGCATGCCTCTATATTCGCGGTTCTGTCTCAACAATGACTGCCAAAATGGCATTTAGAGGCAAAGCCACCGATGCCGTTGGTCATACCACCTTCGCCTTTTGGGACTGCAAGAAATGTGGCGGACGCGGTCGGCGGATCGTGTTTCCCTTTTTACATCGCCCGCCTGCGATGCCAGGTGCAAATCGATCCTGATTCGCAGCAGGTGGCACATGTGCGATGACCTGACGGACACATTCTCCATCCAGAAAGCCCTGGCCGAGAGGCAGGGGGGCACGGATGTCGTTCCTTACCCGGTCGATCGCCAAGCCTCGCCCGGAGAAGCCTGCCTGGTCCTCATTCACCCATCCGGCTCCAGTCTCGGTCACCGATACCCGATCGGCCACAAAGACGTGGTGATCGGTCGTCGGCCCGGCGTCGACGTGATCTCGACAGACCCAGCCGTCTCCGGGATTCACGCTTGCGTTCAGTGTCTGACTGACGGGTCATTTCAGGTGACGGATCTGGGGAGTACGAACGGGACGTTCGTGAACCATAACCGGGTCGAAACTGCCCCTCTCCAAGATGGCTGCTATCTCCAAGTCGGGAGAAGCGTGTACCGATTCTTGGCCGATGGAAATGTGGAAGCGCAGTACCACGACGAGCTTTTGCGTTTGTCCGCGACTGACGCACTGACCGGTCTGCTGAACCGGCGGGCACTTGACGAATCCCTCACCCGGGAAGTCGCGTGGGCGATTGCGTTACGTCTCCCCCTTACGGTGATCCTGATCGATGTGGACCAGTTCAAGCTGTTCAACGACCAGTTCGGGCACCCGGTAGGGGACCAGATCTTGCGGGCGCTGGCGGCACGGACCGGGGAGTTGATGCGTGAGAGAGATACTCTCGCCCGGTACGGCGGTGAGGAATTCGCCGTGGTCCTCCCAGGGGTCGATTTGGAGGCCGGGTTACAGGCGGCCGAGCGACTCCGGCGGGCGGTCGGCGACACCTCATTCGTACTCGATGGGCGACCACATTCTGTCACGATCAGTGCCGGGGTCGGGATACTCCGCCGCGGCGAGTCGTTGACCTCGTCCGAGCTGCTCAAACGGGCTGATGATCGGTTGTATGAGGCCAAGCAAACCGGCCGGAATCGGGTCCGCCCGGCTGTGCGGATCAGGTGAACCAGAGGGTGTCGGCCCCAATGTCGAGCCTGTGGATAGACGGCCGGCCTACAGGCACCTGGGCGGTTGCATGCGGTCGGTCCTCTTCGGCGCTCCACCTCTTGTTAGCCTAGTCGTGTGGAGAATTCCAGGCATCCGAGGCTCCGACTCTGGGAATGGGAAAAGTTAGGAAACTTGAAACGAGTTGGCGATGAGAGTACACAACAACTCGCATCGAGGTATCATCCAAGTTCGGCACACGAGTTGCTTAAATCTGATTAGCGGGATGACTATGGCGGGGTGAATGGGCGACACCCAGCTATGATCCATCCCGCTTTTTCGTTCTTTGAGAGGCTCGGTGGTGTCCGTGCAATTGCTGAAGGGAGTCATTGGGTCTGTGATGGGATGTCCTCGCAAACCATTTTGGCAAATCGGTCCAGGGCTGCCTGAAGGGTTGTCGTGTCCACCGGCTTGATCAGGTGGTAGTGGAATCCGGCCACAGCCGTTTGAGCCTGGACTTCCCAATCGTCCATACCAGTCGTTGCGATCAGAAAGAGTGGGTGGGGACCAGCCCGAGCTTTGAGTTGGGTGGCCAATTCCAACCCGTCCATCCCCGGCATTGCCAAGTCGAGCAGGCAGGCATCGGGGCGGAACTCGGAAATGATGGCCAGCGCGGAGGAACCGTCGTAACATGCCTGGACTTCGTACCCGAGCAATTCGATTACCGTAGCCAGGGTGTCGGCGGCGTCGCGGTTATCATCCACGCAAAGAACTCGCAGCCGGGAATGGGCAGTGCAGTCTGGCCGAAGAGCCTCCTGGACTCTGCGACCGATACCCTGGGCAACCAGATGCGCCTTTCTGAGCAGGCGTTTGCCTGTCTCGCGGGTCAGGCCAGTCTCTTTCCCTCCAGTCGGGATTGATCCACCGATCAACCAGGGGCAGAGTGTCATGAAAGAGTTCATCAGTCCGGACCACCCACAACCGTGGGCGAGGGGGGAGTGAACGGTATTTTGAGGCACATGGAGTGCCGGAACGGAATCACTCCTGACCTCACTGCCCTCATGTGATTTCCTCCGGCCAGCGGACCTCTGGTAATCGTTCGACTGCCGGTCGCGCAAACAAGAACCCCTGGAAATACCGGACCCCAAGGTCACGCAGAGCGACCAATTCGGCAGGAGTCTCGACCCCCTCCGCGATCACTTCGATCCCCAAGTCCCGGCAAGCGACCAGAACCCCGTGGACGATCGCACGGCGAGGCCGGCAGCAGTCGATCCCTCGGACCAACCCCATGTCCAGCTTCACCAAATCCGGGTGCAGGTCGGCGAGCAGGTTGAGTCCGGCATATCCAGCTCCGAAATCGTCGATTGCGACCCGTAGTCCCTGTTGCCGGCACTCCCGGATCACCTCGGCCACCCGCCCGATGTCAGCCACGCGTTCCCCTTCTGTCAGTTCGAAGATGAGCCGCTCGATCGGAAAGGCGTAGTGCCGGGCGGCCCGGACAGTCGCCCGGAGGCAGGTTTCGGCCTCGTACAGTGCGTTTGGGAGGAAGTTGACGTCCAGTCCGGCAGTCACGACGAGCGCTTTCGCCAGCGAGATTGCCTTGATCCGGCAGACCTGATCGAAGGCATACCGACCATCGGCCGGAACTCGGGCCAGGACGCCGGCTGCGCCTGTGCCATCCTGTCCCCGGACGAGAGCCTCGTAGGCGAACACTTCCCGCTGGTCGAGGTCCACGATCGGCTGAAAGGCCATCGTGACGTCGAGCCCAGGGCCGCCACCATGACGATGGAGATCGAACCCCCCAGTGGGGCACGAGTCGGAAATGAGCATGGGTATCGCCCGCCGCAAGACATGAAGTGTGGGCGTACCCAAGTATAGGTCCAACAGTACGCGCGAACGTCATGGCTGTGACTGCCGCAGAGTCCATATTCCAGATCCGGTGCCGGCTTTTCCGACACCACCGGCCAATTATGACAATGGGTTCCTGCCGACCCTGATCTGGCGACAGGCATCCGCAGCAGTCTGCTGGGGTTGTCCGTGTCAGTGGCGATTGGGCCGCTAAATGGGAGTCACTCGTACGTTCCGGATCGTCTCTAAGTATTTGCAGTGATGCTAGCACGTATAAATTATATATGAATTAATTATGTAATTTTATATTACCTATAATAATGATAATGTCACCGATTCCACCCAGAGCGTTTCGGCGTCTGGTTCGTTTCTGCGTCGCCAGGAGAACTCCCTGGAGCCCGGCTCGCGGCTTCGGGGGTAGGCGCTGTCTCAGTCTGCGATGCTACCTCACCTGATTCACGCCCTGGTTCTGCGGCTTGAATCGCCTCCGTCCGCCGACGTATGCGAGCTGTGACTGGCTCCTCGGCCTCCGCACGCCGTTTTTGGCCGTGATCGGGCGTCGCCTCGATGGTATGTGCAGCCCGCAGCGTCTTGATCCGCTCGGCGATGACGGGAACCTCGGCAAGCGGTTCGGCTCCGGGCTCTGGAGTCCCGCCCGACAGGCCGTGCTTCAGTTGATCCCGCAGGGCCGTGAGATGGGACAGATAGGAATCGTGGGAGAACGGCGTGCCGAGGCGGGCTCGGTAATCCCGGAGTTGGCCCTCGGCAATCGCCAGGTCTTGCCGGGCAGTGTCGCAAACGGCTCCATAGCCGCCTACCAGCCGCTCCAGGGCATTCAGGACGGCCCGCGCTCCCTGATGCTCCCGTGAAAGCGAGACCTGACGGGTCGTGTCGCCTTCGAGGTATATCTCGGGAGCAAAGTTCGGGTGCAGGACCATTCCGAACCGAAGCCCACGGTAAACCCCTAAAGGGAGACGTCGCGTTTCGCGAACAGTCTCCGGGAGAGCCTCCAACCTCGCAGCCAGGATGCCAGCTGCGTCCGCCCGTGAGGAGGAGCGGCTGCCGATCGTCACTTCTGCGTCGGCGTAAGCAACCGCAGTGTCACGGTCCGCCGTCAGGGCGGCCAGGCGTTCGGTCATCCTCTCGATCATCCCCGGCAGATCGCGGAGGTTCCGCCGGGCCAGGAATTGCTCGTCGGCGTGGTTCTTTTTCAGCATCGTCAACCGCTGGATTTCCGCGTCAGCCTCGGCGAGGGTCAGCACGGCGGGATTGCCCGAGGCGATCGCCTTGACCTCGGCATAGGAGAGTTCCTGGGCGCCGACGTCCTCGGCCTGGCGGGCGGCGTTGTCGCCGGTGATCACTTGCGAAATGAATCGAGCTTTCGTTTCTAACGCCTGCCACATATACGAGTCGAATGAGCCTTGAGTGACATAACGAAAGATCGCGACTGCTTCATTTTCGTTGCCTTGACGGAGGATGCGGCCCTCCCGCTGCTCGACCTCCGCTGGCTTCCAAGGCGCATCCAGGTGATGCAAGGCAACCAACCGCTTTTGCACGTTGGTGCCGGTGCCCATTTTCGCGGTGCTGCCGATCAGGATTCGCACCTGGCCGCTCCTCACCTTGTCGAACAGAGCCTGTTTCTTGGCGTCGGAGTCGGCATCGCCTATTGCTGCGATCTGCTCCTTCGGGATGCCGCGCTGGATGAGCTTCCGGGTGATCTCCTCGTATGCGGAGTAACCCCAGGAAGTGAGGTGGACTCCCATGTCGCAGAAGATCAATTGCGTTCCCCTGGTGGTTGCCGTGCGCTGCCAGACGGCCTCTACATTGTCCACGAGGACATTGACCTTCGAGCCCGGGAATTCGGCTGCACCCGCGGACAGCATCCGGGCATCAAGGGCGAGCTTGCGGCCGTCGGTGGTGATGGCCAGGGCGTTATCCTCCCTGGGATCGACCTTCTGCGAGCGTAGCCGCTCGTAACGGGCGACCAGCGAGAGTTGAAGGCTCTGCTGCTCCGCCGACATCGGGCAGGCCACGATCGTTGCCTTGCCGCCTTCGAGGCGAGGGACGGGGAGGCCCAGCATTTCAGCGGTCTGGACGTCGGCGAAGGCCCGGAACATCTGCTGGAGTTCGGGAAGATTCACGAACTTGGCGAACCTGCTGCGGGGTTTCAGGCTTTGCCCATCGGGGCTGATTTCCATCGTCTCGACGACTTCCCCAAATGTGGCGGCCCAGGCGTCGAAATGTTCGATGCCGCGCTCGCGAAGTCCCTCCGGATCGAGGAATCTTTGCATGGTGTACATTTCAACCATTGTATTGCTAACCGGAGTCCCAGTGGCGAAAGTCACTCCGTGGCCGGGGTGCCTGAGACCTAAATATCTGGCCTTCATATACAAATCGAACGCGCGTTCCGACCCGCCTGTCTGAATTCCAGCAACGCGATCCATCTTGGTTGTAGTCTCAAGATTTTTAAATATATGAGCTTCGTCAATAAATAAATGATCAATTCCAAGTTCGTTAAAGACCAGCCCGTCGTCCTTCTTATCCTCGGCGAGCAACTCCTGTAGCCGTGCTTCGCGTTTGGCCTTCTGCTTCTCGATGGTCTTGGTAAGGTTGCGGTTTGCCTTGGTCGCTTTCGTCCCAGCGCTGTCGATCAGCAATTGGTCGTATTCTGCGATCTGTTCGCGAAGGAACTGCTCCCTATAACTGCGGGACATCCCAATCCTTTCGAACGAGCTATGAGTGACAATTATCCCGTCCCACTCACCGCTGGCGATCCGGGCGGTCAGAAACTTCCGGCGCTCCCGAGTCAGATCATCCTTGGTGGCGACCAGCAACTTGGCGTTCGGGTAGAGTTGGAGGAACTCGCGGGAGAATTGTTCCAGCATATGATTTGGAACGACGTATCCCGGCTTCTTGACGAGTCCGGCCTGCTTCATCTTCATGCCGGTTGTCGCCATCGTGAATGTCTTGCCCGCTCCAACGACGTGAGCCAGCAGCGTATTCCCCGCACACATCCCCCGCCAGACTGCGGCAGTCTGGTGCGGACGCAACAGGACGGTTTGGTTCATTCCGGGGAAATCGAGGTGAGATCCGTCGAATATACGAAGGCGAATATTATTGTAGGTATCGTTATATAATCGAACCAGACGTTCGGTGCGGTCCGGGTCGGCGAACAGCCACGTCCGGAACCGGTCCTTGATCAGTTTTTGCTTCTCGCGCGCGGCCAGGGTCGCCTCCTGGTTGACGACCCGCTCATCGGTGCCGGGCACGGTATCGAAGATGACGGGCGTCTTCATGTTGAGTGCCAGGTCGAGAAGCCAGAGGCCATTGGCCCTTGGCGTGCCGTAGTCGGCGGTCGCGGCAACCGACCTTTCGGCCGAGGAGTCGGCATCAATGCTCCAGACCGCATCTTTCTTCAGGTGCCCGATCTGGACCCTACCGGGCGACACACGGAAGAGATCGGCGGCGAACGCCTGGAGGTCGTCCTCCGGTATCCACGGGGCTCCGAGATTGGCGTCAATGTCCCCGGGGAGCACATCCTCGGGCTGGACGCCTCGGAGGGCCTCGGCGTTCCGGGCATAGGCCGGTCCGGCCCGGAGGGCGGCGGCGAGCTTGGCCCGGACGTGGCCGGAGAGGTAGGCGTCGGCAGTTTCCCAGTTTCCCGATTCCGGGTCGCGGAAGATCAGGTCGCCAAGCTCGGCAATGATCTGGTCTTCCGGCTTGCCATAGAGCCCCCGGATGAAGGCCAAATCGATCCCGCCGCGCTGGTCGAGGGAGACCAAGAGCCCATCCTCAGCTGTAGCGACCGCGGTGACGGGCGGGTTCTTCCCCACCACGTCCTTCAGCATGATGGCGGCCTTCGCAGCCTTTCCGGTCAATTCGCTGTAATCCTCCAGGGCCATGACCAGCATGGCGTCCGGGTCCTCGCGGAACTTCACGAGGTTCGGCATCCGGCGGATCATGCTTCCTTCAGCACTCTCCCCGAAGGTGGTCTTGTTGATCGGGCCATAGGCGGCCACGAACCGGTCATAGGCCCGGTTCAGTTCCCGCCTCGCTTCAACGCGACTCTCCTCTGGCCATCCGTCGTTCTGCGACTCCAGAACCCTGCGGGCGCGATCGCGGAGGCCGATCAAGGCGGCGAGCCGCTTGCCGGTCATGGTCCTGTCTGCTTTCAACGCCGTTCCGCCATAGACCACCGCTTCGACTTGCCCGGAAAGCATCTGGCAGATCGCGCGATCGGTCCGGACGAAGAAGCTGCCTTCGCCGATATGGGGGAGGAGTGGAGGAGGGGTAAACGGGATGTGGCGTTCTGGCGGGGCGGGAGAGACCAGCGTTGTCGCGGCTTCCGGCAGTCGCCGGATCGCCTGGCGGAGCCGCTCGGGCAGGTCACCGCTCCCAATGACGCTGTAGCCGCCCCCATAGAGCGAATCCTTGCTGCTGTAGGAACCGAGAACCATCTCCGGGTGGCTCAGAAAATAGCGGTTGATCGGAACCGTGGTCGCTTCGATCTGGATGGGCTCGACTCCGAGCCAGGACGGGTCAACATGCTGGGCAGGTGCTCCGGCCCCTCGTTTCCTCAAGAAAACGATGTCGGTCACGACGGCGGTTCCCTCCCGTTTGAATGCGTCCGAGGGAAGGCGGATCGCGCCGAGGAAGTCGGCCCTCTCGGCGAGGTACTCGCGGATGGCGGCATTCTGCTTGTCGAGCGTGTAGTGAGACGTCACCAGCCCCAATGCGCCCCCGACTTTCAAGGCGTCGATCGACTTGGCGAAGAAAAAATCGTGCAGCGAGAATCGTTGTCCGCCATGCTCGTACTTGACGTCGGCGAACGGCACGTTCCCCACCACGGCGTCAATCCGATTTTCAGGGAGTCGCGTATCGCGGAAATTCTCCAGGCGGATGTCGTGGCCTGGGTGCAGCAGCCTCGCGATCCGTGCGGAAACGCTATCCATCTCCACGCCGATGAACCGCATTCCAGCCGGAGCTTGGGCCAGGAAATTGCCGGTCCCGCAGCCCGGTTCGAGGACGATCGCGTTGGCAGGGATGCCGAGGCGGGCGATTCCCTCGTGGATGGCCGCGATAACAACGGGGGAGGTGTAGAAGGCGTTGAATGTCGTGCGTTTGGCGCTGTCATATTCCTCGGGCGCGAGGAGCATCTTCAGCTCGTCCCCGAGGGCTTGCCAGGACGCATCCTTGTAGCGGCCCTTCACCGGGTCGGGGAAGAGCGAGAGGGCGATCGCGCCAAAGCCTGCGAATCGCGCGAGAATTTGCTTCTCGTCCCGTGTGGCCGCTCTCGGCTCTGACTCGATCCGCTGCAATGTGCGGATGGCAGTGATGATATCCCGCGCTTTGCTCTTCTCGCCGCTTGAAATGACGACCTGGGGAGCCGGGGAGAGGCTTTCCAGCGGGGGAGGTGGCTGGTTGAAGAGGTGGGGAGCCTCGACTGGCACGAGTTCAGCGGAAGCAATCAGCGGCGGGGACTCGTCTGACTCCGAAAAAGACGATCCGAAGTCCGAGAAAGAGTCGAAAAGCGTTGGACGTCGCTTTCCCTGCGTCGGCCTTACTCGGTCGCGGTAGGACAGAGGGACGCCATTGCCGCGTCGAGGCACAGGGGCTCGGCTTCCTCCGCTCGCCACCCGGCTGACATACGCTCCTCCAGTTCCTTGAGGGCGATTTCCAGGGCCTCGCTCGAAATCTGAAGGTCGCTGCCCGGCCTCTCCTGGGAGAGGCGGGTTTTCAAGGCTTCGTGGCGGGTCTTCAGCGCCCTGGCGAGGCGATCCACCGTGGGCAGCATCGCCCGCTCGCTTTTCAGTTGGTTGTGAATCTCCGGGTACGCTCTTATGAGTTGGAGCGTGAGGGTCTTGTACTGCATTATGAGAGCCTCCTTCGGGGTTCGTCTCGCCGATATCCTGCGGCTCAGTCGGGTCGCTGAGATCAGTGGAAAAGAGTGACGGCGTTTTCGATGATGTTCGCTTCCGTGCCATACCGCAAGTCTGACAATTGATGACGACCCGAGATGTATCAAACCCTTGTGCCCTGCGCAACTGGACCCAGCAGCCGAAGCCGCGCCCCGGCGGAAATAAATCTTCATTGTGGCAAAATTCCCGCAGGGGTTGGCACGCGGTTTGCGCGTCCGAACGTCACCCCCACCGCCCAACCTTCTTCTCCAAACTCCCCTCGAAAAGTGACAGCGGCGGAGTGAGGCCCCCCGGAGGCGGCAGCGCGGGCCGGGAGGCGCGGCTCTGTGCGCCGGACGGCTCGCGTAAGATGCCGCAGAAGGGGGCCGCAACGAAGCCGCCCGCCGATCGGCTTTGAATTTGAGGTAATGCCAGCATGTATACTGGACGCGGCAAGTAA
>PLDW01000396.1 GCA_003136315.1 Gemmataceae bacterium | reverse complement strand
GCCTTTGCCCTGATACATGAACCCGCAGAGGCGGTCTCATTCCAGGAGTAAGCATCGGTCTAACGGGAGGGCGAGGCTTCTGCCGAGCGTGAGGGTGGTGCGGCTCGGCAGGAGCCTCGCCCTCCCATTTGCATGTCTAATCGTCTTTCCGTCGATGCGACAGCCTCTGCGGGTTCCGTATAAGGCGCTGGGTGGGGTTTGGTCAGTGGCCCCACAGAGCTGGTCACATGGCCCGCTACTGCGCTGTCGCTGCGGTCAGGGCCAGCAGGGCAAGCACCCCGGCCTTGTCCTTGCCCGGCAGGAGATCGATGGCCTTGATCTCGGCGTCTGGCCGGGGGTTCGACCACTGCACGGAGTAGGCGACTGCCGACTGATCCGACCCCTCGTAGGGCCGGAACCAGGCCACCTGGGCACCCGGGACTGCCGCCGGAGCTTTCTGCCGATAGTCCTCGACCTGAAGTTCCGCGTACACCGGCACCTCTTCGGTTTTCCCATCCGTGTACCGCACGGCGAACCGGGCCAGCTCGAACTTTGCCCCCTTTTTCACCTCGTCGGGGTTCCGTCGCTTATCAATCCGGGCAGCGATCAGGAAGAACAGGGCATCGGCTTTTCGGTTCACCGGAATGCCTTTCACATCGGTCGGTAACTTGCCCGGCACTCCCGGCCCAGCGAGCATCACCACCGTCGGCACCGGCGAGGTCGCGAACTCGTACACGTCGTACGACACTCCGGCCAGCGTCTGTTTCCCGGTTGGAAGGTCGCGGAAGGTGAACTTCTTGTCGCCGAACCACCCCTTCTCATCGCGGAACGCCGTTGCGTGCTTCGACAGGTCGATCGGCTTGTACTCCAGATTCGCCCCGGCGATCACCGTTCGGGACGCAAATGGCGCATTTAGGTTCCGAAGCACCGCAGCGAGGATCGCTCGCTTTTTGTCCGCGTTTAGCGGCACCTCCTCGGCCTCCTTGAAATTCAGGTTGCACAGCACAATCCCGCCCTTTCCGCGCGGGTATTCCATCATTCCACCAACATTCAGAAGGGGCTTCACCCGCTCGTAAAACTCCGGTGGTCGCTGGACCTTGATATAGATGTTGTCGATCCCGATGAGCGGCCCCTTGCCCGGCACTTCCTGCCACCCTGCGATACGCAGCGTCATCTGCTTCGCCTTGCGGGGCGGATCCACCGCCAGAACTTGCGCGTCTCCGGTCGGTTTCACGTCATACGACCGCACATCCTTTTTGTCACCATCGAAGATGAGTTCGATCTTCGTCTGGGGCCAGTAGTTCGTGTTCCCGATCCAGGTGAACTCAGTAACAATCTCCTCGCGCGGAAATGGGATCGGCAGGTCATACGGTGAGCGATCTTTGTTCAGCGGGAAATTGATAATCAGTGGCCAGCCGTCGGCATTTGTGAATCCGTTGACAATATTGTCGTAAGCGAAGAACGGCGACCGACAGAACGGAGCGATCTCGTCGTGGTCCACGACATAGGTAAACTCATCGTCCACCACGTAGTTCCCGGCCGTCCATGAGAAGATCGGCTTGGAGGAGTACATGGCGACATCGCCGCCGGTAATGCCCGCCATCACCGGGCGACGGGCCGTCGGCAAGGTCACCCGCTCCCGCTTGAAGGGGCGGATCACATGGTCCCAGCCCACCAGCTTGTTGTAACTCGCCAGCCCCTCCGGAGTGAGACCGTTGAGCACCAGCCACCCGCCAGACTGCGTGAACGCTTCTACCTTCGCGGGCTGGTCGGCAAGCAGCTTGATGTTTGCCGGGGAAGCGTGAACCACCGCGATTCCGCCAGGCGTCAACGCTGCCAGTGGGTCGGCTGCCGGGTCGTACTTGAGTCCGGCCGCATTGAGTGTCTTGGCCAGCAGGGGCGCACCTCCGACCACGGCGGCCACGGGCCGGAACACCTGCTTGTAGCTGGTCCCATAGTCGATCAAGTTCAAAAGGAGTTGCTGGGCCGTCGCATTCCCTTCCAGTTTCTCCCCGACGAGTAACTGGCTCAGGAGCATCACGCCCTTACCGGTTGGAACTTCCACAAGCCCCGAATTCCGCAAGGTGTCCCCGCACTGGAGCAGCGATCGGGCTCCACGGGTCGGTTTCCGGTAGGCGTTGCGGTAGACTCGCTCGTCCGCCCCCCAGGTGAAGAAGTCCTTGTCCTTGA
The DNA here is from genome assembly GCA_003136315.1 of Gemmataceae bacterium. GTDB lineage: Bacteria > Planctomycetota > Planctomycetia > Gemmatales > Gemmataceae > Urbifossiella. The sequence goes on along the minus strand of PLDW01000396.1, from coordinate 3,278 downwards.
GGTTGCGGAAGACCGGGTGGCCCAGATCCTCGGCGAAACCGACCCGACCGTCCTCCTGTGTGGCCTCCATCTCGGCCGGGAGGGCCTGGAACTTCAGCGGGTGCTGCTGCTCCAGCACGATCACCGCCCGGCCAGGGGAAGCAAACGCAGCCAGCCGACTGGAGGTGCTTTCGGTGGTGTCGAGAGCATCCTTGCCGATCAGCAGCACTTTCGCTGCGTCGGGCAGGGTCTTCAAACTCGCCAGCGGGGTGAAGGGAATGTGCTGGGCTTTGAGGATCGCCGCCGCAGTCCCGGACGGGTCGTACACGGCGAGCGAGTGCGCATCACCAGGGGCAGTTGCAGCGCTCGGCTTCAGCACCGACACCGCTTTCGTGTCCCGGAACACGTCCTTTCCACCCACCGAGAGCAAGAGGACCAGTTCGCCTTCAACCCGGGCGTCTACCGCCGGGATCGGCAGCGAGATCTCGACCACCTCACGCATCCCGGGTGCAACGGTGTACTCTTTCGATTCGCCGGCGACTTTCTTGCCGCCGACCGTCAGTTCCCAGGCGAACGTGATCGGGTCGGAGTGGTGCGTATCATTGAACAGTCCAACGGTCCGCTTTGTGGGTGTGCCGGAAAGGAATGTCCAGTCCCACTCGCGGCAGAGGGCGGCACGGGGGGCAAAGTACAACCACTGGCTGTCGTCGGCGTCGCCCGGTCCGAGGTAGAAATCCCAGGCTCCGTAGTCGGCCCAGCGGTAGCCCTGCTGGAGGATCGAGAGCATCAGGCCACACGCTTTGAGCGTGCCGGACTTCCCGGTCGTCGCGGCCTCCCCACCAACCGTTGCCAGCTCCGGGTGATTCCCGGTGAAGAAGAAATCCTCGCCGATATACCGCGGCCGCTTCTCATCCCAGATCCACCTGCCCCGACCACCGCCCGGAGGGTTTGCCTGATAGGCGAGCCCGGGGTAGGCCGTCATCCCGCCAGGGTTTTCCAGGGCAACGTAATGGTTGCCGTGGACCGGCATCGATTGATCCTTGTTCGCACCTCCCCCGTCGGTCATGACTGGCCGCGTGGGATCGACCACCTGAACCGCTTTCGTACAGCGGAACATTTGCTGCTCGAACTGATCCATCAGTCCGCCGTACAGGTTGATGCAATTGATGAACAGCCACTCATTCTCGATCGACCAGATCTGGATCGAAGGATGGTTCCGCTCGCCCTTCACCTGCGCAGCCATCTGCTCGACCCAGTTATCCATCAGATCCATCTTGATGTCGGACTTGTAAAGCTTCTTCAACTCCGGGTCATTCTCCACCGCCATTGACCCGATCGCCTCGCCGTCGAGGATGCCACAGCGGCGGACCGGGACACCGTGGCGGTCCATCCAGTCGAGTGCCTCGTCCGGGGACATGCCAAAGAATGGCCGCGGCCCGCCCTGGGTGGCCCCACTCATCCGCACGGTGGTCTGGTTCGTTTTGTGGTAGTAGGCCAGCCACTCATCGGGCGTGTTTCCATTGATGGTGGCGGTGTTCCAGCCTCGCCAGCGGATGCCGTTCAGAGTGAAGTGCTTGCCATCGGTTCCCCACTGGCGAAATCCGAACGTCGTGTGCCGCACATCGACAGGCTGGTCGCCGACTTTCACGGTGGTTCGCAGGTCGTAGAGGTACGGAGCATCCGGCCACCAGAGCTTCGGGTCGGCCCACCCACCGATAACCTCAACGGTCTGCTCCTTCCCTGACGGCACTGCGAACCCCTTCGACGGCAGGGCCTTTGCGACCGCCCCGGTTTTTGGATCGATCGCCTCGCAGAGGACTTCTCCAGCAGTGTCCTTTCCCGAGGGATTGGCGACTGTGACTTCAACCGCGAGTCGCTTTTCGGCGGTTGAGGGCTTCACGAACACATCGGAGGAGTACACCGTTCCGCTGGCGGTGAGCGTCGGAGTCACGAGGATGCCGGACTGCTGCGACCCCCACAGCGGGTACGCGAGATCCTGGAACCCCATGCGGGCGAAATCGGGTGGGAGGTTAAACTTCTCCCGCAATTTCATCGGGTTGGTGGGGCTGGCGGAGTAGGCGTACCAGTAGTCCCGGATGCCGACCCGGATCTCGTTCACCTGGCCGGGCTTGACCCCTTTGGTCACGTCAATGTCGAACCGGACGAACGGGTGTTTGCCGAACCCGCACGCGACACCGTTGACGACGATGGTCGTGTTCAGGCTGTTTTGGGGGAATGTGAGGACGAACGACCGTCCAGCGAGTGAGGCCGGCACGTCCACCCGGCAGCGATACCAGAGCCGGTGGGCGAAGAGCAGTTCGGGCTTCGCGTTCTTGTCGCCGGGAACCGTGATCGCCTTCCAGCGCGGCTCTTCGGGGAATCCTGTGATCGGCTCGGCAACCGGGCCAGGCAACGCCTCATCGTGCCGACAGACCTCCCACAACCCATCGAGCGGAATGGCCGACCGCTCGCCGTTCACGGCCGGGGCGGGCAAGGTGAAAACGTGCTTGGCCGCCTTCTCGTCGGCCGCGTCGTGATCGGGTTCGCCGGGCTTGAATTTCGAGTGGGGGTGGAACCGCCCGGCACTCAGGCAAAAGCAGTCGGACGCATAGAGCACACGGTCGATAGTCCCCTTGGCATCCTTCGGGACGGGGACACGGATTTCGAGTGTGTGGTCGCCCCTGGTCAGCGTGCGATCGCCCATCTTCAGCCAGCCGACCTCATTCCAGGTGCTCAACTCCATCAGATCGACGGTCTGGAACTTCGGATCACGGGGTCGGACGGCGATCCAGTCGCCGGAATCGATCCGCCACTCGAACGGACTGCGGACGTACTCCATACCGGCCCGGTGCCAGACCTCGTAGGAGCCAGCCGCCGGCGCAGCGAAGGGATATTTGAACACCGCCCCATCGGCGGGGAGTTGTTTGGCTGTATCCTTGGCATCGACGTTCAGAAACAGCCACTTCCCGCCCGAGAGCCAGTCTGGCCGGGCAGCGTCGGCGGGCTTGATCGGAAAGCTCCCCGGGCCGGGCAGCTCCGCCTCGATCCAGACAAACGGGGCCGGCTCGGCGGCCTGCCCGGCCTTGGAAGAAAGAAGGGCCGCGAAGGTCAGGGCGAGGTAGCCGGTGACAGTGTGGCGTGGGGAAAGGCGGCTCATGAGGACTCCGGACCGGGCGCGGGGTGGGCGGGGGAATTATCCCCAGGAGAAGCCTGTCTGGCCAGGACCAGATCCAGGTGGGGAGGTCGTCAAGCGTGCAGCAGATGGAGGATGACCAGCCGTCAGGGACAGCCGGGCCGCC
>PLDW01000284.1 GCA_003136315.1 Gemmataceae bacterium | reverse complement strand
GAGGCGGCAGATAGTAGCCCAGGGCGTGAGCCCTGGGAGCAAAGCCGAGCGGTGTAACGCTAGCCCTGTCCAGGGCTTACGCCCTGGGCTACTGTCTGATGTCCCTTCGGGACTCAAAACCTCGGCTTTGGGGCGAGCCCGACCGGTTACACCCAACTGAGTCAGGCAGATGCCAGGAACTGACCTACCACGATCATGGGGGGGTGCCACGGGCGGCTTGTCCGCCCGTGTGACGCCCTTCACGGGCGGACAAGCCGCCCGTGGCACCCAAGCCCACTGGTAGATTTTCTCTCACCAACTGAGTTAGGAAGAGCCGGGGCGATATTTGGGCTATCACCGACCCGGATCGGGGCATGGCGAGGGAATCCTCACACCGGGGCCGGGAGCAGCCAGAGCAGGTCCGCAAAACTCTTCAGCACCCGGTCCGGGTTGGCCGCGGTGGCCGATTCCAGTCCCGACGCTCCGCCCTGGACGAGCCACACCGGAACACTCGCGGCCCGGGCCGTGTGGACATCGATCGCCATGTCGCCAATATAAATTGCCTCGGTCGATGAAACCCCGAGTCGGGTCAGCCCCTCGAAGATCATGGCTGGATCGGGTTTCGCCCGTCCGCCGACATCCTCCGGGCCAAGGACCGCGGTAAAGATCGTCGCCAGACCCAGAGCCGAAACCAGCTCGCGGGTGAAGTGGACTTGTTTGTTACTACAGACCGCCATCTTCAACCCCCGGCGGGCAAGTTCCGGGATTGTCTCCGCGACTCCCGGCATCAGTCGGGTGCCAGAGATCATCACCGACCGGTGGTGCTCCCGGTAACGGGCCACAGCTTCGTTCGTGTCCGCGTCGGGGACGAGCTGTTCCATCAGGTTCGGGAGACCGAACCCAACGTACTGGCGGACCACGGCTTCGGGCAGGGGAGGAAGTCCATACGATTGCCGAACGTGATTGGTGCTTGCAGTTATGGCGGTGAAACTGTCGGCGAGGGTGCCGTCGAAATCGAACAGGGCGGCAACGAACTTACGCGGGGACGACATCGGATACGCTCACTCGCGGGAAACGGCGGGGCTGACACTTCCGGCCGGCTGGGTTATCGTATCAGAATGTCCCGCAACCCTGCGAGCCACCGATGACCGATCCCCTACCCCCACCCGCCGATGCCGACGACCCCGGTCCGCTTCCCGACGCCGGATCGCCGGTCACCCCGGAGGTGGTATTTCGAGACTATGCCCCGCGAATCTACCACATTGCCAGGCGGATGCTCGGGAACGACGCGGATGCCGAGGATGTCACCCAGGACGTGCTCCTCCAGGTCATCCGCAAACTCGATACCTTCCGCGGCGACTCCCAACTTTCCACCTGGCTCCACCGCGTGACGGTGAACGCGGCCCTGGCCTACCGACAAAAGCGATCGAACCGGCAGCGACGAGAAACAACTGAGGCAGCCGACGAGGTTCTTGAGATGGCCTCGGCGGCCGGACCGGTAAAACGATGGGCAGTCGGACCGGACGAACCGGTCCTGGCGGCCGAGCAAGCTGCAGTGATCGAAAAGGCGATCGGGGAGCTCCCGGTCCCGTTTCGTGATGTGTATGTACTGGCAGATGTGGAAGGGTTGCCAAGCGCAGAGATCGCAGGCATCCTGGGACTCTCGGTGCCCGCGGTGAAAAGTCGGTTGCACCGGGCGCGGATGCGGATGCGGGACTCGCTTGCCCCGCACTTTGAAGGGGGGATCGCGACATGAATATGACCTGCGACCAGTTTCGCGACCTGCTGATCGATCACGTCGAAGGAGAATTGATTGTTGACGTGCAAGAATTGTTTGAGTTCCACCGAACCCGGTGCCCGAACTGCGGTGCGTATCTGGAGTCGTACCACTACACGATCCGGATCACCCGGAAATTGCCAGGCCCACCGCTCCCGGCGGAGGTCGAAGCGCGGCTGCGGGAGTCTCTCAGGCCGCACCTCGGAGGCGGGGACTGAGGGATTGCAAAGAACCTAACCCCCCCAAGCCCGTTCCCTAAAACGGAAGGGGGAGTCGATTTCAGATCTCTGCTGGCGAGGCGGCATCGCCTTTTGTCTTCTCTCTGTGGCGAATATTGATTTTTAAATCCTACATTAACCACAGAGACACAGAGGACACAGAGAGAAACCGAAAACCGAGAAAAGCGAAATATCCTCTCTCGGATTTTGNNCTGTGTCTCTGTGGTTAATATTGATTGAAATCTTAAATCAATCAATCCCACCCGTTCGACAGGGGTTTGCTCCGGTCCTCCTGACCCTCACTCTTTCTTCAGAGGCCACCTGGGGGACCGCAGCGACTCCAGGGGTGCGGGGAGTTTCTCCGGGGCGATGTTGGCGGCGTCGCGGTTGAGGGCGTCGCACATCGCCTGCGCCAGATCCGGGTGACGGATCACAAACCACCGGACGATCTGGCTCCGGTCGATTTTATCCACCTTGGAGCCTTTCGAGGGCGTTGCGGGGAGTTGGGTCAACGTCTCGTTGAACTGCTTCACGGATGTCTGGGCTGCCTGTGGGTATTGCGGATCACCGTCCCGGTAGGCCAGCACGATGGCTTTCCCGATCCGCCCCGCGAGATGGACCTGAATCGCGGCCCCCGGCTTTTCGGGACGAACCTTCTCCATCGTCTCGAAGCGATCCCGGGCCTCATCCAGTCGACCCTCCTGGAGGAGGAGCAACCCGAGTCCGATCCCCGCCTCGACCCGTGTCTCCTCTGTCATCCCACGGTCCGCCAGGATCGCGAGCAGTTCTCGCTCGCGGGTCGTGGTCAACTTACCAACCGGGCGGAACTCGGGCAGACCCATTGCCGCAGTCGGGACCGGCGGGACCGTGGTCGAGGAGGATTCTGCAGTTGGGTGAAGCCCGATGTATCCGACTGCACCACCCACACCACCCAGCAGGACGGCCAACCCGGCGAGAACCCACCGGCCCCAACGGATGGGCGACCCTCCAACGACCACCCCGCCAGTCGCGGACAGAGCTGTCGTGACTGCCCCTGCTGGGCCCGCGTTCGCCACAGTCTGTGCCGGCATACCAGCCGCCAGCACGCTCGTCGCTCCGAGTGGCCCCATCTGGGTCTGCCCCAGGTTCAACCCTTCTTTGACTCTCGCCAGATCGCGCAACACGTCGCGGGCTGTCTGATAGCGATCCTCAACGGATTTGGCCATCATTTTGTGGACGATCACGCAGAGGTCCGGCGGGAGATCGGGACGAAGTTCGGCGAGCGGGTAGGGTTGGTCGGTCACATGCTTGAGCGCCACCTCGACGGCTGAGACGCCGCGAAATGGGGGCTCGCCCGCGAGCAGGTGGTAACAGGTGACCCCAAATGAATAGAGGTCGCTCCGGTGGTCGAGCGCGTGCCCTTGGGCCTGTTCGGGTGAGAGGTACAACGGAGTGCCGAGGGTGACTCCGCTCTGGGTCAGATTCAGGGCCTCCCCACCAGCGAAGAACCGCGACAGTCCGAAGTCGGTCACCTTCACTTCGACTTTACGGGTGATGAGAATGTTCTCGGGTTTTATATCTCGATGGACGAGCCCCTGGTCGTGAGCCTTCTGGAGAGCGGTTGCGACCTGCCGCATGATGCTCAGTGCGACGGGCAAGTCGGGCGGCCCCTTCCGGGCCAGGTGTTCACGGAGGTTGCGGCCCTCGACGTACTCCAGCGCCATGTAGCGGAGCCCGTCGTGCTCACCGAACTCGTAGACTTGCACAATACTCGGGTGATTGAGCTTCGCGACCATGTGGGCCTCCGCCTCGAACCGCTTGAGCGCTGTCGGGTTCGTGGAGAGGTCGGAGCGGAGAAGTTTGAGGGCGACCAGCCGCTTGAGTGAGAGCTGTTTGGCGAGATAGACCTGCCCCATCCCCCCGGCTCCGAGCCGACGGATCACCTGGAACCCCCCGAGCGTCCGGCCGGTGAGGTCGGTCGCTTCGGTTGCTGGGGTGGGAGCGTCTGTCCCATGAGTTTGAACGGGGTCCGGCATGGATCCGGCTCCGACGGGGCTGGCGTTCGAGAGCAACCCCGGGAGGTCAGGGGTCTGCATGTGCTATTGCCCTATCTTACTTCAGTCGGGGGAGAAAGGAAAATCCGCCCACATGCGCGCAGTGCTGCCTCTAATACAGGAACCCGCAGAGGCTGTCTCATTCGAGGAGCGATCATCGGTCTAACGGGAGGGCGAGGCTCCTGCCGAGCGTGAGGCTAGTGCAGCACGGCAGGAGCCTCGCCCTCCCATACATACGTCAAATCGTCTTTCCATAGATGCGACAGTCTCAACGGGCTCTTGTATAAGGGCCTGGGCCAAAGCCGAATGTCACATATGCGGGCAGACGATCTGATGCGCATATGAAAGGCCGAGGCTCCTGCCGGGCGTCTGGGTCGTGCAGCTCGGCTGCAGCCTCGCAAGGCTCAATTTTGGGAACCTCACTCACCCCTTCGCGGCGGCTTTCTGGAAGTACGACTTGGACTCCTTGACCCCGGGCTTGATCGTGTCGGCTCCGGGCTTCCAGTCGGCCGGGCAGACCTCCCCGTACTTTTCGACGAACTGAAGGGCATCGAGCACACGCAGAGCCTCGTCCACGCTGCGGCCGATCGGCAGGTCGTGGACTGTAATCGTCCGAACGACCCCTTTCTGGTCGATGACGAACGTCCCCCGCAGGGCGATCCCGGCTTCGAGGAGTACCCCGTAAGCGGTGCTAATCTTCTTGTCCAGGTCGGCAACGAGCGGATACGCCAGGCCACCGAGCCCACCCGCGGCACGAGGCGTCTGAATCCATGCGAGGTGGCTGAACTGGCTGTCGATCGAGACTCCGATCACTTCCGCACCGCGGTCGTGGAATTCCTTGATCCGGTCACTGAACGCGATGATTTCGGTCGGGCAGACGAATGTGAAGTCGAGCGGGTAGAAAAACAGGATCACGTACTTCCCACGATACTGGGACAGTGTGATTGACTTGAACTCCTCGTGGACCACGGCAGTGGCGGTGAAGTCGGGAGCTTCCTTCTGAACCTGCGCTGGCATGGATCTCTCCTGGTTGGATCGACGAGTCGGTTGCCACGGGATCTGTCCCGGGTCCGTCCCACGCTCACATACTTAGCAACCAACCGCGAGGTTGCCAGCACCCCCAGGCAAGTGGAACCATCGGCCGGGCCGATCCGACCATGATCCGTTGGAGTTCGTGCAAAAAATCGCCACGGACTGCTTGACTCGGTGCTACCCAGACGTGCGTCCGAATCCTCGTCCGCACCTGCGACAGCTCGGGCGGGTTCGTGGAGGATGCCGAAAGTCGTGAGGCAGAAGCCAGGAAATGACCTACCACGATNNGCGGACTAGCCGCCCGTGGCACCCAGCGGCTGGGTTCACCGGGAAATCTCCCCACGCCGCACGCCTGATTGCAACTCCGAACTACGCCGTCTCCTTCACCTCAAACCCCTTGCGGTACTCCCGGGACAGCATCGGGTTTGCCCGGTCGGCTCCGCTGCCGATGAAGGTCTCGGTCTTGGTGTCGAGTGTCAACTTCGGACCAACCCGGCCCACGGCCTTGGACAAGTCGACTCCGTTTGCTGTCAGGTGCGACTTCATCCGGCCCAGCGCGGCGGCCGCTTCGGAGCAGTCGGCGAATTCGGTGATGTCCTTGTCGAATGTGGCTTCAGCGCCCAGCCTGTAGCTGATATTGGCCAGGTGGCACAGGGAAGCCGAAATGTGCCCCTCAGAAATGTCTGCGTTCAGGTCCGCAACCTTCCGGCTGCGGACGGCCCTGGCGAAGTTGTCGAAGTGATTCTGGTCGTTCCCACCGGTGTACTTCACCACCACATTCCCGGCCTTGTCGTACACGATCCCGCTGCTGTAGTAATTCGGGCAAACCACCATGCCTTCGGTCCCGAGCCAGATGACCCCGACATCCGCCCCCTTGTACTTGTCGGTCTTGAGCCCACGGACCTCGAACACCATCTTCGCGTCGCCGTAGTCGAACAGGCTCAGTTGGGTGTTGGCAGTCTCCCCGTCGTCGATGTACCCGAACCGTCCGCCAGCACTCACCACTCCTGACGGGAAGCCCTTCCCAAGCGCCCACCGGGCCACGTCCATCTGGTGAACCCCCTGGTTGCCGAGGTCGCCATTGCCGTATTCCCAGGTCCAGTGCCAGTCGTAATGAACGGTCCCGTTCTTGGTCTTCCTGTGCGGCATTGCGAGTTCGGCTGGGCCGCACCAGAGGTCGTAATCCATCGTCTTCGGCGGGGTCTGCGGACCGGTCACCTTGCCGATGCTCGGCCGACTCTTGTAGCACAGACCAATTGCCAGATCGACCTTGCCGATCTTCCCACCTCGAACTGCGGCCACGGCGTCCCGCATTGCCGGGTTACTGCGGCTTTGCGTCCCGACCTGGCAGATCCGCTCGTACTTCCGTGCCGCGACGACCATCATCGCCCCTTCGCGGATGTTGTGGCTGGCTGGTTTCTCGACGTAAACATCCTTCCCGTTCTGCATGGCCCAGATCGCCATCAAGGCGTGCCAGTGATTCGGGGTCGCAATCGAGACGACATCGATACTCTTGTCTTCGACCACCTTGCGGATGTCTTTCTCGAACTTCGGGGCCTTTCCCTGGATTGTTCCGATCAGCTTCATCGCCTTGCCGATCACCGCCTCGTCGCAGTCGCACACGACTGTGATCTCGGCATTGGTGGACTTGCTCAGGAACCCGGCGACGTGGCTCATCCCTCGACCGTTGACGCCCACGACAGCCACACGGAGTCGGTCGTTGGCCGATCGGGTGGCAGCCGAAACCGGCTTGTCGGCCGCGGCCGCTCCGGTCCCGAGGGCCGTAGCGGCCGCGGACAGGATGGCACCACGTTCCAGGAATTCCCGGCGGCTAAACAGATCCATTGGCAGCTCCTACGGACGGAAAGGGGAGAAGGGCGGTGCGAGTCGGGTGGGTGATCTTCACACCAATTTAACCGGGTTGACCGCCAGATAGCAATTGCGGAGCCAAAAAATGCCTGGTGACGAGCGTGTGATCGATCAACCCGGATTCGGGAGCGGGTTGCGGGCGAAGACCCACTCGGTGATCGGGTTACCGTCGACAAGGTGTTCCTGGACAAACCGCGGGATGCGGTCGGCGGTCATCCCTCCGTACCATGTCCCCTCCGGGTACACCACCAGAATCGGACCGCCCGTACAGACTCGCAGGCACTGGACCTTGGTCCGGTAGCACGCTGCCGGACCCTCCGAGAGCGACAGGTTCCGGTCCTTCAGTTCCTTCTTCAACACCTCCCAGGCCGCCGCCCCGGCCTCGGCCGAGCAACACGAGTTGCCGATGCACAGAAAGACGTGCCGGTGAAACTTGCCGATCAAGAGTTTCTCAGCGATCCCAGTCAGTTGCGCCAGCGGTTCGGACATGCAGGAGGCTCCAGCGCGTGGCGGGTTGTATTGAGTGGTGAGATGGGTGTTGAATGGAGGATCGATGGGCGAACGGAATCAGCGAGGCGTTGGCCCGTGACCCCAGGGCGTTGCCCCATGAACCGACCCCAGGGCGTTGCCCATGCCACCCAGGGCGTTGCCCTGGGCTGAGAAATCTCAGCCTTTCAGGCTGAAAACCATCCACGTATCGGCCACGGACTGACCGTCTTCACCCCAAAGGGGTGAGATCTCTCAGCCCAGGGCAACGCCCTGGGTGGCATGGGCAACGCCCTGGGTCCGCTTACCGGTACCTCACACCCCAGCAGCCTTCCGCAGCGCGTCGGCCTTGTCCGTCTTCTCCCAGGTGAACTGCGGCAGTTCCCGACCGAAGTGCCCGTGTCGTGCTGTCTCGCGGTAGATCGGTCGCCGCAGGTCGAGCGTCCCGATGATCCCCTTCGGGGTCAGCTCGAAGTTGGCCCGGATCAGATCGGCCAGCTTTGCCTCCGGAATCTTAGCTGTCCCGTTCGTACTCACCCAGATGTTCAGCGGGTCCGGATAGCCGATCGCGTACGAGAGTTGCACTTCACATTGCTTCGCCAGACCGGCCTTCACGATGTTCTTGGCGATGTAGCGGGCAATGTACGCAGCGCTGCGGTCAACCTTGGTCGGATCCTTGCCGCTGAACGCTCCGCCCCCGTGACGGCCACGCCCGCCGTAAGTATCGACGATGATCTTGCGGCCCGTCAACCCGCAGTCTCCGTGTGGGCCTCCGGTCAGGAAGCAGCCGGTCGGGTTAATGTGGCAAGCGATGTCCCCGGCCCCGAGTTTCACCCCCTTCGCCCCCGGCGGAATCATCACCAGTTTGCCGAGAATCAGATCCGCGCGGCTGGCCGTGAGGACTGGGCGGATGACCTTCTCAATCACTTCCTGCCGGGCCTCGTCTGTGAAATAGTCGACGTCACCCTTGCGGATCATCACCGAACGATCGTGCTGCGTACTGAGGACGACGGTGTGGATACGGTGCGGGGTGCCATCCGTGTTGTACTCAACCGTCACCTGGCTCTTGGCGTCCGGACGCAACCACTTGAGTTTGCCGGTCTTGCGAAGGTCGGCGTGGTGGGCAACAAGCCGGTGCGAGAGGTCGATTGGCAGCGGCATGAGAGTCGGTGTCTCATCGCAGGCGAACCCGAACATGAGTCCCTGATCCCCGGCCCCACCGACATCCACCCCCTGGCTGATGTGCGGCGACTGGGCGTGTATCCGGCAATCGACCTGGCAGGCGTCGGCCGTGAAGCCGATCTCCTCCCGCTCGGCCTGATCCTTCGCCACATACCCGATCTCGCGAATCACGTCTCGGACCAGTTTGTCCACTGCCTCGCGGCTGAGTGCGGCCTTGGTGGTGATCTCCCCGGCGATGACCGCCAGGTCGGTCGTCACCAGTGTCTCACACGCTACCCGGCTGACCGGGTCGTCCTTCAGACAGAAGTCGAGAACCGCGTCGCTGATCTGGTCCGCCACCTTGTCCGGGTGGCCCATCGACACGGATTCGCTGGTGAACAGGTAGCGGTCGGCCACGGCTATCCTCTCCGTTGAGGGGTCTTCCTGCGCGCAGAACTGTATCCGGCGTTATACACCCCCGATCGAGTTCGGGCAATTGGACTCGACCTGGGGAATGTCGGTGGGCCGCAGTGAGGTCAAGATCAGGTGAATGCCGGGAGCCCGCGATACTGATCGAATCGTCCGAATCCTGTCTTCCTGAGCTCGATCACCCGATCCCCGTCACTTCCGACCCGGAAAAACGAAAACGGGCGGGTTGGGACGAACCCAACACGCCCGTTTATCGGCAGCCAGAACTGGCCAACTCCGACATTACTTTGAAGCAACCGCATTCGGCGCATCGGCCGCTGCGAGCAACTTCGTGAACGACTCGGTGATCTCGGCCCCAGAAGACACAATCACCCGCTTCTCCTCGGTGACGGTCTGCCCAGCGACGACGACCTCGGCCCGGACGTCGTAGAAGTACTTCTGGCCCGCCTCCAGAGGCGGGGTGTAGAAGGTCCGCTCAACTCCGGCCCCAGCAGCTGGCCGGCCGTCCACGAACAGCGTGGCACCGGCTGGGAGGCGGAACTTCAGGTTCGCTCCGCTTTTCTTCTCTCCATCCGGTTTCACAGGAGGCATGGTTTCGACCGGCACGACCACCGGGGTTGGGGTTCCGTAAGCCGGGTAGCTGTACGACCCGTAAACCGCCCCGACGCATCCATACGAGTAGCCGTGGCAACCACTACACGAGTAGCCGTGGCACGAGCCCCAGCAGGCGTAACTACCGTGGCATCCACCACATGAGTAGCCGTGGCACGAGCCCCAGCACGACCCATAGCAGCCGTGGCACGACCCGAAACAGCTGTACCCGCCGCAGCAGCCGTGGCAGGAAGCGTGATGGAAGATCCCGCCGTGACAGCCGCTCCGCAGCCCCAGGAACCCGCCATGACACCCGTGGCACGATCCGTAGCACGACCCATAACAACTCGAGTACCCGGTGCATCCGGTGCAACCCGCGTACACTCCAGTACATCCACTACAGCCGACTACGACCGGGGCGACGACCGCAGCGGCCGGAGCGTCCGCTGCCGGGGTTGTCGGACCAGCGGTAACCGCTGCCATCAACACGATGCTGTACATCCCGTGTGTCTCCTCTGTGACTCCGAACTCTCAACAAGGCGCGGTGGCGAAGCCGCGATTAGGATGGTAGGGCTGGGTAAATTGACCGTCAAAGGCAATTTGCGGAATCTGGGAAGAGTCGGGTGTCGAGAGATCCGTTAAGACCGGAATGTGGGGTAGGTGGGATCGTGCGGGAGGAGCACACGGTCACTGCCAGCCGCGACGTCGGAACAGCCACCCCGCGGCCGCCAGCCAACCGCCCGCCAGGCCGATCGCTGCAAGCAGATGATGCCAGTGAGACGGGTAAACATCTCCCGTGAGGGCTGCATGCAAGATCCGTGGGCCGTGGTATTCCACAGCCAGATACGGGATGAACGGGATTCCATTGGTCGAGCAGATCAGCAGAACCATTGACACTGAAAGGAGATAGCACATCGCTCCGAGAAACGCCGCCCGCTGAGTCTTTGCCAGAGTCGCGACAGTCATCCCGATCCCAAGGAATCCACCCCCAACCGCGGCCAGGGACAGCCAGAAGAAGAGACTCCCGAGAACAGCCCACTTATAGATCCCGGCGATGACCGCCGCAAGCACCATCCCGAGCACCGGATAGAAAAGGAACTTGGCCGCGAGGATCTCGGCCGGCGAAGCGGGTGAGAGCGCCTGGGCGAGCAGCACCCCTCGTTCGCGTTCCTCGCAGTTGAGCGTCGGGAGCAGGTAGACACAGGCGAAATACAGCGCGAATACGACCATCCCCGTTGCAATTGCCGCCCGGAAGTCGAGAACCTTCCCACCCAAGCCCTTCCACTGGATATCGAGATCCGGCACGACAGGCATGGACCCAGGGGAGGCATGTCGCACAGCTTCGACCTGATCCTGGAACCGCTTGTGGGCCTCCAACACCAGCCAGCGACTCTCCGGGTCAAATGTCGGTTCTGCAGGAACCTCAGCGACTCCCTTCTGCCTCGCCAAGGCAGCAAACCCCCGGCGGCTCTCCCGCCAGAACCATGCCTCGTAGGGGGCCATCGCATTCGGTTCCCCGTCCGGATGCCAGATGAACACCTGGATGGCCCGGCGGCCAGTCGGAGACTTCTCAGCCGAGATGTGACGAAGTTGGATCGCCCCAATACCGGTCTGGTAATCGACCATGCCTTCGATGGACTCGGGTTTCTGGAGCTGACGGAAGTGGACCTGCCCGGCCAGTTCCTTTGGGATGTTCGCCTTGAGGTGGGTCACCAGCGGCGACTCGGCATCGCACTCGACAAGGCAGTGATGAACCCCCCCAACCATCCCAGTCCCACCTGTTGCCTCTTCCGGAGAGAACAACGACAGCAGCACCGCCGCCACAATGAGCAGCAAGGCCAGCGCAATCCCACCCCGGTTCGCCAGATGCCGGGCGAACTCCTTGTGGAGGAGGGCGTGGAGGATGTACCAGCGCATGGTCAGTTTTCAGTTTTCAGTTTTCAGCCTGACAAAGCTGCGGGTCTGCCTAGATCCAGTTCCACCAGTTGCTCGCTACCCAACCAGACAAAGGCGATTGTCTGGCTGAACACTGAACACTGAACACTGGTAGCTCACGAGAACTCCTGCCCGGTCAACTTCAGGAATGTTGCGTGGAAGTCGAATTCCCGGGTGCGGATGCTGGCCGCCTGACCGGCTGTGACCAGTTCGGCCAGTTGTCGCCGGCCCGAGTCGGTGTCCAGGTCGAACACCATCCGCTCGCCATCTGGGCGAATCACGTCCACCATCCGCTCCGTGTGTTGCTGTTTGAGGGCCAGCGGCGAATCGAGGGCGACGAGTTTCCCCCGGCAGACGATCCCGACCCGGTCGCAGATCGTCTCGACCTCGTCCATGTCGTGAGTCGTCAGGATAATCGTAGCTCCGAGTTTCACCCGCTCCCGGAGGATGCGGTGGACTACCTCGGCCGAATGGATGTCGAGGTTCGCGGTCGGCTCGTCGAGGTACAGGATCGGGGGCTCGTGAAGGAGCGAGCGAGCGAGGAGGAGCTTCTTTCGCATCCCCAGAGAGTACCCCCGGACGGGAAGGTCCGCGGCCTCGTCCAGTTCGACCATTTCAAGGACATCCTGGGCTCGGCGCCTGGGAACTCCGTAGAGGCGGCCGAAGAACTCCAGGTTCCGCCTGCCAGTGAACTCCTCGAAGTGATTCTCCCGATCCGGGACGTACCCGAACAGCGGCTTGATCCGTGCCCAATCACGGGTCACATCATGGCCTGCGACGGTGACCGCCCCCGCAGTGGGCCGCCGTTGCCCGATCAGAACCCGGATGGTCGTACTCTTCCCAGCACCATTCGGGCCGAGTAGTCCGAACAACTCCCCCCTGCGGATGTCCAGGTCCAGGCCATCGACAGCCGCGAACGACCCGTACATTACCCGCAGTCCAGAGATCCGGATCATCGTGTCGAAAGGGGGATTGGCCACAGACTCTCACGGGGCACGAAGGAGAAGACACGGAGAAGATAGGACACATTGTCGGCCCCGTCTCCCGATCTCATTCCAAGTCGTTCCCAGTCTCGCGGTCTCGACCACAGCTATCAGGACTCGCCAACCACCGGATTGCGCAGAACCCCAATCCCCTGGATCTCGACTTCCGCGATGTCCCCGGGCTTGAGCAGGATCTGCGGCTTCCGGGCGATCCCAACTCCTGGCGGGGTGCCGGTGAAGATCAGGTCGCCTGGCTCCAGAGTCACCACCTGAGACAAGAACCAGAGTAGGTGCGGAACGCCGAAGATGAACTCTCGGGTATTCGAGTTCTGGAGCGTCGTTCCATTCAGTCGCAACTGGATCTGCAAGTTGTGCGGGTCGGGCAGTTCGTCGGGGGTCACCAGCACCGGTCCGGTCGGGGCGAACGTGTCAAACGTTTTCCCAATGATCCACTGCTTCTCTTCGCCGCGGAACTGCCAGTCCCGGGCCGACACATCATGTCCGCAGGTGTACCCACCAACGTAACCGAACGCGGTTGGGTCATTCGGGATGTGTTTCCCAGTCTTGCCAATCACGATCACCAACTCCGCCTCGTAGTCGACCTTGTGGGCGACCTTCGGCAACAGGATCGGCTCACCGGTGGCGATGAGTGTGTTCGGGAACTTGCCGAACAGCACCGGTTCGGTCGGGATTGCTTTCCCGCCCTCGATCGCGTGGTCACGATAATTCAGCCCGATACACAGAATCTTCCCCGGGTTGGGCACGGGGGGTAGGAGTGTGACCGCGTTCCCGGCGTACTTGACCGCGGTGGGAGATTGGGCAGCGGCAGATGCCGCCGCCCGGACTGCGGGGCTAGCGGCGAGCAGGCTCTTCACGCAGGTGGGGAGGCCGGGGTCGGTGGCGTGCAGATCGACGAACGACTCCCCGACCTGGACGGCGGCACGCTGGCCATGAGGGGTGAGGATGGTGGCGAGGCGCATCGCAAGGCTCCGGTGACACAAGGGTAACCGAAGTATTGAATGAGACGTTGAGCAGAAGGGAAGGAGCCAGCCCCAGACAGCGATGATCGTCGATTAGGCTATTGGGCTGGTTGGCGTCTGGTCAAAGTTTGTGTCACCGCGAAGCCGGGCCGCCACGGANNCCGGCTCTCACACCAGGAACCCCGTACCCATGTCGACAACGATCTGGCTCACCCGTCACGCGGAAAGCGCGGTCCCAACCGTGTTCCACGGGGCGGAATCCGACGTCGGGCTGAGCGAACTTGGCCGACGGCAGGCCGACGCCGCCGCTGGGTGGTTCGCCGCGCTCGGACCGACTGCCGTGGTGTCCTCGGGAATGATCCGGGCCAGGGACACCGCCGCCCCCATCGCAGTGGCGTGTGGGGTGGCTCACCACATCGAGCCGGAGTTGCACGAGCGACGGGTCGGTGTACTCTCGGGAACGGACTTCGCATCCAACAACGGCCTGTGGCCACAGACCATTGCCCGCTGGACAGCCGGAGAGACCGGGTTCACCACCCCCGGGGCCGAGTCGTTCGATCAACTCCGCGATCGACTGATCCCGGCGGTCCAGCGGGTGGCTGATACCTTCGCTGGTGGGCGGGTCGTGGTCGTGGCTCACGGTGTCGTTTGCAAGGTGCTCCTCCTCACCCTCCTGCCGGGATACGGCCCGGCCAACTGGGTCCAGGTTGGGCACGCACCGAACCTGGCGGTTAGCGAATTGGTGTATGACGGCTCGTGGGCCGCCGTCCGGTTGCTGGATGTCCCGCCGCCGGTGGCNNAAACGGCGACTCGCGGAGCGAGTCGCCTACTTTCACCCACCCCGACCGTAAATGGGACAACCTTTCCTGGCTCATGGATCAGGCGTGAAGCTGGGTGGTGTCGGGTGACCTCAACACCAATAGGGCTTGACAGCGGGCTCGGGAACACTTGAACCGCCCCCAGCAATGTGCGGTTCCAATGAAGTGGCCGCGCCGGCGCGACCGATACCTCTTGCCAGCGGGGCATGTTGGTGCCACACCGGGTGTTTGCCAGAGGGGGAACCGGCGATCACCGGTGAAGTGTGGCTGTGGCCCTGGGTAGGTGGTGCGGCGACCCGCATCACCAGGCGGTGAGTCTGAGGCGGGAGGCGTGTTCATGACCGGCCAAGAGGTGCTGGCCCCAGCGACCGAGGCGGAGACTCTCCGGCAACAGTTGCTCCAGGCCCAGCGGCTGAGCAGCGTCGGGGAACTCGCCTCCAGCATCGCCCACGAATTCAACAACATCCTGACCACGATTATCAACTCGGCCAAACTCGGGATGCGGAACCCAGACCCGGCCGAGAAGCAACTGGCATTCGAGCGGGTGGCAAAGGCTGGGCAGAGGGCCGCGACCATTGCCAGCGGGATGCTCGGCTTTGCCCGGAAGAGCGCGACCCACCGCCAGAACTGCGATGTGGTCCGACTCGTCGAGGAGGTTCTGGTTCTGACCGAGAAGGATCTAAGCAAGCACCGAATCCAGGTGGAAACGCGGGTCCACGCCCGGCCGCTGGTATGGGCTGTCCCCGGTCAGATCGAGCAGATCCTGGTCAATCTGGTGATCAACGCCCGCCAAGCGATGCCCAACGGCGGGCGGCTGAAGATTGAGGTGCGAGAGAATTTGGAGCCAGACGTGGTCGAGGTTCGGGTGTCGGACACCGGGGTTGGTATCCCGCCCGACCAGTTGCGACAGATTTTTGAGCCGTTTTTCACCACCAAGCAGCCAGACGAGTACGGCCGTGGAGGGACCGGGCTGGGGCTCAGTGTGTGCCGCCAGATCATCGAGCAACATCATGGCCGGATCCGCGTGGACAGCGTGGTCGGGAAGGGCTCGGCCTTCACCGTCAAGCTCCCACGACGGCTACCGGACGATCCGGAGTGAGGTGAACGGCAGAAAAAAGCTGACCTGGCCTTGGGATATGGTGTTGCCGGGCCGCCCTCCGTGGCGGCCCCTACAGTTGGGTAGGGGCCGCCCTCCGTGGCGGCCCGGTATGGCTTTGCGGGCATCTGTTACTCGGACAGTTTCTCGATCGCCTTGGCCGCGGCTTGCCGGACCTTTGCGTCGGGGTCCCGCTCTTGCAGTTCTCGCAGCGCGGGGAGAACCTCACCGCCCCGCGCCCCGGAGTACACACCTAACGACCGGGCCGCGTTCGCCCGGACCTCTGCGTCCGAATCCTTCAGCGCCTCGACCAGCGCCGGCATTGCCACCGGGTCGATCAGGACGAGCGAGCCCAGTTTCGTCGCGGCCTTCCGCCGTAGAGCGACATCCGGCTGCCCGAGCACCTCAGCCCAGTACCCTGCCGTTCGGCCGCCGGACTGCGGCGGCGGGGTCTTCCCGCACCCGCCGGCCACCACCACCAGGACGGCTGCCCAGGCCACCCGTCTCACCATGATTTCCTCCACAACCGGAATGGCTCGCCCCTGAAACGCCCAGTGCCCCCTGTGATGAGATCGTTGGGGTCAATCCAGCGGCTGACAGACCTCACCCCCGGCCCGGGTTCCATAACCCATGAAGTTGTAGCTCTGGGTCGTATACCAGTTGCCCGGAGTGCCAAGCGGTGGGGGATAAGTCGACTGGACCGACCCCGGTGCGCCTGGGTTCGGGTCCGGCGGGGTGCTCTGGACGAAGTGGACCGAGCCGTCGGCGAATAGGACATTCGCCCCACCGGGGTGGAAGCTGGAGAAGTCGTCCAGCCCACCATCGCCATCGGTCATGGGATTGATCAGGTGGGCATGGGCCTGCACCAGCATTGGGGGGGCGTAGATCGGGGAGTTCGGCAGGCCCCCAGAAATGACCGAGAGACAGGCATTGTTCGGCCCAAAAGCCATTGCACACCCGGGGATTGCACCGGCCCACACTCCGTTTGCGTTCGCCCACGCACGCTCCCCAATCAGGATGGTGCTGCTTGTCCCGTCGGTGATGTCGGTGATCCTGGTCCGACTGTTACAGTAGAAGACCCCGCTCCCGGTCACACCATCAGCGTCCGAATCCTCGTCCCGGCCAACGCATGCAGCGTAGCTGCTCGGTCCCGCCAGGACGGTGCCCGTCCTCCCCTGGCTGTAGGTGATTGGGTAGCTCGTGTTCCCTGCCAAGCTATACACAAGAAACGGCCCGGGGGGAGCGAGGTCGGCCGGGCAAATGTAGATGGGGATACGGGTTTGGATGGCGGCCGCAACACTCGAATCGGTGATCGGCGTGTTCGCCCGTATCGCCCCCTGGATCTGGCTGAACACCGCTGTCTGTTCGATGTAGGGCAACAGGTAGGCGGCCCACCCCCAGCCCGGGCTCGTGGCGAAGTTCGGGTCACCCGCGGGGGCGGTAGCGAGGTAGCCCGGGGGAAAGGCCAGATTGATGTCGTGGTACATCTGGAGACCGAGCCCGATCTGCTTCAGGTTGTTCTCGCAGGACACCCGGGCGGCTGCCGCCCGGACCTTCTGGACCGCGGGCAAGAGAAGCCCGATCAGGATGGAGATGATCGCGATCACCACCAACAGTTCGATCAGCGTAAAGCCAGTTCGGCCAGGCCGGGTACGCATCGTGATCCTTTGCTCGGGAGAATCAGTGACTCCACGTCCAGAAATCTAGTGTGGACAAAATGATCGCTTGATCGAGAATGATTTTCAATCAAGCGATGTTGCGTTCGCACCCCCTCAGACGCAGGGCAAGCTGGCAACGGTTCAAAGGGGGTCGGCTGATCCGCACAGCAATCCGCGTGCCTTGTGTCACTGCGGTGAAGGATCAGCAGCAAATCTTGGGTATTCGGAGGTGGTGGATCAGCCGTTCTGGCGAGAGGTGGAAACGGAATAACCACGCACGGACAGGGGATGACCACCAACCTCCCACGACAACGATTCCACTCGCCCAACACGACGTTGGCCAAGGCATCGCCGGGATGAAGCGAACCTTCCGGAACGACAAGATTCTCCCGTAAGGCCCACCCCACTGGATCGTTCAATCGATCGGTTCTCCTGATACAGGAACCCGCTGAGGTGGTCGCATCGACAGAATAACGGTTAGACGTATATATGGGAGGGCGAAGCTCCTGCCGAGCTGGACCGCCCTCACGCTCGGCAGGAGCCTCGCCCTCCCGTTATATCGATGCTTGCTCTTGGAATGGGACTGCCTCAGCGGGTTCCTGTATGAGATCGCATCGCGGAGGGTCGCTTTCCTGCTCCCCTGCCTCATCGTTCCATCCCTCACGAATAAAGGGAGTTCATCAAGTCGGGAGGGATTTACGCACCCTAACTGGGAATCACGCCGGACCACTTCAAAAAAACAGCGCAAGCGAAGAGGGGATTTTTCACTTCAACGATGGAATCACCTGCGACCGACTGTGTTGTGACCGTCGTCTTGTGGCCACAGGCCGTCTGCTCTCATCGAAGAGGCACAGCCATGTCTTCCCTCCGTCTGGCGTTGTCTGTTCTGTTGCTCGCCCCGGGTGCGATCGCGTCGGTCAGGGCAGCGGAGCCCGACGACACGTTCGCGGCGGTCGCCCGATTACACTTTGCCGAGTGGACGAAAGGCAGCCCCGATGGAAAGCTAACCCCCGAGCGGGTCAACGCGCTGGTCAACAGCTCCCGGGTGCGGGGGGATGAGGCCGCGGCACTGGCTGCCGTCCACCTGTACTTCCGGGGGCAAAAGCCCCCGATACCAGTTGAGGAAGCCTCTCTTCTTGATCCACACCATTCAACCGGTCCCGAGGAGCGGCGAGATCAACAGACCCGGCCGGTCAATCTGGAACGGGTGTTCACCCGCTTCCACCGCCACTTGCAAAGCGCGCCGCGGGGCCTGTTCGAGATGCACGCCCCCCGAAGGGACGGAATGAGTCAGGGTCAGCTCGGTGATTGTTTTGTCGTCTCCGCCATTGGGGCGCTGGTCACACAGCATCCTGGGCGTTTCAAAGCGATGTTCCACGAACAGCCTGACGGGTCGTGTCTTGTGACGTTCCCGGGACGGCAGCCGGTCCGGGTTCCTCGTCTGACGGATGCCCAGATTGCTCTCGGGTCCACCGCGGGAGATCAGGGTCTCTGGCTGAACGTGATGGAAGAGGCCGTTGCGATCGAGAATCGATCTCACGGCGGATCAGCGGTGGTGATGGATGCGATCAGTTCGGGCGGGAATACCGGCCGGACGATCGAGTTGTTGACTGGCCACAAAGTCAAAGCGCTTCCTCTCCAGCCGACAGCAGCCAAGGACCGTGCCGCAGCCGAGCAGGAGGCCCGGAAGACTCTCATTGCCGTCCACGAGCACAAGATCCTTGCCTGCGTCAGCACTCCGCACCACGCCGGCTTGCCACCGGGGATCGCCTCCGGCCACGCCTATGGGGTGATCGGTTACGACCCGGAAGCCGTGCTTGTTACGCTGTGGAATCCGTGGGGGAATCGGTTCGAGCCCAAAGGGGCAGGCGGGCTCACGTCTGGTTACCCAACCCGGGCCGGTACGTTTACGATGCCGCTGAGCGACGTCGTTGGTGTCTTCGCCAGCCTCTACAGCCAGACTTCCACACCCCTCCCGAAGCGGTAAGGCAGGCGGGGGAGCAAATCGACCAGCGGGATCTGCCACGAGCGGCTTGTCCGCCCGTGGCACCCACAATCGTGGTCGGTCATTTCCGGCCGTCTCCCTCACCAAATGGTGGTATCGCTCGCTCAACCACCGGCTAATGGGCGTAACCGGTCGGGCTCNNCGGGACTCAAAACCTCGGCATTGGGGCGAGCCCGACCGGTTACACCACCGGTTAATGGCTGTGACCCCTCCGGGGTCATTTCGACCTCTCCCGCCGTTTACTACCTGCACTCTCGGATTTGTCTCAGGAGGAGTTGCTCGCACGCATAGTCCCGACCGACCGGGAACCAACTGGAGGTGGTGGAGGGGGCAATCGGGCCGACGACTTCGATTTCCCGTGCGACTGTCGGTGTTTCTTGAAACACAGCCCCAATGCGCTGTCGCGTCGGTTTGGCCAGGTCTTCCATCTCCTTCTCGACCGTCACTTTCACCGTATAACCACCCCGCTCTCCGACGTCGATCTTGATCCACACGATCTGCCGGGTCGTCTGGAGGGTGGCCAGCAGTCGCTCCCGGGGATCGGGGTTGCCACCTTTCCAGACCTGCTCGTAGCCGGGGGAGATCCGAGGCTTGGTGATGATCATGCCATCGCGCATATCAGCCGAGAGGATGTCGAACTTGTACGAGTTGAGCACATCGATGCACTTCTCGAACACTTTGCGGTAGGACTCTCCATTTGGTATCCCGGGGGAGACGAGGACCGGATTTTCGACCGGCTCCGCGGTTTTGTTGATCAACAATGGGTTGTCGAGCGGTGGGACGGACGCGCACCCGGTCAGCCCCAGGGCGACCGCCCACCTGAGCAGAAATCCGCTCGCCATCGGGCTCCCTCCGCAACCCGACCCACTCGGACAATCGCCGGCCGGCGGTCGATCGTACCGGTTTTCCGTGGGTCGTGTGCGCTGAGATGTATGCCAGGTCGGGTCAGGGCCGTCAAGCCGGTGCGTAAAGAGTTTCCGGCCTGGTTCAAAGGAAGGTAACAACAGGCAAAGTCGCCGGGTACACACCAACAGGCGAACCGGCGACGTCAGTCGCNNCTCACCCGGCGACTGACGTCGCCGGTTCGCCAATGACAATGGTACTCCTCGCACCCACTCATTGAACCGTGCCGAGTTTCCCACCCGACTGCAAGCTGTCAACTGTGAGCTGCAAACTCGCCAGGGCCGTCAAGCCGGAGCGAAAAGAGTTTCCCACGGCCTGGCAGGTTGCGTAAAGTGAGAGGGACGCCCTCCACTTTTCCCGGAGCCCGCTGATGCCCCGGCTTGCATACCCGTTCGGTCCACTTGCTGTTCTCGCCGGGTTGGGCCTGGCGGTGGCTCAGCCTCCCGCACCTCCTCTTCCTCCGCCCATCGCTCCCGTTCGGGCCGGGTTCGGCATGGTCGCACCCCCCACCACCAGTGAACCCGCTCTCACGGACGAAGAGGCCCTGAAGGAAGCCGGGCTGTCCCCGACCGACGGGGTCAAGCTGGTCGAGTACTTGCGGCTGCGAACAGCGTCCGAAGCCGAGCAAGGGCGGATCAAGGAGATCATCTCCCGGTTCGCAGCCGACAACTTCGACGACCGGCTGGCAGCGGCCGAAGAACTGACCGGCTACGGGCCGTCGGTCATCAGCCTGCTCCGGGCGGCCGAGCGAGACCCCAACCCCGAGATTGCCTACCGGGCCGGGAAGGTGCTGCGGAAGATGGAGAAGGT
The DNA here is from genome assembly GCA_003136315.1 of Gemmataceae bacterium. Lineage (GTDB taxonomy): Bacteria > Planctomycetota > Planctomycetia > Gemmatales > Gemmataceae > Urbifossiella. The sequence continues at coordinate 15,750 of PLDW01000284.1, read as the reverse complement.
GCCTCATGCAACGGTCGCTGCGGCCGCTGTCCGGGCTGTCGTGCGGATGAAGCCGCCGGGTGCCGCGGCCGCGCTGCTCGGGTTTCTCCCCCTGGCCGACACCGATGCCCTCGCGGACGACATCCGCACGGCTCTGGTGGCCCTCGCGGTTCGCGACGGGGCGGCAGAACCGGCCCTGGTCGCGGCCTTGACCGACCCGTCCCCGCTCCGCAGGGCGACGGCGTATGTCGCACTGGTCGAGGGTGGGCCGGCCACAGAGCGGATTCGGATCAAGGACGCCTACGCGAAAGTGAAGGAGGCAGTCCGGGCGGACCCCGACCCGGATTCCAAGTTCCGCGGACTCTGGGCGCTGGTGATGACGACACGAGAGAAAGAGTTCGTCCCGGACCTGATCGGGAGCATCCCCCAGTTGCCACGGGGACGGATCTGGCAACTCGAGGAGTTCCTCCTCCAACTGGCCGGGGAGCATCCTCCCGGCGGGCGCTTCGGGCGCTCCGCGGAATCGCTCGCAAAGACCCAGGATGCGTGGGGTGGGTGGTGGGCAAAGAAGGGCGGGGCGGTGGACCTGGTGAAACTCACATTTCACCCCCGGATCCAGGGGATCACCGATTTGATCGAACACGACCAGCGGGGCTTTGGCATGGCCCGGATCGTGTCCCTCGGGCCAGACCTCAAGGAGAAATGGCGGCTCACTCAGACCAATTTCCACCCCTTCGACGCCCGAATGCTGCCAGACGGTCATGTGATGATCGTCGAACAGAATTTTAGCCGGGTGACCGAACGAGAGTTGAATGGCACGGTCACAAAGACCCAGACGATGAACCAACCGGTCGCCGCCGAGCCCCTGGCCGATGGCGGTCGGCTCTATGTCTGCCGGGTGATGGTCACCGAACACGACAAGGACGGGAAGTCTGTGTGGACGTACACCCGACCGATGGGTGCGTTCGACATTGTGACTGGTCGTCGGCTCCCGGGTGGGGACACCGTGCTCCTGATTAACTCCAACACCGGCCAGGGGGTGAGTTTCGTCCGCCTCGATTCCAAGGGGAAGGAGGTCGGTAAGCCGCTCGTTCTCCCCAAGTTCCTGTCCCTTTACATGGCCGGGATGGACGTGATCGGGGAGAACACTATCCTGGTTTCGGAGCGGGACAAGGTGTGCGAATACGACCTGAAAACGGGCAAAGCCGGGTGGAGCTACAGGATCAATCAACCGACGTCCGTCCAGAGGCTGCCGAACGGGAACACGCTGATCGCGTCTCCCTCTCTGAACAAGGTGATCGAGGTCGACCCAGACGGAGAGGTGACCTGGGAGTACCAGTCGAAAGACGAAGGGCTCCAGGTGGTTCGGGCGTACCGGCGGTGAGGCAGGCGGCGGGAGCAAATCGACCAGCGGGATCGGGTGCCACGGTCGGCGCCCAGCCGTCTTCCTGGCAATGCAACACCCCGGACGGGTTCCGGTATCAGGGCTGGTCCAGGACTTCCCGCACCTTGTTTGTGAGAGCGGCAAGGCTGAAGGGCTTGTGCAAGAAGTTGGCGGTGGCCGACTCGACTCCCTGTTGCACCATCACGTCCTCGGTGTACCCGGACATGTACAGCACGCGCATCCCCCGCTTGACGTGGAGGAGCCGCTCTGCCAGTTCCCGTCCGCAGAGTTTCGGCATCACCAGATCGGTCAACAGCAGATGGATCGGCTTCGTGTGCCCCTCGGCCACCGTCACCGCTTCCAGGCCGTTCGTCGCCTCCAGCACGGTGTACCCGCTCCTCTGGAGGACCATCGTGGTCATCCGACGGATTGCCTCCTCATCCTCGGCAATCAGAATGGTTTCACGGCCCTTCGCCGCCAGGCGGATTTCTCGGGTCGTCGGCTGGGGCGGCAACTCCGCAATCCGCGGCAAGTACACCCGAAACGTCGTCCCCTCCCCGACCTTGCTCGTGAGCTCGATGTATCCCCCACTCTGCTTGACGATCCCAAACACCGTGGCGAGGCCGAGTCCGGTCCCCTGGCCGAGCCCCTTGGTTGTGAAGAACGGCTCGAAGATGTGAGCCAGAACGTACTCCGACATGCCGCAGCCGGTGTCGGACACCGAGAGCATGGCGTACCGGCCAGTTTTCCCGAGCGGATGCCGCCCAGCCGTCTCGCTGTCCCACTCGGTGTTCGCCGAGGCGATCACCAACCGCCCCCCGTCCCGCATGGCGTCCCGTGCGTTCATGGCCAGGTTCAGGATCACCTGCCCCATCTGGGTCGGGTCGGCCTCGACTGGCCCGAGGTCGGGGGCGGGGTTGGTGGTGAACTCGATGTTCGAACCGATCAGCCGCTTGACCATCACCCCGATGTCCCGGATGGTGGTGTTCAGGTTCATCACGCAGGGAAGGAGCATCTGCTTGCGGCTGAACGCCATGATCTGCTGGGTCAGTGCGGCGGCCCGCTGCCCGGCGTCGTAGATGTTTTGCAGTGCGTCCATGCGGCTGGCGGCCGGCAGGGGTGTCGAGACGATGCCGTCGCTCAGCAGCAGGTCACTATACCCGGTGATGACCGTCATGATGTTGTTGAAGTCGTGGGCGATCCCGCCCGCCAGTTGACCAACGGCCTCCATCTTCTGGGACTGCCGCAGGTGGTCTTCGAGGCGACGGTGTTCGGTGATGTCCCGGAATACCAGCACCACACCGGATACTTTCCCGTTCATGGCCCGGATTGGAGAAGCACAGTCGTCAATGGGCCGTTCCACCCCGGCCTTGTCAATCAGGAGGGTGCCCGGAGCGAGTTTGGTACGTTCCCCCTTCGCCAGCGCGCTAAGGACAGGATTCGGGACGGGCTGGCGGCTCGCTTCCTCGATGATCTGAAAGACCTCCTGCACGTCCTTGCCGAGGGCGTCCGCCTGCCGCCACCCGGTCATTTGCTCGGCCAGGGTATTCATCAACTGCACCCGACCATGCTCGTCGGTGGCGATCACTCCGTCGCCGATACTGCTGAGGGTGGCCGCGAGCCACTGCTCGTTCTCCCGCAGTCGCCACTCCGTCTTGTGCCGGTAGAGCCCAATCTCGATGGCCGTCCTGAGATCCTTGTCCTCATAAGGCTTCAGGACATACCCGAACGGGTCGGTCAACATCGCCCTCCGGAGGGTGGCGTCGTCCGAGTTGGCGGTCAGGTACACCACCGGGACATCCATCTGCTTGCGGATTCGGGCCGTCGCCTCCACCCCGTCGATGCTGACGCCAAGGTTGATGTCCATGAGGATCAGGTCGGGACGCAAAGCGATCGCCTTCCGGACGGCCTCCTCGCCATTTGAGGCCAACCCGGCCACGGCATACCCCATCATCTTCAACTGCTTCTCGATCCCCCTGGCGATGATCCTCTCATCCTCGACGACGAGGATGGCTGGCGTGGTCATGGGGAAGTAACCTCCTGTCGGTTGGCGGTGCGGTCGTGGTGAGATCTCACCGCGCAGCCTGGGTGGCGCCAGAAATCCGGCACCCCTCTGGGCTATTATCGAACGGACTTCGTCGTCCAAGCGGGTGGCCCCCACGAATCTCAGGTCCGGGTCGCCCTTCGAGGCGCCCGCCCGCTTAGACGGCCGAGGAGATGGGTGTAACCGGTCGGGCTCGCCCCAAAGCCGAGNNTATCTGCCGCCTCTTCGAGGCTCTGAGCCCGACCGGTTACGCCCCGAGGAGATTCTGCCGCGGACGGTTATCGCCCCCCTTCAGTCCGCACTTGGGGAGGATTCGTTCGCATGAGAGACGGAATTCCGCCCGCTCCGTTTGCTGCGATAGAGGGCGGCGTCGGCCTCCTCGACCAAGGCTGTGTCGCTGCGAGTGGTTGCGGTTATGGTCGCCACCCCGATGCTGACGGTCATTTGCCGCTCGGGCCATTCTTCTTCGGCAATGGCTCTGCGAATCCGCTCGGCCGAAACGACCGCACCGCACTGATCCGTATTCGGCAGCAAAATGGCGAACTCTTCTCCCCCGTAGCGGGCGACAAAGTCCGTTGAGCGGGAGTGTTTTCCTAACACGCGAGCGATGCCCTGTAACGCACAATCACCGGCCGGATGGCCAAAAGTATCATTGAACTGCTTGAAGTGGTCCACATCCAGGAGCATCAAGGAAAGGGGCATTTTATAGCGATGGGATCGTTCGATTTCCTCGGCCAACCTCACCTGGAATGCGCGCCGATTCTTCAGGAGTGTCAGTTCGTCGGTCGTAGCCAGCATTTCGAGACGGGCATTCGCCTCCTCCAACTTGTGCCGATGCTCTTGAAGCTGACGTTCGAGGCGGCGGCGTTCGGTGATGTCCCGGAACACCAACACCACCCCAGAGGCCTTCCCTCCCGCGTCCAGGATCGAAGCGGCACTATCTTCGATGGGGCGTTCCACTCCCGCCGAGTCGATCAGAAGGGTGCCAGATTTGAGGGTGGTTGGTGCTCCCTTCTTCAGAGCGTGGAGGACCGGATTCAGGACGGGGAGGCGACTCTCTTCCGCGACGATCCGGTAGACGTCCTGCACGTCCCTGCCGAGGGCGTCCGCCTGCCGCCACCCGGTCAGTTGCTCGGCCAGGACGTTCATCAGCCGCACCCGACCTTTCTTGTCGGTGGCGATCACACCGTCGCCGATGCTTCCGAGCGTGGCCGTCAGCCACTGCTCGTTCTCCCGCAACCGCCCCTCCGTCTTGTGCCGATACAGGCCGATCTCGATCGCCGTCTTGAGTTCTTTGTCTTCGTAGGGCTTCAGGACGTAGCCGAACGGATCGGAGGATCTCGCCCGTTGGAGGGTGAAATTGTCCGAATTTGCAGTCAGGTACACCACCGGGACATCCACCTGCTTGTGGATCCGGCTCGCCGCCTCCACCCCGTCCATCCCTGTGCCGAGGTGGATGTCCATGAGGACGATGTCGGGGCGGAGCTCGACTGCCTTTTGGATGGCCTCCTCCCCGGTCGAGGCCGACCCTGCCACGGTGTACCCCATCGCCGTCACCTGCTTCTCGATCCCCCTGGCGATGATCTTCTCGTCCTCGACGATGAGAATGGCGGTCGCGGTCATGAGTGGGATCCTCCCGGGGAGTGGCTTGTGGCTTTGGGGAACCGGACAGTGAACGTGGTCCCGCCGTTGCTGGTCATGCTGATCTCGCCGTCGAGTTGATCGACGAGAGTGGTCACCAACTGCAACCCGAAGGACGTGGTGTTGCGGAAGTCCGTGCCGGCGGGGAAGCCGGGTCCATCGTCGCTCACGTTCAGGACGCTGGCCCCGTTGTCCCGGCGGAGGGCCACCCGGAGGCACCCATGCGCGGCGTCGGTGAAGGCGTGCTTGAGGCAATTCGAGATCAACTCGTTCAGGAGCAGCCCGCAGGGGATGGCGATGTCGATGGTCAGCGGCGGGATGTCCACATCGAGTTCCAGCCGGATGTCGCCCGAGATCTTGTAGGTCCGGAACAGGTCGTCGGTGAGTTGGCGGATGTACTCGGCGAAGTTCACCCGGGCCATGTCCTGCGCGCGGTAGAGGCGTTCGTGGATCAGGGCCATCGACTTGACCCGGCTCCGGCTCATCTGAAACATCTCAAGCGCTGCTGGGTCTGTCGTGTGACCGGACTGGAGATCAAGCAAAGTGGAGACGATCTGCAAGTTGTTCTTGACCCGATGGTGGATTTCCTTCAGCAGTACCTCTTTCTCCCGCAGCGAAGCCTTCACCAGTTCCTCGGCCCGCTTCCGCTCGGTGATGTCGATCGCCACGTTGCCGACGAGGGTGCGGCCTTCTGGCCCCTGGACCGGGAACTTGACGACATATACCGCTCCGACGGAGCCGTCCGGGCCGATGAGTTCGTCCTCGTCCCCCACGGTTCGTCCTGTGGTCAGCACCCGTTCGATCCTCGCCATATGCCTGGCGGCGATCGCGGCCGGGAACAACTCGGCGGGTGTTCGGCCGAGTAGAGTCCCGGGAGTTAGCCCCGTCAGCCGGTCGAACCCGGGGCTGGCGTAGACGACCCGGAACACCTCGTCCACCATCCAGGCGGCGAGCGGGGCGTGGTTCATGAACGCCTGGAACCGCTCCTCACTCAAGTGGAGGTCGGCCTCGACTCGCTTGCGCGCTGTGATGAGTTGAGTGAAGATGATCAGCCCGCCGATCTCCCCGTCTGGCATTCTCCACGGGCGTGCCTCCCACTGGAGCCATTCCGTTGTGCCATCGGATCTGAGGAACAGATCCTCATCACACGCCTCAACAGCACCCAACAGGACGCGGTGGTGAATGGCTTTCCAATCCTCCGAGATCTCCGGGAACACCTCATAGTGCGACCGCCCAATGACGTCGGGTTCGGAGAGGCGGTAATCCTTGCACCACTGGTCGCTCACCCGGAGGTAGTGCATCTCGGTGTCGAGCATGGCGATGGCGGCGGGGGCGTGGGTGATGAACTGGCGGAGCAATGCCTCGCTGGCGACAAGGGAAAGCTCGGCCCTTTTCCGGATGGTGATATCCTGGATTGTCCCGGCCATACGGACAGCAGTCCCCTCGGCAGTCCGCACTTGCACCCGCCCACGGGAGTTGATCCAAATCCACTCACCGAGCATGGTCCTCATCCGATATTCGACGTCGAAGAGGATTTTGTCGCATGCCAGGTGCCTGGTCAGAACGTCCATCACCATCGGCCGATCCTCCGGGTGGAGTCGCTGCACCCACGTTTCGAGCTGTTCGGGACGTTCGCTGGGGGTGTATCCGAGGATCTTGAGAAAGTGGCTGTCGAGGGAGAGTTGGCTGGTCGCCACGTTCAAATCCCACAGCCCCAACTGGGCGTTGACCAGGGCCATCTTCAGTCGATCAGCGCTCTCCTGAACGGCGGCTTTGATCTCCTGCCGCGTGGTCTCGTCGAGCATCATTCCGATGCTCCTGACGGGTTGACGGTCGGTGGGCGGGCCGACGAACACCGTTTGGCCCCATACCGCTACCCATCGGACGGCCCCGTCCGGCGCGAGGATGCGATGTTCGATGGCGAACGACCCGGTCCCCAGAGGGTTCAACGCCTCGGTTGCCTCCCGCTCGACTTTGGCTTGGTCGTCGGGGTGGATCAAGGAGTGGAGAGTGTCGGTGGTCACAACGGCATCAGCCGGCAATCCCCAGATCGCCTTGAGCCTGGTATCCCAGCCGAGGGTCGTCGGCGGAAACGGGGTATCCCATTGTCCCATACCGGTGGCCGCGACGGCCAACCGGTATCGCTCCTCGCTCGCCCGCAGGTCGGCCTCGGCCTGTTTGCGGGCAGTGATGTCGATGACCGAGGCCAGTGCGAACACCTCGCCCGCCTGTTCCAGGGGCTGAAGGCCGATCTCGACCGGGAACTCGCTGCCGTCCTTGCGTCTGCCGGTCAGGTCGCGTCCAGCGCCCATCAGCCTTCCTTCCGGGGCAGCGAAGTAGGACACCCGGTAGGCTGGATGTCGATCCCGGTATCGATCCGGAAGGAGTCGCTCGATTGGCTGGCCGACAAGTTCCACTTTCTCCCAGCCGAACATCCGCACGATGAGGTCGTTGGCGAAGACGATCCGCCCATCTTGGCCCATCATGATCAGGCCAGAGGGGGCTGCCTCCACGACGATCCGGAACCGCTCCTCGCTGGCCCGCAGGTCGGCCTCGGTTTGTTTGCGGGCGGAGATGTCGATGACCGAGGCCAGCGCGAACACCTCGCCCGCCATGTTCACCGGTTGAAGACCGATCTCGACTGGGAACTCACTGCCGTCCTTACGTTTGCCGGTCAGGTCACGGTCACTTCCCATCAACCTTCCTTCCGGGGCAGCGAAGTAGGACGCCCGGTAGGCCGGATGTCGCGCCCGGTATCGTTCCGGAAGGAGTCGCTCGATTGGCTGGCCGACGAGTTCGGCCTTCTCCCAGCCAAACATCCGCACGATGAGGTTGTTGGCGAAGACGATCCGCCCATCTTGGCCCATCATGATCAGCCCAGAGGGGGCCGCCTCGACGACGATCCGGAACCGCTCCTCGCTGGCCCGCAGGTCGGCCTCGGTTTGTTTGCGGGCGGAGATGTCGATGACCGAGGCCAGCGCGAACACCTCGCCCGCCATGTTCACCGGTTGAAGACCGATCTCGACTGGGAACTCACTGCCGTCCTTACGTTTGCCGGTCAGGTCACGGTCACTTCCCATCAACCTTCCTTCTGGGGCAGCGAAGTAGGACGCCCGGTAGGCCGGATGTCGCTCCCGGTAGCGATCTGGAAGGAGTCGCTCGACCGGCTGACCGACAAGTTCCAATTTCTCCCAGCCGAACATCCGCACGATCAGGTCGTTGGCGAAGACGATCCGCCCATCCGGGCTCGCCAAGATCAGGCCGGATGGGCTCGCCTCGACGACGATCCGGAACCGCTCCTCGCTGGCCCGCAGCTCGGCCTCGGTTTGTTTGCGGGCGGAGATGTCGATGACCGAGGCCAGCGCGAACACCTCGCCCGCCTGTTCCAGGGGCTGAAGGCCGATCTCGACCGGGAACTCGCTGCCGTCCTTGCGTCTGCCGGTCAGGTCGCGTCCAGCGCCCATCAACCTTCCTTCCGGGGCAGCGAAGTAGGACGCCCGGTCGGCTGGATGTCGCTCCCGGTATCGTTCCGGCACGAGTCGCTCGATTGGCTGGCCGACGAGTTCGGCCTTCTCCCAGCCGAACATCCGCACGATGAGGTCGTTGGCGAAGACGATCCGCCCATCCTGGCCCATCATGATCAGGCCAGAGGGGGCTGCCTCGACGACGATCCGGAACCGCTCCTCACTCGCCTGCAATTCCGCCGTCCGCTCGGCAACCCGCCGTTCGAGGGAGGCATGCAAAATCTGGATGTCGCCCTCGGCCCGCTGCCGCTCGGCGATCTCTTTCTCAAGTTCGAAGGGACTGCGAAGCGCCATCAACTGAGGGGTGATCCGTATCAGGGCGAATACCGTGGCCCAGGAGATCACCGCGGTGATCAATTTGAGAATTCCCGCCAACCGATAGGCGGGCCACCAAAAGAGGACCGCTTCCATCAGATGTGTTGTCCCGCACATCACGATGAACGCAACGAAGAGGAGAACGACACCCCGGAAGGGAATGTCCTTTCGGCGTATGGCGTAAAACCCCAGGACGCACGGGATCACAAAGTACGCCGCCGCCACACCCAGGTCGGAGAGGATGTGTAGCCAGCCATGACCGAGGGTCCAGAACCCGCAGTCCCACCGGGGTGGGAACCCCGATGGATCGAAGAGATGAGTCCAAAAATCCCACATCGGGTCGGCCCCTGGATACCCGGAGGGCTGGTGGAAGCGACCAACCCCTCGATTGAACCAGGCGGCGCGATCGTCGCCGGGAGATGCTCGAACAGCACTATCAGGGATAATACGAGCTTCTAGGTCGAGTATCAAGTAGAAAGCGTCAGTCTTGTTAGTATTCGGCTTTTCTGTACATGCTTACCGACGTTCGGTTCGCCTCTGATTCTTGGATGAATCGCCAGTTGTCAGGAAATCGCGCAGAGTGTCGTGTGTGGCTCATCGATCGTGTTCATGCCTCTCAATTGCCGGTCGCGTCTCTCTTCGGTCCCACACCCACTCGCACGACCACGAAAAGCCACGCGGTCGTAGCGTTTCCGTTGTCGGTACACGATTCGCGAACCTCGAACCTCATCCCCGAGGCCGCAGCCAACACGTCCCGCATCGCACGATCCATGTCCCCACCACCGAGGGTTGTCACCCCTGTGAGAACCCCTCCCGGGCGGAGCAGGGCCAGCGCGGCCCGGAGCCCGGCCACGGTCGACCCGGGTGCCGGATTCAATGATCGGTCTCCACCCGGGAGGGGGCCGAAATGGAACAGGACCGCACCGACCCGGCCAAGACAGTCCGCAGGCAGGGCGGTTGCGAGGTTGGCGTGATCCTCACGGATGAGGGTGACATTCCCCAGCCCCCGTGTCCGGAGGAGGGCGGCAGTTCGCTCCAGCGCAAGCGGCTGCACATCCAAGGCGAAGACTCGACCCGTCGGCCCGAGAAGTTCGGCCAGGAAAACCGTATCGCGACCGTTCCCGGCGGTGGCATCGATCGCGATCTCACCTGGGCACAACACCTCCCGGATCGCTGCGTGGGCCTGTTCGGTCACCCGAGCCGATACACGCGATCGGTGGGTCGGTGGGGGCACCGTCGAGGATGTGAGTTGCTCAACGAGCTGCGCAGCCAAGAACGGAGCGAGCAACGCTCCCTTCGACCCCAGCCCGTTGAAAAACGCGAGCTGCGACGCCTGGGGATGCCAGCCGAAGACCGGTTTCCCACCCTGGACCACGGGTCGAATTCCGGCCGAATGGCCGATCACCTCGAACGGGAGGCGGAGGAACTCCCGCAGGCGGCCTTCGATGTGCGCCCGCCCGCGGACGGTGGGGGTAGGGGTGAGGTCGGAGCGGTCGTAGGTGGCTCCGGCCAGGAAGACATCGCCACCCACCGGGGCGAGCCAGACACCCCGATGAATCACACGGTCTTCCGCCAGACCCGGGACACGGAGGGTGAGAACCTCTCCCTTCGCGGGGGCAAACCGGATTCCCCCACCCCACGGATGATCCCCCGCGGCCAGTCCCTGGCAGAACACGACCTGCTTCGCCTCCACCCCCAGCCGCGGAACAGACACGCCGCCGGGTGTGAGTTCGAGGTCACGCCCAGAGTCAATGTTCGCGACCTGGAATCCGCCCTCCCGCTCGAACTTGGCCCGTGATGCATCCAGATAGCGGATCACATCCAGCCGCCCGGCCGACACCATCGCGAAGCCACCATGAGGGGCCGCGAACGACGCAGGATCGAGTGGTGGGGAAACCGCCCTGACAATCGCGAGAAGGGACGGGCTGTCTCGCTGCTCGAATGCGGTTCGCTCCGATTCATCGGCGAACAGGCGGACCATCTCGCGTGAGACGAAGACTTGTTCGCCCGTCTCCGCTTCCACGCGATGGTAGAAGGCGACCGCGGCGGGGTAGGCGTCATCCAGTTTCCACGTCTTCACCAGTCGCTGGCCGGTGATGGGTGTGACCAGCCCGGCTGCAACCCGGGAGGCGGTAGCGGCGTCGCCCCGATCAACCACGAGGACACGCTGTCCCGCCCAGCGGAGGTGCCACGCGACCGCGGTTCCGGCCAGCCCCTGGCCGATCACGATGGTGTCAACATTGAGCATCGGGCATCTGCTGGTCGTCGCCTACGATGGGAAGAATATGCCTTGCCACGGTGGGATTCGCCTGTTAATCTCCAATTATCCAAATTACCCAAACTGCCCCACTTGGGAGATGGTGAGGTTTCATGTTAACAGCAACAACCGAAACTTTCAAAAAGTGGATTAGTGACAATCGCCGTCTCCTCTGCTTTCTGCTGGTCGCCTTCCTGGTAGGCGTCTTGGCCACTCTGCTTCTCAAGGGGGAGACGACTTGGAGTGCGACGTTTGCTTCCTACCGGCTGTGGGCTCTCGCCTGCCTCGCGTCGGGGGCGTTCGCTGGGTTCCTCTTCGCCATCCCCAGGGTTCATCAGGAGCCTCCACCAAAGGTCGATCCCAACATGGGGGCGACCCCACAGGCAGGAGAAACCCATCGAGAGGGAGTCGTCTCCCCGATCGCCTACTCAAGTTATTCCCAACAGGTGAACACAAACCTTGAAACGATCTCCGACTGGTTGTGCAAGATTATCGTCGGGGTGGGGTTGATCGAACTTCGGGGCATCCCCACACAGATCGATTATCTCGCTGCGGCTCTTACCCGAGATCTCGGGAATGGGTTCACGCACTCGTATGCTGGGGGTCTAATCGTTTACTTCGTGATCCTGGGGTTTTTTGGCGGATACCTGGTCACTCGTCTCTTCCTGGCAGGAGAGTTTAGACGCGCGGATAGGGCGGCGCTTGGAGAGGACGAGAAGAGGGACGAGAAGAGGGTCGACAAGATAATCAAGCAGGTCGGCGATGACCTCAATAAGCAGAACGATATTAACGCTGCTGTCGCAAGCGGTAAGATTGCGCAAACATTCTCCAATGCAAACGACGAATTCGTTGATGTCTCGATCAAGCAACTGGAATTGGCTCGCAAGCGGTCACCCGAAAACCGCCCGGCCGCCATCGTTTTGGGAAGCCTTTACGCAAAGAAGGGTCAATATCAGAACGCGATCGACGTCCTTGTCAGTACACTGGAGGTGAAAAAGAAGTTGGGGAGTGGTACGGACCTCGACGCCGGGGACATGTATTACAACATCGCATGCTACTACTACCGGCTGTTCCGAGATACGTCAGACCAGGGAATGAAGGATCAGTACAAAGTAAAAATGTATGACGCCTTCAGAGAGGCTGTCAGACTCAATCCGTCGAACGCAAGCGATGCATACACTGACGCGGATAAGGAATTCGAACTTGTGTGGGACGAGCCCGCCTTTCAAAGCATCGCTGGACCCAAACCTGCCGCAGCTGTCCCTCCAGTTACAGCTACCCCTCCCGTCCCACCCCCACCCCCGAGTGCAAGCCGGGAGGTGGGCTGATAGCTCTGGACGAGGAGAGCCAATGGTAAACGACAACGCCCGACCGAAAAGCGGCCAGGCGTTGTCATTCGACACGAATCAACTAACCTTTTTTTTCGGGGTCCATCGCAGAACCTCCAGTGAGATTGGATATCCTCGGAGCCCTCGACACATCAGATCCTATAGTACCCTTTCGGCGTCTGCGGGTCAACATCTTTAGCCGATTTTGGAGCTAGTCGTGGCGCATTGAGCCACTTGGAACAGGAAAGGCCGATCATCCTGTTTGTCGGCTCGACCTCGCTCACCCAATTAGACGAGAGCAGCATTTCCGAGGATTCGCCGATCCCGGCCGGTAATCGAAGATGGGCATCGTTGCAAGTTGAGATTTGAGAAGGGGTTACGAATTGTGAATTGAGCTGAGATAGCGGTGTAACTTCTTGCAGTTGCTATAGTTATGGCAACACCCAAAGTTTTCCGGGAGGAATAGCCCGTTCGGGGAAACCTGGCAGGTCAGGCGAGACCCGACAAGCTGGGGGATCGGAGAAGGCGGGACATGGAGCAAGATCGAGAATTCGACGAGGTGACCGCGTATCACGAGGCGGGACATGCGGTCGTGGCCCTGGCGCTTGGCCGCCCGGTCCACCGCGTGAGCGTCCTACCGAACCGCGACCGGCTCGGCCAGTGCGAGTTCCGCAAGGGGGTGACCCGGCCGACCGAGGACTGGCTCGAACGCGAAATCCTCATCTCGCTGGCCGGGATGGCGGCCGAGGCCCAACACACCGGAACCTATGGCTTTGAGGAGGCCGACCGCGATCTCCGATACGTCCGGAGGCTCGTCCTCCAGCGGACGAGCGAACGACAGGCGGAACGCTTCGAACGGCGGATGCTTGCGAAGGTGGAACACCTCCTCGCTGACGATGGGCACTGGCGGGCGGTCGAACTCATCGCTGCGGAGTTGGTGAAACACGGTGTGATCAGCGGCAGGGCCGCCAAACACCTGTTCGATCGGGGGTGCGAATCGTGCTGATCGTCTACATCGACGCCGACGCCTGCCCCGTGAAGGACGAGATTTACCGGGTCGCTGCGCGGTATGCCATGCGGGTGGTCGTGGTGGCCAACGCGACCATGAGGATACCCACCAGCCCACTCGTGGAACTGGTCGTCCGGTCCGGGTTCGGGGCCGCCGACGATGCCATCGCCGAGTTGATCGGACCTGGCGATATCGCAGTCACGGCCGACATCCCCCTCGCCGGTCGGTGTCTGCTCAAGGGAGCCCGGGTGGTCGACCCGCGGGGCCGGGAGATCACCGACAACGAGATCGGTCATCTTCTGGGGATGCGTGACCTGATGGACACCTTACGGCAGTCCGGTGAGGTCACCGGCGGCCCACCACCGATGGCCGCGAAGGATCGATCGCGCTTTCTATCAAAGTTGGACGAGATCGTGAACGGCGTCCGTCGAGTGCATAATAAAGCATAAGAATCGTTAGGCGAGCAGCAGAAGAAAGCTGACCCCTCCTTGGGACTTGCCCACGCCGGGCCGCCNNCGGCCCGGCTGTCCCTGACGGGTGGTCATCCTCTATCTGCCGCACGCCTTAACATATCTTCTCTGTCTCGTCAGCCCCCGTCGCGGCGGTCGCGGCGGATATTCACGCGCCGACCGCGGATGCGAGTTCCCTGGAGGCACTCGATCACGTACTCGGCGGCCTCCTCCGGGACGTCGACCAGGGAGAACCGATCGGCGATGTCGACCCCGCCGATATCGTGCCCCGGCACTCCCGCCGCGTGGGCGATTGCCCCAACCAGATCCCGCGGGCCGACCCCGGCCTCCCGTCCGACACTGATGAATAACCGGGCCATCACTGGCCCCCCTCGCCGCGGCACACGCGGGCGCTCCGGCCGGCCGGCATCCCGGCCCCGCGGTAGGCTGTCGCGGAACCGCTCCAGCACCGGCGCGGGGATCTCCTCTTCCTCCCCGGTCGCTTCTCCCGCTTCGGCTTTGTGAGCGAGTTTGACCGCCGCCAGGGCAATCTCCATCACGTCGAACTCACCGGAGAGTGCTTCCACGATCACCCGGTAGTGATCGAGATCGCCTTCGAGAATCGCTTCCCGGACCGATGCCCGGGTGAGTTCCATTCGCCGGGCCTTCAGGTCGGCGACTGTGGGCACCGGTCCCACCTCGATCCGCTGACCGGTCGCCCGCTCGATGTTCCGCAGCAACCGGTGTTCTTTCGGCTCGGCCAGGGTGATCGCCACACCCTCCCGACCGGCCCGACCCACCCGCCCGATCCGGTGGATATAGGCTTCCGTCTCGCTTGGGATGTGGAAATTCACCACATGGGTGAGGTGCTCCACATCCAGTCCCCGCGCGGCCACGTCGGTGGCCACAAGGAGGTCGGCGGTCCCAGCCCGGAACAGTCGCATCACCCGATCGCGCTGTTCCTGCGACAGCCCACCGTGGAGGGCTTCCGGCCGGTAGCCGCGGGCGGAGAGGGTTTCGGTGAGTTCGTCGACCTCGGTCCGGGTGCGGCAGAACACGAGGGCCGCGGCCGGAGCCTCGACGTCGAGCACCCGAGCCAGCGCGGCCAACTTGTACGCCCGGGGGACGATGTAGGCCATCTGTCGGACCCGCGGGACTTCCCCCGCCCCTACCCGCTCCTGGGCCACGCGGATCGTGACGGGATTCTTCAGGTGCTGACGGGCGATGGCTTCGATCCGCGGCGGCATGGTCGCCGAGAATAGCATCGTCTGGCGTTCTTTGGGGGTTTCACCGAGAATGGCATCGATATCCTCGGCGAACCCCATGTCGAGCATCTCGTCGGCTTCATCCAACACAACGACCGACACCCCCTTGAGTATGAGAGTTCCGCGGCGAAGGTGGTCAAGCGCCCGCCCGGGGGTAGCCACGATCACATCGACCCCGCGATCGAGTGCGCGGGCCTGCTGCCCGAATGCTGCCCCGCCGTAGACCGGGAGCACCCGGGTGCCATAAGGGCGGCCGTATTTGTGAACGGCGTCGGCCACCTGCATGGCGAGTTCGCGGGTGGGCACGAGGATCATGGCTGCGGGCTTCCCCTTGGTCGCGGCGGCGGCGAACTGCTGGATGAGCGGAAGGGCGAATGCCGCCGTCTTCCCGGTCCCGGTCGCAGCCATCCCGACAAGGTCGTGCCCCTTGAGGAGTTGCGGGATCGCCTCCCGCTGGATTGGGGTCGGCTCCTCGTACCCCAGGGCAGTGAGCGCATCAACAAGTTTGGGATCGAGTCCTAGCCCGGCAAACCCCGATTCGGGTTCGGGTATGGG
>PLDW01000107.1 GCA_003136315.1 Gemmataceae bacterium | reverse complement strand
AGCAACCGGGAACTTTGGCACGGGCGCGATCGGTGGCGACGACACAGGTGGTGGCGACTGGGGCGGTGACTCGGACGGCGCGGGGGGGAGCTTTGATTAGAACTCATCCAAGATCAACCACGTGTTTTTCGCCGATCAAACGAACAGGAGAAAACCAGGCATTTTCTCCGTGGCCTGGCCATCCTGGGCCAACACGCCAGTGGTGTGGCCGGGGTTGAGTCTTCGAAACCCCGGCTGCGTGGGGATGGCGGGGCGGGGTTTCGAGGACTCAACCCCGGCCACCCATCATCGGTCCATGCTGGGCCAATACGGACTGGAAGCCCGTGCCATCGATTTCACGGTTTTGATTCTGGACAACTCCTTAGGTTTCCTCAATCTGGTAACGGACAGGGGGGCGGTAATGGCGGTCGAACAGGTCAAGGTGCCGCGGGCGGGCGAATCCATCACCGAAGCGACGATCAATCGCTGGCTCAAGCCCGATGGGGCATTCGTCAACGTGGATGACCCCCTCTTCGAGCTGGGGACCGATAAAGCGACCCAGGAAGTCGCTGCCCAGGTCGCGGGGGTGCTCAAGATCCTGGTGGCGGAGGGTGCGACCGTCACGGTCGATGCAGTCGTCGCCCAGATCGACACCGACGCGAAGGCCCCAACAGGCGCATCCAAACCCGCAACGCCCCCCGCTGCCAAGCCGTCGGCGGCTCCCGAGCCCGTTGCGATCACGCTCCCCGGCCCTGCCCCCGGAATCCCCTCGCCAGCCGCTTCCCGCTTGCTGGCGGAGTCGGGGCTGAAGGCTGGCGACGTTCCCGGAACTGGCCCCGGCGGCCGGATTACGAAGGGCGATGTCATTGCCGTCGCCGAAAAGCCCGTGTCGAAGCCGGTGCCGGCGGTGAACGGCGAGTCGAAGCCCATTCCACCGGCGTCACCGGCCCTCGTTCCGACCGGCACTCGCACGACCCGTCAGCCGATGTCGCAGATTCGCCGACGGATCGCCGAACGGCTCCTGGAATCGCAAAACACCACCGCCACACTGACCACGTTCAACGAAGCCGATATGTCGGCCATCACTGACTTGCGGGCGAAGTACAACGAGCGGTTCGAGAAGAAACACGGAGTGAAACTCGGGTTCATGTCGGTGTTCGTGAAGGCTGCGGTTGAGGCATTGAAGGCGTTTCCACTCGTCAATGCCCGAATTGATGGGGCCGACGTCGTCCACCAACACTTTTACGATGTCGGAGTGGCGGTGAGCACGGAGAAAGGGTTGATGGTCCCCATCCTCCGTGGGGCCGATCACCTGGGGTTCGCCGAGATCGAGAAGAAAATCGGCGAGTTGGCGAAGCGAGCGCGGGAGGGAAAGATCAGCGTCACCGACCTGGAGGGCGGCACGTTTACGATTACCAACGGAGGGATCTTCGGATCGATGCTCAGCACCCCGATCCTGAATCCCCCGCAAGCGGCCATCCTCGGGATGCACAACATCCAGAAGCGGGCGGTGGTGGTCAACGACCAGATCGTGATCCGGCCGATGATGTACCTGGCCCTGAGCTACGACCACCGGCTCATTGATGGCCGCGAAGCGGTTCAGTTCCTGGTCCGGATCAAGGAATGCGTGGAGAACCCGGAGCGGATGCTACTGGAGATTTAGGAGCCCTCGGGCATGATCTCTGGGGCCGGGAGCTACGAGCTGATGATACCGCACATTGAGGTCCGTCTGATGTCGTACGTGACAAACACCCTCCTCGACCGGTTCCTCCGATACGTCCGAATCGACACCCAGGCGGATGATCGGACAACCGCCTACCCGAGTTCCCCTGGCCAGCTTGTCCTTGGAGCGATTCTCCGGGATGAGCTACTTGCTGTCGGACTCACCGACGCCCGACAAGATGAGCATGGTCTTGTGTTCGCGACGATCCCCGGAAACGTTCCGGGTGCTCCGACGATCGCCTTCAATTCCCATATCGACACCAACCCGGAGAACTCCGGGAAGAACGTCGATCCGCAGGTGATCCGCAACTACCCGGGGGGCGATATCACCCTCCCGAAAGATCGGTCCAAGGTCATTCGGATGTCCGACAATCCGGACCTGAAGGCGGTAATCGGGAAGACCGTCATTACCACCGACGGCACGACCCTTCTCGGGGCCGACGACAAGGCCGGGCTGTCGGTCATCATGGAGGCGGCCCGCATCCTGACCGAGAACCCAGACATCCCACACGGGCCGGTGAAAATTGTCTTCACCTGTGACGAGGAGATCGGTCGCGGCGTACTCCACCTGGAACCATCGATGATCGGGGCCGTGGTGGGCTACACACTCGACGGGATGGCGACGGGGGAAATCGAGGACGAGACGTTCTCGGCCGACGCGGCCACTGTCACCATCACCGGCGTGAACATCCACCCCTCGATCGCGAAAGGACGGATGACGAACGCGGTCCGACTTTCGGGAATGTTCCTGGACCGTCTCCCGAAGCGGCGAATGAGCCCGGAGACGACTGCCGGTCGGGACGGATTCCTCCATCCGTTGACGATCGAGGGTGGGGTTGGGGAGGTGAAAATCGGGTTCTTGTTGCGGGACTTCGACACAACCCAACTCGCCGTCCAGGCCGAGATCCTCCGCGAGATCGCCGCTCAGGTGGAGCGGGAATACCCGGAGGCACGGGTTCGCGTTGATGTCCGCAAGCAGTACCGCAACATGCGGGACGGCATCACAAAGGAGCCGCGGGCGGTCGAGTACGCTGCCACGGCCACTCGTCGGGCCGGACTGGAGCCGAAGTTCAAGATCATCCGTGGCGGAACCGACGGTGCCATGCTGACCGAGAAGGGTCTGCCCACGCCGAATCTGTCCACCGGTGAGCACAACCCCCACTCGCCCCTGGAGTGGACCTGCCTGGAAGAAATGGAAGCCGCGGTGCGAGTGATACTCGAACTGGTCCAGGTCTGGGCGGGAAGATGAATCTCCGGCATGGTTCACGACGAGGTGACACCCAACGAGTTCGTTCCCATCAGGGAGCCGCTAGCCCCGCGATGGTGGCGGGAACAACAAAGCCCCGGTCAGATGCCGGGGCTCCTTCATCCGTCGCGGCGGGTGGGGTTAGCTGCTGGCGGGGATGGCTTCGAGTTGCTCTTCGACGACTTCGATATAGGCGGGTTTTGGCTTCCCCCGGAGTTGGATACGGTAGACCTGAGCCCCTTTCGGGCCAAGTGGTCCGCGAAGTTCTACCACCCGGCCGGTCATACCGCCGGGGGAGAGGATCTTCACCCGGTCGCCGATCTTGATCGGATTGGCCTTCTGTGTGTCCATCGTGAACCTCCGCTACCAGGGGGCGGTCCCAGTCAACGATACTAAGTGATTGTACATGATCCGGTCCAGTTCCGCTGCCAGCCCATCGCAGGAAATCCGCCAAGATCGGACTGTCGGCAGAATGAGCGGGCCTCCCGCGACAGGCGGTGAAGTCTTGTGGTGCGCGGCGTAGTTCCGCCACAGGTTCAGGTGCCCGAGGAGAGTGACCCAGTAGGCGTTTTGACCACCTGTCACTGTCGACGCAGCCAACTCCGCATTCAGATCGAAACCGAAACGCTCGAAATCGTTCCGGATTGTCTCGTATCGCGGGTTGGCCCCGTCCAGATTACGGTCAGCCACGCCGAACTTTTGGATCATCGCCCGCATGGCTGGAGGTGCCCCCGCAGCAACGATCTGCACGCACTCGGTGTGGAGGTCGCGGCAGAACCCCTGGAAGTGGGCGCTCAGAAGCATCACGTAGCCGCGAAGATTCTCATCCGCGAGTGGGGGGTTCGGCACCGTGAGGCCAAGCACGGCAATGCACTGTGTGTCGATCTCTGCCAGCCTGCTCATCCGGTCGTTTTGCCAGTTCAGCAACGCGGCCGATGGCATTGTCAGGGCTCTCGTGGACAAGCGGGATTGGGGTGGACCGGTAAATGAGTATCGACAGTATAAGGGTTCTGGCTGAGGCAAAAGAAGGGTTGGAATTTAGCAGAAGCAATAAACACTCGACTGACGGCGAACCTCAACGAGATCGCGAGTATCATTAAAGTGGAGGTGCGACCCTTACCGGGGGTGTACATGGCTGGGAACGACACGAAAACCGGTCCGATCTGCATTTACTGCGGCGGTGCGGTCACCAAAGAGCGCAAGGGAGAGCATCTCGTACCCCACGCGATCGGCGGTGAACTCACGCTGAAAGAAATCGCAGGAAAATCAGTATGTCCAAGATGCAATAATGGAGTTCTATCTGTACTGGACACAGCACTGTGCAGGAGGTCCTTCCTTTCAATAGTAGCCTCGCAAGAGCTGGCCGCGAGTCTGTGGCAAGTTTGGGATGTTGATCACGCATCGCGCGATCTTCTTATCGAAGCGAGGCCGGAATGGCGAGAAGGGAAGCTAGAATCGCTGGTCAGCTATCCGCAAATGATCTTCGAAGCTGCCGGACCGCAGATTAGGGGAGACGTCACAGAAGCTGAGAAGTTCGGAAGGGAGCAATTTAAGAACGTGATGATCCGTGCTGTTCATGGCGCGTTCGAGAGGTACAATCGCGGGAAGAATGGGGCTCTGCACTTCGAGCGAGTACGCAATGACCTGAAAACACGCAATTATCGTCTTCCACCAAGGGTATTTACCACTCATACGATCACAGAGATAGCTAACAATATCCGAGATCAGTCATTTATTTTTCGGTATCTCTCGCCAGAAGATGTAAGATTTGCATTGCTGTCAATGTCTCGACTGGAAATTGGCAATAAAAATATGTTCAATCAGTTAAGCTATCATATCGGGTCGCAGGTTCCTTCGATATCTATCCACTTTAATTTGGTCCGCACGATCAGAGCCATGATGAAGATTGGCGTAAATCTGCTCGCAGCGTATTGCTCCAAGACGCCAGTGAATTGTGAGTCATACCGCTCAGTGATTCGGTTGATTCTGGGAAAATCCCATCCCCACCAGGCGATGTTGGTTACTAGGAATGGTTTCGTACGTGCCGATGGTATCCAGGAAATTGCCCATCCGGGATGCCATTCATTCCGACTCACCTACCTTGATAATCGTTGGCTCTTCTATGCGAGTTTTTTCGGCGGAAGAATCGGGAGTGCGGTCTCAATCCCTGGGCCAAATCACGAGGATTGGAACACGATGGATATCTTGGCACCAATTCACTCAAAATTATGGACAATAAATACTACTAAACTCTTTCGCCCAATGAAAGTCTGCGTCGAGTGGAGCGATAACACAGCAATCTGTCCATCATTGCAGTGGCAATACGCCGATTCATCCCTAGTCGTTCGGGAGGTGCCAGCCGAGGAGTCATGATGGAACATTACCATCGCTTATATCTTGGGAGAATCCGGTGGCTATCTATTGAAGTATCGCTGCTTCCCGGCGTTGCATCATAGCCTCACAACCGTCAACAATCCCCTGCACGCCGAAGCGATGGGGCCTTCTCCTCCACCAATCATCACCCCACCGCCCTCCCCCGCTCAACCATTGAACTTATAAAATGCCTTCTGAGCCTCAGCTTCGATTTTTCGCGGGTTTTTCTGGATGCAGTTGATCGTGGTCATGCACCAGCCGGTTTGCTCGCGAAACCAGATGGCTGGAGGGGCTCATAACTGGGCCTCGGGCGGATACCGTGCATCAGACCTGCGAAAAGCCCAGGAATCAGGGTCAACTTCATTATATGCCAACGATTCTGGATCGCATTGTCGCGACCAAGTGGCGGGAGATCGAGGCCGCACGGCGGATCGTTCCCGTCCGCGACCTCGAACGCCGCGTTGCCGAACTCCCGCCGGCCCGGGATTTCACCGCTGCCGTCGGAGCGACCGGCGAGATTCGCATTATCGCCGAGGTCAAAAAGGCCTCCCCGTCTGCCGGGGTGATCCGCGCGGATTTCGACCCCGTCGCCATCGCCACCACCTACCACACCCACGGCGCAGACGCGATCAGCGTCCTCACCGATGTCGAATACTTCCAGGGCCACCTCGATTACCTGACCGCTGTCCGCAAAGCGGTTGAGTGCCCAGTCCTTCGCAAAGACTTCATTCTCGACCGCTATCAGCTCCTCGAAGCCCGGGCGGCCGGGGCCGATGCTGCGCTCCTCATCGCCGAGTGCCTCCCAGGCGATCGCCTCGCGACACTCCAGCGCGAAGCCACTGCCCTCGGGCTCCATACGCTTGTGGAGTTACACGATGCCGAGGAGTTGCAGCGGGTTCTTGACTGCGGCGCAGTCGTGATCGGGATCAATAACCGGGATCTCCGGTCGTTCACCACCCGCCTTGAACACACTCTCGACCTCCTCCCAAACATCCCATCCGACCGCGTCGTCGTGAGCGAGAGCGGGATCAAGACGCACTCCGACCTGGAACGGCTCCAGGCCGCCGGTGTGCGGGCAGTGCTGGTGGGGGAGTCACTGATGCGGTCGCCGGACATCGGAGCTGCCCTCGACACCCTCCGCGGGCGGATAGTTGGCTAACTCGCACCCAATAAAACCCGAACCCCGCCTTTCAGGCGGGGTTCGACAATCGTTCAGAGCTGACGCCCGCGGGGTTATAGCTGACTGAGATCAACGTTCATATTGTCCCCGGCCTGAATCGGCAACTGCATCTCCCGGGTGTTCCCATCCCACCGCGCCTTCACTGAAAGGACTGTTGACTGACCCGGTTGAAGGGCCGGCGAGGTAAACACCCGACTGGTGCCGGTCGAGGAGGTTTCTTTCCCATCAAACCACACTTGCGCACCGTCCGGGACGACCACGGTCACTGTCGCCGGCACCGGTGTCGAAGTGACCGATGTCGCCGGAGTGAACCCGGCCGCCTGGACCACGCCCGATCCGTTCGTGATCGGAGTACCGACCACGGTCGGGGTAGCCGAGGTGGAGGAGTAGGTGTTGTCGGTAGGGGACATGTAGAACCCTCTATCGGGATAGCTGTAGCCATACCCGCTGTACGGGTCGCTGTAGCTGTATGTACTGTAGGGGTAACTGTAACCGTACCCACTATACGGATAGCTGTAGCCGTACCCGCCATATCCGAGCCCATACCCACCGTATCCATATCCGAGGCCGTACCCGAGCCCATATCCGAGTCCGAACCCTCCGAGGAAGGGGTATCCGTACCCCCCGTATCCGTATCCACCGCGGTAATAGCCACCGCGGTAGCCGCCAGCATAGCCGCCGCGGAAACCGCCGACAGAGCCCCCGCGGAAAGCGCCCACGTGGGCAGCACCAACGTGGCCGCCGCCTGCATGTCCTCCACCCCCGCGGTGCTGGGCGAAGACGGGACCAGCGGCGAAGAACAGGACAGCTGGGGCGATCAGCTTCACAACTCGAAACGACATGGTAAACCTCCCAGATGGTTCGCGGGTCGGAAGTATCAGGCACGGACTTGTTGCCGGTTCGACCCGCGTATGTCCTGACGCTGGTATTTTGTGCAATCGTCATGCCAGGAGGGTGGGGAGAGTTGCTCATGCGAGTGCCAGACATCGGGGTTGCGCTCGACCCCTCGCAGGCGGATCTGGGGGGGACTGGCGCCATGAAAAACCGAACCCCGCCTGAAAGGCGGGGTTCGGCAGTTATCCGACGTGTTCCACCCGCAGTCCTCATTGATTGCTGATATCGACGCTCATCTTGTCCCCCGAGCGGATCGGCAGTTGCAACTCGCGGGTGCTTCCACCCCACCGCGCCTTCACTGACAGGACCGATGATTGGCCCGGCTGAAGGGCGGGCGAGGTGAACACTCGACTGGTACCAGTCGCACTGACTTCCTTCCCATCAAACCACACCTGCGCACCGTCCGGGACGACCACAGTCACCGTTGCCGGGGCGGGTGCGGCCGGGGTCGATGGGGTTGCGGGCATCAACGCGCCCGCCTGGACCACACCCGACCCGCTCATGGCCGGATTGCCGTACTGGGCCGGGGTAGCTGTGGGGTAAACGTAGGGAGTGGTGTATCCGTAGGAGGGGTCGCTATATCCATAGCTGGACGGGTATCCGTATCCATATCCGCCGTAGCCGTATCCACCATAGCCAAGCCCATATCCATATCCGCCGTAACCGAGTCCGTAACCGTAGCCGCCGTAGCCGATTCCCCCGTAGTACCCGCCACCGTAGCCACCACGATACCCGCCGGAGAATCCGCCACGATACCCGCCGGAGAATCCGCCGACATGACCGCCGCCACCACGTCCACCCCCACCGCCGTGTCCACCGCCACCTCCATGTCCCCCTCCACCACCGTGTCCAGCGGATGCCGGACCGACTGCAAGGAACAGCGCAGCTGGGACAACGAGCCCAACCAGTCGCAACATCATGACAGACCTCCCCTGAGATTTGGCGGATCAGATGGGCGTCGGCCCGCGGGCAGCGTGACCGAGAGAACCCGCCGGTGGAATGGCAATGCTATTCTATGCAGAGCGCGGCCTGGTTTCGGACAAATCCCAGTGAACGATCCGAAGTATCAACGACGAATTTCGCAAGAGATGACAGGGGTTGATCCTCCGCTCGTCGACGCTCTCAGATCATTGACCTGAGAGCGTGACCCCCTTCGCATTGATGGTTCGAGCCTGACCGATCACCGGCGTTGGGCTACTTCTCACCACCGGTCGGTTTCAGCGGAGTCGCATCGACTTCCAGATCGCCGAGGGCGTACTGGATGCCGGCGAGGTAGTGCTTCAGGATGGCCGGGTTCCAGTAGATCTCTTCCCGGTGGCCGAGCGAACAGTAGAACGTTCGGCCCTTGCCATAGGTCGAGACCCAACTGATCGGGTACGTCCCGTCCTTCCGCTTGCCCTTATCTGCGTCCATTTTGCTCATCTTTGACGTGTCGAGGGTGAGCAGGAACCGCCGGTCGGTGGGGAGGGCAGTGTCATCGCGGAACATGTAGATCTCGTCAGCGATCTCGAAATCCTTGCCGCCGAATGCTGCGTTCACCGGATTCTTCGGGTCGAGGTTCTTGACCGGCACCTTCTGGTGCCACGGGTGGCTGACGAACGCTCCACCCATCATCTGGTTGTACTCCTTCCAGCTCTTATAGGTGTCGGTGGCAGCGTGAACGCCGATCAACCCTTTCCCACCGGACACGAAGTCCACCAGGCTCTTCTTCAGTTCCTCCTCACGTTTGTCCTGTTCCTCTTTGGTACCGGTCTTGGGCCGGAAGCAGTTCTCGGTGGTGTTGAGCATGAACACGGCGTCGAATTTGGCCAACATCTCCGGTTCAAGAGCCGACTCGTCTTCGGTGGCGGTGACGGTAAACGCCCCGGTCTTATCGCCAAGCAAGGTGATCGCACGCACTCCGACCGGAATGGACGAGTGCCGGAACCCGGCGGTTTTGCTATAGACCAGGACGTTCCGGGCCTTCTTCGGCTTCGCCGGGGCCTCGCTTGGCAAGGCTTTCACGATCTTGCTCAGGTCGGTTTCTTTCACCTGGGCCGAGGCATCAGGTAGGAACGCGGCAACCGACATCGCGAGAGCGAACAGGATGGGGAGAGAGAGTCGTCGCATGGGAATCCTCAAGTGGGGACTGGGGTGTGCGGCGGGCAGACCGCGGGGAGCGGTTGGGGGTAGGAGTGACCGGCTGAGGCGGCCCGTCATCGCGCCCCCTCCGGATGTGTGCTGGTGTACGTCCTACGATTGCAGGGCGAATGTTGCCAGGGTGCGCACGCATCCATTCCTCAGATCGGGCGGATCATCGCGGGTCGCCCGGAGTCAGAAGCCACGCCACCGCGGGGCCGACCCAGCCGCTGTGCCAGTCGTGGTTGCGGGCGGGGCCATCATTCGCAAACTCGTGTGGGATCTTCAACCGGTCGAGCTGGGCATGGGCACGTTCGTGATGGTCCCGGAAGTTCGCGCTCCCGGACAGAAACAGACGCTTCGTCGGTCCGAGTTCCGTGGCCGACGCGAACAATCGGTCCGGTCGATACCGATCGAAATTGTCCTGGGTTCCGAAGATCGCGCCAGACCCATACGCTCCAGGCTTCTCCATCATCAGCGGGGCATCCCAGACCGCCGCTTTCGCGAACAGATCCGGGTGTCGTAACAGGAGGGCGACCGCACCAAATCCGGACTTGCTGAACCCCAGCAGCAACCGCCCGGCCCGTTCCGATTTCACCGGATATGTGCGTTCCACGAATGGCACCACGCCCTGGAGAAGGTATGACTCCTGGCGGATCTCGGGGTCGGTCGGGTGGTCGGCATACCAGGGCAAGTGCGAGAACGAGGGCGCGACGAAGACAGCCCGATATTTCGTGTGCAGGGCGTGCGTTTTGACCTCCCGCAGTCCGACCCCATACCGCGACTCGTCGCGCGCTTCGACCGGCAGGACGTACACCACAGGAACTCGCTCACCTGGCTTGAGCCCCTCGGGAAGCAGAACACGAATCACCGTCTCCCCGGCCTGGAACTCCGATGTCACGGTGTGAACTCGAAAGCCATCGGCGTCGGTTTTGGAGTCGGACAGCGAGACGCGAGGCGGTTCTGAGTCTGCCGATGTCGGTGCCCCCCCGCCAGCGAAGACCGGTCCGCCGAGCACCAGACCCGCCAGCAACGACACACGGAGGATGTGGGACATTGACGTTCCTCCGGTGAGGCCGCCTGAGTGACTGTGGTTTGCGTGAGATTTCTTCAATCTCTATTCCTTGACCGTGTCGGCTGGCTTCACGCCCTTCTGGTGTCCGCCGAACTTGAACGGGGTTGGCTTGAACGTACCGACGATCGTTACGTCGGTCGCATCCGGGATCTTCCCATCCAGCCCGACCGCCCAGAGGCACCCGTTCACAATCAACCGTCGGGTCCCTTCAAAGGCGAAATCCTGCGACGTGCCCATTGTGGTGGTGAACACCCGGCCGGTGGTCCCGTTTTCGCCCTTGTAGGTTTTGGTCCAGGCGACCGGCATCATCGGGTCGTTCTTCTTCCCCTCAACGGCCTTGGAGGTAGGCTCAAGAGTGGCGGTCACTTCACCCAGGACAAGTGGGGTGCTGTCGCCCTTGAGGGGGAGGTTAACGGTGTACACATCGGTGGTGCCGAAGATCTCACCGGGCTTGATGCCTTTGAGGATCGCGTGCCCCTCCTGTCCTGTGGCGATCACCCCGCGGGTTCCTTCTTTCCCGTGCGCTCCGTGGTGGTTCACCCACTTCTCTCCGAGGACGACCTTCCCGAACCCCCCTTCCCAGCCCTTCACGCGACTCCCGTCGCCGTATTTGGCGAACTTCCGCTCAGCCGGGATGTTGAACGCATGGGTGGCGGTCCGTAGCCCGACCACCGGTTTGCCGCTGCTGACATATGCATCGATGTAGGCCATCTGGTCATCCGACGGGTTGAGATACCGGCTGAAGATCACGAACAGGTCGGCGGTCTTGAGGGCTTCGAGCCCGGGGATGGGATTGGTCACGGCCGGGTCGATGGTGCCGTCCTTGGGGTTGACCGTGAACAAGACGGTACACTGGAATCCGTGGCGTTTCGAGAGGATCTTGGCCAGTTGCGGGATCGTTTCCTCGGAGCGGTATTCCTGGTCGCCACTGAGGAGGACGATGTGTTTGCCCTTGCCAATACCCTCTCCACCCGGGAGGACAACCACCTGGGCGTCGTCCGAGGCAAGCGTTGGTGTGGGAGCGGCGAACAAAGCCATTGTGGTGATGGCGGAGACCGCAGCGAACTGGAGGAGTTTCATGTCGAGGGTGGGGTGAGAGGTTGTGGCTGGGTTGGGGCGGTCAGTATACGCCGGATGGGTGGGTGGGTACACTGTCGAGATCACTCCCCCGGAGGTCAACATGCGGTCCTTCAGCGTGTGCGCAGTCACCCTCCTCCTCGCAACTGGGTCCGATGCCCAGGACGGCTACCGGAAGCCGCCGAAGTCGGTCTGCGACATCCTCGACGCCCCGAATCCGCCATCGGTACTGGTCAGCCCGTCCGGGGAACACCTTCTGCTTGTCTGGACCGACCGATACCCACCCATCGCCGACCTCGCCGAGCCCACCCTCCGCCTTGCGGGGCTGCGCATCAACCCCCGGACGAACGGACCGGATCGATCCCCGCGGGTAACCCGGCTGAAGCGAATGTCGTTGCCTGGCGGTGCGACAGTGGAACTGGAACTCCCGGCCGGTAAGGTCGGGTTCCCGATATGGTCGCCCGACGGGAAGCGATATGCGATTGATGTGACCACCGAAAAGGGCATCGGTCTGTGGGTTGGGGGGGTGGGCGCGGGCGGGTTTGCTCCGGTCCCTGGGGTGGTGCTGAACGCGGTGATCGGAGAACCGGTCCACTGGATGCCGGATAATCAGTCGTTGCTGGTGCAACTGATCCCCGAGAACCGGGGAAGCCCGCCCATTGCCCCCGCCGCGCCGTCCGGACCGGTCGTCCAGGAAAGCTCCGGCAAGGCTGCACCTGTCCGGACCTTCCAGGATCTCCTCCAGAACCCTCACGACGCGGCCCTCTTTGCATACCACACGATGTCGCAACTCGCGATCGTCAAACTGGACGGGAAAGCGACTCTCACACCTTTGGGTACTCCGGGCATTGTGATCGGTTCGGACCCCTCCCCGGACGGTACGTTCGTCCTTGTGACCCAGGTGAATCGGCCGTTCTCGTACCTGCTGCCTTACACCGCCTTTCCCCGGACGGTTGAGGTGTGGGACGTTCCGGGCAAGGCAGTGGCGTGGACCGTCGCGACCTTGCCGCTCCAGGATCAGATCCCGATCGAGGGGGTTCCGACCGGGCCGCGTGCGGTTCGCTGGATTCCGACCCTCCCGCACACCGTCGTCTGGGTCGAAGCGCTCGACGGCGGCGACCCACGGACCAAGGTTCCACACCGGGACGCGATCTACAGCAAGGCGGTTGGGAGTGTCGGTCCGCCAGCCGAACTCCTGAAACTCGAACACCGCTTCACCAGGCTGGAATTCTTCCCCACCGATAACCGGATGCTCGTCCGGGATTACGACCGGGAGCGGAAGTGGGGCCGGACCATTCTGGCGTCGGCCACTCCGCTGTTTGGCGGCGAGCCCCAGGTCATCTTCGAACGGTCCACCCAGGACCGCTACGGCGACCCTGGCACCCCTTTGACTTACACTCAGCCGAATGGGCACCGGATTCTCCGCACAGCGGGTGACCCAGCCGGGGATACGATCTGGCTGGCGGGTCCGGGGGCGTCTCCGAAGGGGGACCGCCCATTCCTCGATCGGTTTGATGTGAAGCTCGGCAAGGCGACCCGGGTGTTCCAGTGTGGGGAAGGAGTATACGAGGAAGTGGCTGCGGTATTGAATCCGACGGGAACGAGACTGCTGATCCGTCGAGAGTCCCCGAGCGAGCCGCCGAACTACTTCTACCGCGACCCGAACCACGAAAAGAAACTGACCGAGACGCCCGACCCCACCCCTGAACTGCGGGCAGCGAAGAAGCAACTCGTCACCACCAAGCGAGCCGATGGAACCCCAATCTCGTTCACTCTGCACACCCCGCCGGGCCACAAGGAGGGCGAAAAGTTGCCGGCCGTGGTCTACGCCTACCCGATCGAGTTCGCATCCGCGGATACTGCCGGTCAGGTGTCTGGGTCGCCGCACCGGTTCACGGCGGTTTCAGGGTATTCGCATCTCTTTTTCCTCACTCAAGGGTATGCGGTACTGGAGGTGTCGATGCCGGTCGTCGGCCCACCCGCCACAGCGAACGACACATTCGTCGAACAACTCGTCTCGAACGCGACCGCATCGATTAGCCGGGCCGCCGAGATGGGGGTAGTCGATCCAGACAGAGTCGGAGTGATGGGGCACAGCTACGGTGCATTCATGACCGCGAACTTGCTCGCCCACTCCGATCTGTTCCGGGCCGGGATCGGCCGGAGCGGAGCGTACAACCGAACCCTGACCCCATTTGGCTTCCAGAACGAGCGGCGGACATTCTGGGAAGCTCCGCAAGTGTATGGAAAGATGTCCCCGTTCTTCCACGCCGACAAGATCCGCACGCCGCTGCTACTGATTCACGGAGCGGCGGATAACAACCCCGGAACATTCACGGTTCAGAGTGAACGGCTTTATCAGGCCGTGCGGGGGACGGGTGGGACGTGCCGGCTGGTCTTACTCCCTCACGAGTCCCACGGATACCTGGCTCGGGAGTCGATCGAGCACGTTTTGGCCGAGCAGATCGCCTGGTTCGAGAAATACGTGAAGAACGCCGAGCCGCGAGTTAAGAAGTAGACGAAGTGCCTCGTGGGAACCGAAGGGGCTCCGATCCCCCGACCATGTCAAAGCCCGAAGCCAAGGTATTGAGTCCCGAAGGGACGTCAGACAATAGCCCAGGGCGTAAGCCCTGGGTGGGGCGGGGGTTACACCGGATGCCCTGGCTCCAGGCCTGACGCCCTGGGGTACTTTCTGCCGCCCCTTTGGGGCTCCGAGTCCGACCGGTTACGCCGTAACCAAGAAGGAATCTCCTGGTCGTCGGCCCGAACGAGGAACACGACAGCCAAGACAGCTCACCCGTCTGCACCGCCTGAGACCCCAATGACCCCGAGCCGAACACCCACCCGCCCAGATCTCGTACTCGGAATCGACGGCGGTGCGACCCACACCGTGGCCCTGCTCGCGGACGCTGCGACCGGGGCTGTCGCAGGGCGAGGGACGGCCGGGCCATCGAATATCCAGGCGGTTGGAGTCGAGGCAGCACTGCGGGAGTTGGACGGGGCGATCGCAGAGGCGTTCGCAACCGCGGGTGCCCCGCGGGTGAAGGTCGGTGCGGCCTGCCTGGGGCTTGCCGGTGTCGACCTGAACGAGGGGCTCGACATCATTCATGGGTGGGCGGCCGAAGTCTCTCTGGCCGAGAAATTGTCCGTCGCCAACGACGCCACCCTTCTGTTTGCAGCCGGAACCCCGGATGGGTGGGGGCTCGCCGTGATCGCCGGGACCGGATCGATCGCATTCACCCTCGACAGGGCCGGGAAAGACGGCCGGGCAGGCGGTTGGGGCTACTTACTCGGAGACGAGGGAAGCGCATTCATGGTGGGCCTGTCGGGCCTCCGCGCGGCCTGCCGCGCGGCCGACCGGGCTGGCCCTGCGACCCAACTCCTCGGGGCGTTCCTCGCCCGACTCGGAACGACCGACCCACGGGATTTCATCCCAGCGGTGTATCGGGGGGCATGGGACCGGACTGTGATCGCCGGGCTGGCCCCCGTTGTGGTGGAAGCGGCCGAGGCAGGCGACACGGTCGCCCACAAGCTGGTCGTCCATCAGGTCACCGAACTTGCCCGTACAGCGGTCACGGCTGTGGACGCTGGCAACCTCCCGCGCCTGGGCCTCCCGATCGCTGTCGCTGGCGGGTTGATCGTAGGTAGCGAGTTCTACCGCCGACTGTTCGTCGAGGCAGTCCGCGGGTTTGGCGTCCATCCTGGTGTGGTGCAACCAGTCGAGGATCCGGCGATCGGAGCGGTCGTGCTGGCCCAGAAAATGGTTCGGGCCACTTCGTAGCGAAGGCCAAACGGTCGCAAGATAATATCGTTCAGAATGGCCCACAGATATCGCTGACCTCCGGACGCAGATGAAATGCAGATCAAACTCGATGAATTTTGATCAAGATTTTAGACATTTCTTGCTCGACGCGACGTCATCACTCCTGGTTCCCAACTGTATGGGAACCGGTCTTCCTCCGCTCAGCGGGGTGGGCCTGTACGCTCAGGACGACGTCTGCCGGAACGCCGAGCACACCTCCAATCCGTTCAGGCAAGGACGCAGAGCGTGGGAACGAATGAAAAGTGAAACACCCCTACCACTCGTTCTCGTGTCCAGATCAGCTCGGTTCAACGCGTCTGTGACGGCCGGTTTCCCAGTGCGATCACCAGTCCGAGTGCAACCTTCCAATCGAAATCCAAAGTCGTCGAAACCGAAGAAGGCCACTCCATTGGAAGTGGCCCACCGTGTGGGTAGAGCATAGCGGAGCTTATCGGACGCGGGTATTGGCCATCCCTCGAGCGGAGGTTCGACATGTTCGAGCAGCTTTTCGAGCCACCCCCCTTGCGCTTGCCCGCCAGCGAAACGGCCTGCTGGCCGACGAGCGGCGACCTGATCCACCTGGCCAACCAACACATTGCCCGTCGGACATTAGCGGTGGTTGCTGTCGCGGAACCTCAAAAATTTACCGTAAACTCTTGTACCCGGCGAATCCGGTGATACCATGTCTTCTACAGCCAGAATATTTATTGGTCCATTCCGTGCCGGCCATTTACACGGAGCCATCGCGCATGACGTCTGCGATTATTGCAATATTAATCTTAAGATGCATAGAGCGTATTACAATAGTAATCGCCGCAATTATTTTAATTCGAAGCGGGTTGCGCTACTCCGTCTCGCGGGGTAAGCTGCAACCCAAGGCACAAGTCCCGGCCGGGGAAGTATCCGTCGGCTCGTTCCGGGTCTTGTTCGGTGCCCTTCATATTGGTGTGCTGGCGATCGCGGCCGGGATGGGGCTGCTCGGATTTATGGCCTCCCAGGTCGTGATCATTAGTTCCGACATCAAATCCTTTTCTTCAGCGCATGAGCCGAACGAGAAGCCGGGCGTCGGGGGGAGCGGTAACCCGCAGCCAGCACCGGAACCCGGAATGTGGACAATCAAGGTCGGGTTCGTGGCGGATGCCTATAAGACCTTGCTTTCCAGCTTGGCCAGTGATCCCGCCTCGCCCGCCGGACTCAAAGAATACCAAGACTGGCTCCGGTACCGCCGGGTCGACGTGATGAATTACTTGACAAAGGTGATCGGATACTTGGCGGATGAGTTTGGGAAGGACAGAGTGGGCACACCCGCTGGGCCTTCTCTCGCGGAGTTGGCCAAGGAACTGAAGACTGCTTCCGACACCCTTACCCCGATCATCAGCGACTTGAACAACTCATCCTTCTTGGCCACCGACGAGAAATCAGCACGGGAAGTAGTGGAACGGGTCCGGAAGAAGGCCGAGGGGGCGATGAAGAAATGACTGCGAATGGTGGGTCGCAGCGCGGGGCCAGTACTCCCAACCAACAATCGTAACCTGTTAATCATTCGTGCTAGGAGATGCCCATGTTATTGAGATTAATGATTGTGTTATTCGGATTCGCTACCACCTGTTTACGGGTTTCGGCGCAACCATCAGACGTCAAGGAGTACGAGTTCCTGTTCTCGGTCCGCAACCACGTCACCAAAAATCTCGAGACCCGCGACGGGGTGGCCGCCCTGGTTGCGTACGGGGCGAATCCGACGTACTACCTCGTGACAGCCCATCACGTTGTCGATGGCACAACTGCTACTGGGCTGGAGTTCGCCTTCTCCCAGGGTCCTGATCGGACGAAAATACAACGTCTACGGGCGGTTGAATTGTGCGACTGGTTCTACTTTGTGCCGGAGTGGGACCTGGCGGTGTTCCACGTCCGGAACACGCAACTCCTCGACCAGTTCGTTCCGGCAGCCGCTGCTGCGGTTGGGGCCGCTGCCGCTGCGCACGGGTTCAACATCCACTGGACCCCAATCGGCTTGTACCAAGCCCCAGTGTTAGCGGACGAGAATCCAGACCATCGATACGGCCGGTACCTTCGGTTCGTCAAACAGGCCCAGGCTCTTCGATCATACGGGGTGATCGATCCTCTGGAGCAATACCGACTATTGAGGGGTGGGGAAACACGCTTACTCAGGCAGGTTAATAGCTCGATCGGTGGACCATTCGACCGATACGGGACGTACGCGGTTGCTGATGCCGAGGTAATCGGATTGCCCCAGCTGATCGATGTCTTGGCCGCCAAAGTGGACTCGCCCGCAGTCCAGCGATTTAGGCGGTTGTTCGAGGCTGACCCTATGCGTCAGATGCCAGTGTTGTTGCTGGAGACCAGCCGAGTTCGGCGCGGATTCAGCGGCAGCCCGTTAGTTTTCACGCCGTCGAAGCGGGTAGTTGCGGGTCC
This sequence comes from Gemmataceae bacterium, assembly GCA_003136315.1. Taxonomy (GTDB): domain Bacteria; phylum Planctomycetota; class Planctomycetia; order Gemmatales; family Gemmataceae; genus Urbifossiella. Next base: position 23,637 of record PLDW01000107.1, on the reverse strand, counting down.
CTCTGGTCAGAATACACCGATGATGGTTGGAATGATATTGGCAATTTCTGGAAAGGGCGAGCAGTTCGATGGTAGGCGATTCATTACAATTGCCGTTACATCTGAATTAATTGCTGGCGTCATGAGTGCTTCGGAGTTGAGACGCTCTGGGGCGACCCTACCTGCGGTGAACCCACCATGGGAAGCCATTTTCGGAGCGATCACCGACCTTGACGTGGCGGCCCAAGGCGAGGTTGTCCTCGGGCAGGTGCTCGGCGGGACAACGGTGCTCCCGGTCGGTGGAATCAATTTTAACGGCGAAGATGCATCAATCTTTGATAGAGATCCAAAATATGCACTCGATAAAACATTTAAATCAAATTTTAATGAAGCTCAAGCGAGCCGAAAATTTGCATCGTATGTTCGTCCATTTACCGAATGGGATATTGCCAAGAGAATTGCTCCTAGCTTAACTAGCTACGTTGACAATAACTTAGCGCGAGCCCAGCCATGGATTTCAGGTCATTTTTTTGAGGATCAACTCGCACGGCGTCCGGACCTGTTCGCCAACGGTCTGGTGCAGTTCGTCAACGTCGCACGAGGTACCAGTCCACTTGAGGGTGCGAATTTCCGGGGTACGGTGTTCCTGAGGTGTCACTTCGAGGGCATCGAACTCCGCGGAGGGGACCTTAGCGGAGCAGTGTTCGATAGTTGCACCTTTTCCCCCGATTGCCGGTTCCGCCCGACATTCTTCAGCGGAATCACCTTCCGCGGGGTCGAAAAGGCATCAGACATTCCCCCAGAATTACTCCCCCCCGGTCCCGAGTGGTCGGCCATCCGGAAGTTATTCCCATCGGACCGATGACACGGCGAGAGGTGCAACATCACCCCTGCACGGGCGCTGGGGTCGTGACATCCTCGACCACCGAGAGCCATACCCCGAAGAGGACCAAAGATGAGTTTCATGACGCTTTTGTTTGTGAGTGCGGCTACGCTCTCGCCAACGACTCACCCGACCCCTCCGCCGTCGGCCGAGCGATCCGCGGACGGCTTCGCCAAGCAAACATACGACGATATTCTTACCGCCATCAAGGCGATCCCCAGCGCTGCCCCGGGCCGGCGGGCGGAGTTGATCGAACAGTTCGAGAGGGCGTTCCAATCCGGCCGCCCGGTCGTTATGTTGCAAGCCGCCGACGACCTAGCCGAGCTGTGGTATGCTGATATCCGCGCCAGTAACATTGATGGAAAAAAAGAAGCGTTAAACAAATTGGCCACGTTTTGTATTGAGGCAGACAGGGTCCGCGGAGTGGTACAACCATCTGAGCGAGTCGATCAGGAAGTTATACGAAAGGGCCTCGGGCACAAGGTCAGGGAGTACGCAATTCGGGCGCTAGCCGCAGTCGAAGTGTTGGACGCCCTCCCAGCACGCACACCTCCGCCACTTGGCAGCGACCCAATCATCGTTCCGTGTCCACCAATAATGTTCTCTCCAGCGGCTGTCTGTCCTTCTAACCCGTCTGGGCGGCGATGCCGGCTTATACGATAATCCCTCAGATTGCGCTGATCGACCGACTCAACTGATCAGCTACGTCCGGGTAAAACCGATGACCAGTCGACACACTCCGCCTCGGGGGCGCCGGCGAGATCATCGTCGAGCAAGCATCGGGAGTAGGAGAACGGCCTCGGCTGGAAGCCCTCGTTGTGTCTCTGATCGCACAGGAATGGCGAGTATCCGCGAGGACATTATCACGGCATGTCCGAAAGCATCGCGGCGACGGTCCCCCGCCCACCCTGCCGGGCGGCGCAGGAAAATCCAATCGCCGCGGCCAGGTAATGCAAGGGGCTGATTTTGCCCTTGATGCATAGCTCGCATAGCTTCATACTCGCGCCAAATTGCCCTAAAAACTAGACACTCCTCGCTCGACGCGACCACCTCTCCCCGGGTTCCCACTCTCCGGGTGGCAACCGGTCTTCCTCCGCTTCGCGGGGTGGGCCAGTCCGTCCAAGACGACGTCTGCCGGATCGCCGATCACGCCACCGCTCCGGTGAGGCCACAAGGCGGAGCATGCGAAAGCAGGAAATGGGGGACCGAACTGCGGGAAATGCTGCCGCGTCGAGCGAGAAGACTCAGATTTTATCTGCGTCGAAGTCTGCGTCTTCTACGGGCCATGTCTTCTGACCGACGGCATCACGCGGCCCGATTCACACGCGGGTAGTCCCCGGTCTGGTCGGCGATCCAGGCGGCGCACCGCGCCCAGTTCCGCCCATCGCCTGGGACAACGTGACCGAGCAACCGACCACCCGCCGCCCCGGTCAGGACCGGGAGGTTCCCTGCCACCCCGTCGCAGGTCAGCGCAGCCAATACAGCCGCCGCGGCAGCGCTGCGGCCCAGCGCTGGCACACCCGCGTCGTCCGAGCGAGCGAGTGGAAACTCGTTGAACTGCTGGCCCATCAACTGCCACAGGAAACCGTTCCGCACCCCACCACCAGTCAGAAAGACACGTCTGGTCACGTTCGCGGCAGGTAGCCACGCCCGGCACCCCTCCCCGGCCGCCCGGGCGATCAGGTGGGTGGCTGTACAGAGCAGGTCCGGGAGTCCGGCCCCGAGTTGTCGAGCGGTGTCGAACGCCGCCAGCAGGAAGGCCCTCCCAAACGCATCCGGGTGAACGGCTTTCGGGGGCTTCCGGGTGACGTGCGGGTGTTCGAGCCAGCGGGCCAACAGGGGGTCCAGGCAACACCCCTGGACGGCTTTCTTCCCGCCCGGATCGGTTCCCTCTCGTCCCCGAGTGCCGTGGTAGACCAAAGCGTCGAGAAGCTGATTCCCAGGACCGGGCTCAAACCCGATGGTCGCGGAGACATTCGCTCCGGCCGGTATCAGAATGACACTTGTGGCCGATCCGAGATGGATGACGAGCCGATCTTCCGACGGGTGGCGGAAGAGTAAGTACTCGGCTGAAGCCGTGATCGGACGTCCGGTTCCGCCAGCCGCCCGATCACGCCCCCGGAATCCGTGGAAAACGCTCAGCCCGGTCTGTTCGGCGACTCGGTCGACGACCTCCTGCCACGGAACCCAGATGTCGCCACTGCGGGCCGGTTCGATCAACCCCACAGTGAAGACATCCCGTGCCGACATGCCCCCCTGGACGATCGCAGTTCGTACCGCGTGGACGGCTGTATCCGCAATGTTCCTGACCAGTTCGGGCAGCCCTGCACCTACGAGCCCGGACCCAGCCCCTGGCCGTAGCATGTCGCGGACAGAGGGGGGGAAAATGACCCGGGCCGTTCGCCCGGTGGTCAGGGCCAGACTGAGTCCGACTCCGTCGGCTCGGATCACAGCCACGTCCACGCCTTCCGTTCCCGATCCGACGGACAGCCCGATGAGAATACGGGAAAACATGAATTTTGCCGGTGCTAGCGGAGATGTTGGGGATTGGTACACGAACGCAGTCGGGCTATCTTATTATCAGGAGCAATTATCGGTCTAACGTGATGGCGAGGCTCCTGCCGAGCGTGAGAGTTGTGCAGCTCGGCAGGAGCCTCGCCCTCCCATATTTACGTCTAATCGTCTTTTCGTCGATGCGACACCAAGCATGGGTTCGTGGATGGGACGATGAGGTCGACTGGTCAGACGATGGATACGGGCGACGCGAGGGGATCGGGTGAGCTTCCCGATCCCCTCGGTTTGTCAAGCGGCGGCCAGCACACCATCCGCGTTGCGGACAGCAGCCTGGACAAAGCACTCGAAGATCTGCATGTCCAGAGCGCTGGCGGTATCGGCTTCCGGGTGCCACTGGACCCCGATGCAGAACCAGTTCGGATCGGTCGATTCGATCGCTTCGATCACCCCGTCCGGGGCTTTGGCTGTGACCCGCATTTTCTTCCCGAGTTGGCTCACCGCTTGGTGGTGGGTACTGTTCACACGCAGTTCGGCCGTCCCGTAGATTTCATCGAGTCGGGTGTTCGGCTCGATCAGCACCATGTGCCGGTGGGGAGCCCCGGTCTGGTCGAAGTGTGGCATCGCTTTGGGGTTGTCGGTCGGCAGGTGGAGGTGGAGGATTCCGCCAGCGAACACGTTCAGTTGTTGCATCCCGAGCCCGATTCCCAGGACAGGCGTCTTTCGCTCGAAGATTCGCGCGAGCAGATGGCGGTCGGCATCCTCCCGGCGAGCCGCCATCGGCTGGACCGCGGCGGTCATCGCCTGCCCGTTTCGTCGCGGATCCATGTCCTGGCCGCCGGTCAGGATGATGCCGGCAACCAGTTCGAGCAGGGCATCGATCTCGACGAGGTTGTCCTTCCGAACGGGGGGGATGACGAGTGGGAGGCCACCGGCTGCGAGGATCGCATCGATGTACCCCGCGTTCAGTCGGGCGTACGGAGTGGCATTCTTGGGGGCCAAATAGTCGGTGTTGATGCCTATGAGCGGGCGAGTCGGCAGTGGTGTCGTGTCTTTACGTGTGGCCATGCGGGTGGTCCCTCCTTGGACCCTCGCTGGGCATCATGCCCGGCATTTCCGGTGAAGCCGGATCGAGGGGTCGGGGGAGTTTACAGGGGATGTGGAAGTCGTGGCAAGAGGGGTTTCCCGGCTTCCCCAGTTTCCAAAAAATGGCGTTGACAGCAGCCTCAGCGGCCGTCACTATATCCTCTCAATCTGGCCTCTTCTCTGTTCCGGCCCCACCGTTCTGACGCGAAAGCGGAGGAGCGGTGGGGTTTTTCCTTTCCCAATCTCCTTCCGGCACATCCCATTCAAATGATGCCGTCCGCGGACCGCAGTCGATTTCCAGTTACCGACCTGGGCATGCCTCGCACTCCACTGGAAACTTGGGATCGGAACCACGAGCGATTTTGCCTGCCGGCCCGTTGGGCTTGTGCCTCTTCTGCCATTCTCCTATACCTCCGGACCCTGCCTGCCAGTTCCCCGGTGAAGGACCACCGATGGCCTCGGTTTCCCCATCTCCGTCCGACCACCATCACGACCGCCTGACGCGGAGCGTGGTCGCGTTCGTCGGGTGGGTCATGCGCCACCCGTGGTTGGTCATCGCGGCCTGCCTTGGGCTGGTCGCTGCGTCGGCCTACGGCCAGACCCGGCTCAAAAACCACACTCAGCGGAACGACTTGCTGAGTGCGGAAAAAGAGTGTCAGAAACGTTGGCAGAAGTATCTGGATGCGTTCGGGGACGACGACGACATGACAGTTGTCGTTGAAGGAGCGGACCGGGCACGGATGATTGCCGCCGTGACTGCGGTGGCCGAGCGAGTGAAACAGCGCCCGGACCTGTTCGACAGAGTGTTCCACCGGGCCGACCTGCGCGGCCTCCATGATCGGGCGCTGCTGTTTCTCCCAGCCGACCAGATCGAAGGAATCCGTGGCCGGGTGGACCGTATGGAAGCACTCCTCGGTAAACTCGCTCCACTCGCCTGGCAACGGTTGAACCTCCAGTCGCTACTCGGGACTGCCGCCACGACGCTGGAATCGCGGGCCGCTGGCCGCGGGGTGAACCCGGCTGACTCGGACCTGCTCGTCCAACTTCCCGCGGTCGCCCGCTCGGCCGCCAATACGGTCCGCGATCCGGCCGGGTATCGCAACCCGTGGGCCGTCGCCGGGCCACGGACGGCCGACCGTGGGGGAGAACAACAACTCACCGAGCCACAGGATCTCTTCACTCCGGATGGGAGCCTGGCAATTCTTGTCTGTCGGCCGAAGAAAGAGACCGAGTCGTTCACCCCCGTGCGCGAGGCGAGCGATGCCATGCGGGCGATCCTGACCGAGGTTGGGCTTCAGTTCCCGGATCTCCAACTCGGGCTGACCGGACTTCCGGTGCTTGAGACCGACGAGATGGTTCAGTCCGATATTGACTCGGATAATGCGTTCGGGCTGGCCCTGGTCGGTTTGGTGATCCTGTATCTTGCCGTCTACCGCGGGTTCCGATTTCCACTGCTCACAGTCGCGTCACTCCTCACTGGGCTGTACTGGGCACTCGGCTGGGCGACGCTCACGGTCGGGCACCTGAATATTCTGTCGATGGCGTTCGCAGTCATGCTGATCGGGATGGGGGATTACGGGGTGCTGTGGGTGGCCCAGTACGACGAGGGCCGGAAGGCCGGCAAGTCCATCGAAAGTGCAATGCGGCATGCCGCCACGCACGCCGGACCCAGCATTGTGACAGCGTCCCTGACGACCGCCCTGGCCTTCTTCGCAACGATGCTTGTGGACTTCAAGGCGGTGGCGGAACTCGGCTGGATTGCCGGTTCCGGTGTGCTTTTCTGCGCGGCCAGTTGCCTGACTCTCATGCCGGCGACGCTCTTGATCGTGGAGCGGATCCGGGAGCAGCGAGCCGCACGACGAGCGATCAGGGCAGGAGCGGCAAAGGCCGCTCCCATCAATCCAGACCCGTCTGTCTCGGAAGAAGAGGGGCACCACATCCTTCCGTTCCCAGCCCCCCCGGCGGCATGGCTCCCGGGGCTGGCGAGTCGACCGCGAACGGTTCTCGCAATCGGGCTCGTCTTGCTCATCGGGTGTGGGGGGTTCGCAGCGCGACTGGGATACGACCACAACCTGCTCCACCTCCAAGCCCGCGGCCTCGACTCTGTCGCATGGGAACACAAGCTCATCGAACGGTCCGCGGGGATGACCTGGGACGCGATGAGTATCGCCAGCACCCGCGAAGAAGCCCTCGCTCTGCGGACCCGGTACGAAGCCCTCCATGATGTCAGTCGGGTGGTCGAGGTGGCCTCACTCGTGCCAGCCGATCAGGAGGCCAAGCTTCCCATCGTGCGAGCCATCCATGATCGACTTGCCAACCTCCTCCCGGCGGACAAACTCCCGGCCGCCTTTGGATCGTCCCCGGATCGAGTTCGTGAACTCGCTGCGACCGTTCGGGACCGAGCCGGAAGTGATACCGAGTTGGGCAACGCCGTGGCCGTGTTGCTCCGCGCACTGGATGCCGTTCCACATGCTGCGTTGGCGAGTCGACTCCAGGCGTTCGACCGCCGATTGGCGGCGGACCTTGCGGCCGACCTTCACCGTCTGAAGGCTGTCTCTCACCCGACCCCCATCACCCTCACCGATCTCCCGGTGGAGTTGCGGGAGCGTTACGTCGGTGCAAACGGCGAGTTCCTGGTCCGTGCGTTCGCCCGGGAGAGTCTGTGGGACTATCCGGCCCTTCAGCGGTTCACGATCGCCGCCGAAGGCGCCGACCCGCAGGCGACCGGGAAAGCGTTCCGCACCCGAGAGGGATTGGCCCAGATGAAGATTGGCTTCGAGTGGGCCGGAGCCTACGCCCTGGCCGCCATCGTGGTTGTCTTACTGCTGGACTTCCGCCGGGTGGCTGATCTGATGTTGGTGCTGTTCCCGCTAGGTGTGGGGGTGGTGCTGACGCTGGGAGTGATGGGGTTGTGCGGTGTCTGGCTGAACCCGGCCAACATGATTGCGCTGCCGCTGATTGTCGGAGTCGGAGTCGATAACGGAGTCCATGTCCTGCACGACTACCGCCACTGGCGGGGGCGGACCGCGTATCAGCTTGGGTCCGCTACTGGTCGGGGAGTGCTGGTCGCAGCGCTCACAACTGTCCTCGGCTTTGGGACGATGATGATCGCCCGTCACCGGGGGATGGCAAGTCTCGGGTTGGCTCTCACCCTGGGGGTCACTTTCTGTATGGTGGCTGCGCTGATTTGGCTGCCGGCCCTGTTGCGGTTGCTCGATGAGCGACGGTTGAAGGTCGCAACCAAGCGGACCCGGAAACCGCGGGTGGTGAAGTTTGACCATGCTGTGCGAACAGCTGCATGACGCACACAGCCGCGGGAGTCGACCCCCACCGCCATTTGGTCGACACGGGAGGGGCACGGCGGTCGGTGGTTGATACCGGTGTGACCTCTCACGTGCGTCTGAATCACGAGAACATCACCCGCATTTCTTCTGTGAAGACGACAAGGTCGGTTATGTTGACCTCGAAGAAGTTCCGTTCAACCTCTTCGAGGTGAGACAAACGACCTATCTGCTTTCACTCGGGAATCACAGGGATTTTCGAGACTTCTCGCTCGACGCGGCAACCTCTCTTGCCGTTCGGTCCCCATCTCGCACTTTCCCCTACTCCGTCTTGTGGCCTGACCGACGCGGAGGCGTGATCGGCGATCCGGCAGTCGTCTTCCACGAGCATTGTCCCACTCCGTATGGCAGAGGAAGACCGATTTCCACCCGGAGCGTTGGAATCAGGGGAGACGTGGTCGCATCGAGCGCGGATCACCATTTTCCGCAACTGGAGTGCATCACGTCCTTTATGTACCCTTATTTCGGACGGAGCGCAAGGGGAAGTGTTACCCTTCGCGATATTTGTCACTTTCGTACTACATTATTGTTTGTTTAATTGGTAATATCAACTAGGACGACAAATAGATGGTAACAAACCGATTTAATGCCAGAGTACCCCTTCCGCCTGTTGGTTTAGCAATAGCAACTCATCTAAGTGCCCCCTGCACTTGAGGAATTGGTAAATCGCATCACACACGGTTTGAAGTCGATCCTTTGGCCCTGAGAGGAAGAGTGGTAGGGCATGTGCAATAGTGGGCCAGGCGGCGTCGAGTACTGGAAAGCGGTCGTGCCTGTCATATCCGTTCTCAATGATGATCGTATAAGCGCGACTCTCTAACCGGTCGCCAATTTCGCGCACGACTTCTGGCCGGTGTCTGCGTAGGAAGTCGGCGACCATCGGCACAAGAGCGAAGTGGAGGTCCTCTTGGTCGGGTAGCACGATCGCGCGGCTGGAGAGATCGCTCAGTGCCCCTTGCGCCGCGGCTTCGTTGAGGCCGGCCAGATCAGCGATGAACATCACAGACATCATCGAGGTGGAATAGGTGAGAGCGGAAAGAACCTTGGTTTCATTGGTTGTAAAAGTGTCGAGCAAGTCACCGAAAATAAATTCTAGTGGGTTGTTGCCTGGCGGTGCGCTACGAAGAAATGCGAGCGCAGCTATGATTGTCTTGCAACGTCCAAGACCGAGCTGGCCAGCAACCCAGCGCATCAACAACGGATTGCCTCCAGTTTCTTCGTAAAGTGCTCGTCGGTCCGGTTCTGTGGTCCGAGCGAGCCGGTCATTGTCCTTTTCGAGAACAGCGAAGAGGTCGCGTGCCGCGGGCCATTCGAGCTTGTCGAGACGCACGGCAATGGCGCTGGTTTCTGCGCGGCGCCGGCTGGTGACAATCGCACTACAGCCGCTCGGAAGGCGATTGAGGAAGGCAAAAAGCTGATCGCGGTCGCTTTCTTGGAGGGTCTCAAGATTATCGAGCACGAGCAGGACATCGAGGTCACGAATCGCACGCAGAATCGCCTCCGATCGCTCGATTTCCGGGGATTTCGCTATCTCCGGCTTTCCCAACTCCCGGGCAATAGCATTGAGCATCTCCAGGTAATTTGGCAGCCCAAAGTGCCCCAGCGCCCGCCGCCCATCGGCTGTCAATTCGCGATCCTTCGAGGAGAGAAAAATGATGCGGCGAAATCGGCCTGAGGGAAGCAGTTCGGCAGCTCGAATGGCAAGCGCGGTCTTGCCGATCCCGCCGGGGCCATCAATGATCGCACCCCAGCCACGTGAGTCCGGGGTGAGAGCGTCGGCGATCTTCTTGAGTTCGGCATCCCGCCCAAAAAAAGGCTGGGGGCGGGGGAGATTGTTCGGGATGGAAGCAACACGCCTGGCGCCGAGCTTTCCTTCAGCCGTTGACGTGCCTTCAAGCCATCTGACGATATTTGCGAAGTCAAGTTTATATCGGAAGTAGGAAATCTCTTAAGATGAAATGAAATATGCGCAGCATCGGAATCGTCGAATAGAACAACGCGAATATGTTCATTCATACCAGAATTATCGTAGATGCGTTGGCGTAGTTCGTGAGCCTCACACGCAGCACCGAGGCCATTGCCGGGCTTTTGTTTGCCGTCGAAGCAAAGGAACCATGATTCACTACCAATGACGATGACTTTCTCAGCGCAAATTGCTTGATCGCTACTCCATTTCGGCCAGCCATCGGGTGGCCCACCGGAATGGTCGTCGAGGTAGAACTGATCTAGGATGACAGTGATACCGCAATCGCGAAGACGCTTAGCAAAGGCGCGAACACGCTTGCGTTGTGAGTTATTGGTCTGGCGATAACTAATAAAAACTCTTGGCATTCTGTGCTCCTGGCAAAACTTACGCTGGATGATGTACAAGATCGTCGGCTTGCTGGCACCGGAGGAGGATGCAGAGAGGAGCCACTGCGGGGTCAGCCTGTTCCCGAACGGGCGGCGTGTGTGGGTCCAATGAGTTCCGCTATGCCAGCAAATGAAGAAAGCCACTCCCAGGGGTGGCTTTCTTCATTTGTGTCGAATTCACCTCGACCGCCGGGCATGGTAAAATGACGCCGAGGAGGTAGCACATGCCGATCCACGACTGGACCCGCATCAGTTCGGGTGGGTTCCATAGTTTCCACCAGGACTGGACGATCGAAATCTACCGCACCCTGAACCGCGGGCTGCTTCCGCCGGGGTATGCGGCTTTCACCGACCTCAAGGTGGACGGCCGAGAGCCGGATGTCGCCACGATCCGGTCGGTCGACCTGCCACCACCAGGCGGTCCGGCCGTCGCCGACCGGCCCCGCGCCCGGCAGACCGCCCGCGTCGAGTCGGACTCGGCCACCTACGCCCGGAAAGCGAACCGCATCTCCGTCCAGCACGAGTTCGGGGCGGTCGTCGCCATCATCGAGATTGTTTCGCCGGGGAATAAGGACAGCCGGCACGCCATCAAAGCGTTCATCGACAAGGCCCTCGACTTCCTGCGGGCCGGGGTGAACCTCGTCGTGGTGGACCTGTTCCCGCCGACCCCACGCGACCCGGCCGGCATCCACCAGGCCATCTGGGAGAACTTGACCGACGAGCCGTTCGAAGCCCGACCGGACGACAAACCGCTGACCGTCGCGTCCTACGACGCTACCAACGACCTGACCGCGTACGTCGATCCGGTGGCCGTTGGGGATACGCTGCCCGACGCGCCACTGTTTCTCACGCGGGGGTGGCACGTCAACATCCCTCTGGAACGGACGTATCAGGCGTCGTGGAACGAGACGCCGCAACTGATCCGCGACCGCGTCGCACCGCCGGGAGCCGCATGACCGACTCTGCCGACATCAAATCCAGCATGACCATCCCATCGCACAGCGGCCTGCTATCGTCGCATCGTGTCCGATCAGTTCCGCTATCCATCTGTGATGCCGAGGCCCGCTCCCGATGGTGTGGCTTTCTTCGTTTTCGACGCCGTTGGGTTTCGATTGGAAGGCAGCATCCAGACTGGCGATCGTACAGTGAAACCGGCCACCGCGGCTGGACCTATTATTGTCCGGTGTCGACTTTCCGGACCAACGGAATCGCGGCCCCATTCGTTGATCGGGCCATCAGGGCCGCATAAACCTCTTCGAGCGTCACGGCCGTATCCTCGAAGTCGGACACCTCCGGGCTCGCCTTCAGGGCCTCGATCGCAGACTGGATCGGATCCTGTAAAACAGCTTGCCAGAATCGGCCCGTCCCGTTTCGTTCAAGGACAGTCCCGAGCCTGGTCGGATCGGGTGGTTGGCCGGCAAACCGCAGGCTGATCCGCCGGACTTTTTGCCGCAGGTCACCGAGGCGGGCGGACATGATCATCTTCCCATCCTTCAGTAAACCGACGTGGGTGCAGGCTTTCTCCAGTTCGGCAATCGAGTGGCTCGAGATCAGGATCGTCCGACCGCTGGCAGCCAGGTCGGCAAGGCTGGCCAGGAACTCACGGCGAGTGAGCAGATCCAGTCCACTGGTCGGCTCGTCCAACAGGAGAACTTCGGGGTCTGGGGCGAGGGCGAGGGCCAATCCGACCCGGGCGTACCCGCCTTTGGAGAGATCCTTGAGCCGCTTCTCCGGATCAAGGCCGAGCCGGTCGATCCACTCCTTGTAGCGCGAGTGAAACCCAGGACGGTGGAACGAAGCGGTGAACCAACCCGTGTCGGCAACGGTCATCCAATCGTAGAACCGAGGCCGTTCGGGCATGTACCCCACCCGGTGCCGGAGCTCCTGAGCCCGGGACCAGCAGTCCAGCCCAAGAATTGCGGCCCGGCCGACATCCGCAGGGGCAAGCCCGGTCAGGATCTTCATGGTGGTCGTTTTGCCCGCCCCGTTGTCCCCGAGGAAGGCGTAGACTGCCCCCCTGGGCACGTGGAGGTCGAGACCATCGAGGGCAACCTTGCCCCGATAGCGAACAACCAACCGATCGGCCACGATCACATCTTCGGCCATGCACGAACCCTGCCGCGTGGGAGGGAAGGGAAGCCAGGGCGCTGCCACACGACCCCAGGGCGATGCCCACCACAATCGCAGGCGATCACCCACATCCCAGGGCGTTGCCCGGTTGGCACTTCCTGGAGCTGGAAATCGTTATCGTTTCTTGGTCTATACACGGAGGCCATCCGTGCGGGAAATCGGAGTGCTGACTCACCTAACCCCGCACGAAGGCCTCGCGTGGCTCAGTCTACGTCCGCACCCATCGCCCAACAACTCGACCACCTCACACCTCCTTCGCCAACAACCCGTGCTGCCCCTGGTGGATCTCCTACCCGAGAGCATCCCGGGACTGATCGGGCCGTCTTCCGAACCCATCTCGACCCCGCTTGTCACCCACGGGATGTTCCTCTCACACATTTTCGACGCTGTCGGCTCCTGCCATGCTGCCGGACGGACTTCCGCCCGGGAACTCGGCGAGTCCGTCGTCGATTTCGAAATGAGGGGTCGTCACGCGGAGCGGTTCCGAGAGGCCCCAGATGAACGCTGCGGCTCTCCGACCCGTCATTCTGACTTGGACGCAGTACAAAGACGAAACGCCCGCAAGATTGGTTGGGAAAAACCGGCGCGACCGGATTTGTGGTGTGTGAGGTGCCTGGTCTGGTCAGTTGTGCGAGATTCTCGGTCAAGCAGCACGAGATGATCACGACTCGCTTTGACCTGAAACAGGCAATAGATGAGGCTGCGGCCTCAGCCTTGCCCGCACCCGAGCTGGTGTCAGCAGACCTCGCAATCACCTCCACTGCCCGTTTTACAGCCACAGCAGTCTATTATCGCGGGTCAGTCGCGATAGCTTGACGTCGATTATAACGATTAATCAGATATTACTTCTGGCCGATGGTGTGATAGCGGTCGATGGCCAGGCCATCGACCTCGTGCTTCGTACCATTGGGCCAGGTCACTGTCAACCGACCGGGGTTGACCACGTCTCCCAGGCCGAACAGTAGCCGGCGGTCGCCCGAGGAGAGATACGACCCGCCGCCTTTGGCGAACCGGGTCAGGGTGCGGTCCCCCACTCGCAGTTCGACTTTCGCCCCAACGATATCGGCGTGGTTCTTGCCAGCGAGTCGCACACCCAGCCAGTGACGGTCCGGCCCACCAACTCCACGGAGGATCGCCACCGGTTCGTTCACGTGGCTGATGACCAGATCGGTGCGGCCGTCGTTGTCCAGGTCGCCAAACCCCACGCCACGGGCCATGTGAGGGTCGTCGTGATAGCGGCCAATCTGCCGGCTGATGTTGCGGAATGTCCCCCTGATGTTCTGATAGAGTACCGGCAGTTGTTTACGGGTGACCCCGTTGCCCAGGGGGTTGCGCATCACGTGACCATTGACCACCAGGAGGTCTTCCCAGCCATCGAGATCGACGTCCAGGAACGCGGTCCCCCAGCCGACGGACTTCTGGCTCATCTGGGCGATCCCGGCCCGCTCCGACTCGAAGTGGAAGAAAATCCCCCCTCCGGGCCGAGCCTCGTTGCGGTACAGGCCATGCTGCTCGTGCTCGTAGTTCGTGACCCATAGCGCTGGCCGACCCGTTCCGTTGTAATCGCCAGCGTCCATGCCCATGCTGCCGTTGGCGTTCCCCTGACTGTCGCGGGCAGCACCAAAGGTCTGTCCGACCTCCCGGAGGCGGATCGTACCGGGGGTTGAGTGGTTCATGTACAGGAGTTTGGGCGTGGTGTCGTTGGCCACGTAAATGTCTGGCTTGCCGTCGCCGTCCAGATCGACAATGAGCACGCCGAGGCCCTTGGAGGACTCCCGACCCCCCCCCACCAGACCGGCCTCCGCACTCACGTCCACGAACGAGCCTGTGCCGGTGTTCCGGTAGACCTTGTGTGGGAGGCCCTCGAAGAGTTTGGGAGGGCAGACCTGTGGAATTGTGGTGTTGTAATCACACTTCGGGTGGTTGGCGAACGACCAGTTCAGGTATTGGCACAGATACAAATCGGGGTAACCATCGCCGTCCAGGTCGGCGAACGCTGCGCTGGTCGCCCAGGTGATCCCGTGGTCCAAACCGGCTTCCGTCGTCACATCCTGGAACCGTCGCCCCTTGGTGGCATCGGCCGGGTCGATTGGTACGTTCCGGAATAACGCCACCCGGCCCCAACCGGTCACGAGCAAGTCTGGCCACCCATCTCGGTCATAGTCGGCCACGGCCGCACCATGACTATAAAACCACGGTTGCCCCCCGGCCAGGGCATCCAGACCCGACACCGTCGTGAAGTCTTCGAAGCGTCCGTTTCCCTTGTTCTTGAACAGTTTGCACGGGAGGCCAACAATCTCCTTGCCGTTACTGCCGGCGAAGCGGCCACCACCAGGCAGGAAGATGTCGAGTAAGCCGTCGCCGTCGTAGTCGATCAGCGCTACTCCACCCCCCAGCGTCTCCAACATCGTCTGGTGCTCGGCCTCCTCCCCGTTGCGATAGGTGAAGGAGAGCCTGGAGGCGGTTGTGATGTCGTCAAACAGCGCTGGGCCGTCGACCCCTGGCAGGTGTCCATCCGGTGCGGTTGGCTGGGGCTTTGGGGTACAGGCTGCGGCAGCGAAGACCAATCCCAGAAGGACTGCCGTGCAGAGGTGGCGCATGACCAACCGACGCCTCACTCGTTCGCCGGTTCGATCCCCAGGAGGGGAAAGGGGAGGAGGGAAAAGAGCCATCTCGTCCGGCAGGACGAGACGGCCCAGGGACGTTTGCGGTTTAGATTGGTCCTGGCCTCGGGTTGAGGTCGTTGCGGGTTACCAGTCGCTCCCCAGGACATTCCCATCGGCGGGTTGCACTGCGTTTGCCCAGGTTGTGGCGGAGATGGTTGTGAACACCATTCGTGACGAACCGTCGGCGAGCGCAACCTGGATGCCACCGGACCAGGGGCCTTGCAACTGGCAGGAGTTGCAAAGTGCCGGAGTTGGTCGGTTCTGGGGCACGGCCAGAGTGTAGAAGCCGGGTATGGAGCCAACGCCGTTCGGGGCACCATAGCGGTTGCACGAACCGCCCTCTTCACCCCAGAAGAACGCCGCGCCGCTCGTGCCGGGGCCGCAGTATGCGTATTTCTCGGCAAAGATGATAGTATTCGAAGTCCCGTCCGTGAATGTCTTCGGGATGCTCGCCGAAGGGATCGTGTAACCGATCTGAGTGGTACCGAGATAGCTCGCCTTGGGGGCGAAGGCCCATTCATTCGGAGCGTAACTGGTCTGGTAGCGGGGAGAGCCGGTGTCCAGCGCGGCGGGGAAGGTTCCCGTGGAGTCACCAGGGTTGGCATAGGTGCTGATCCCATCCACGCACCACCACGAATTTCCGTACTGATTGCCAATCGCGATCTGCGTGTTGGTCTGTTCGATGAACGGCAGGAGGAAATAAAAGACATTTCCCGCGCTGTTCCCGGGAGGGGTGTTCCCGAAGGTTCCGCCGGTGGTCTGGGGATAGTATCCTGCCGGCGGAGGGAGGAGGCCGTAGGTGTCGTTCATGTTGGCCACCGCCAACCCCATCTGCTTGAGGTTGTTCAGGGATTTGGTCCGCTGTGCAGCCTCGCGGACCTTCTGGACGGCAGGGAGCAGGAGGCCGATGAGGATCGCGATGATCGCGATTACGACCAGTAGCTCGATCAAGGTGAACCCGGTTGTGAATCGCTGTTTCGGACACCGCCCGTGTGAAGCTCTGGCCATGACGCAACTCCTTCAGGGAGAGAACGTGTTGAGTATTTGGCAGACATGCTTTTGGGCATCTTGGACAAGCAGTGTAAAGAATTTACGAGACCGCTTTTCGCCCAATGTCCAGGCTGCGAAACACCCAACATGAAAGGAAGCGACACCGAGACCCAACTCTCGCGGCTCTCACTCCAGGTGGATTTGACCGGATCCGAATCGACGAGCTGCGAGACTCGCGGGGAGTGCGATGGAGCGACACTCCCCCACATTACCATCTTATAAACTATTCGTGATCCTTCCCAGCCGTCAAGAGGGAAGCCCAGAGGAATCTGGAAAATGAGGTCACGCCGCGGTTTGCAGAGACGACACTCGCCGGGCAGATTGAACGTCGCAAGTCCTTGGAAAGATTAATCTTCCGGAGATGCGATTTCACCCTTGTGGCCACAAACTCAGCAAGAAACCTCAAGCGATCCAGTGGAATTCAAGGGTTTTTGCTGGGATTTCACCGATCCCCGCGCAAACCGCGGCGTGACCTCTCTGGAAAATCCAAGTGATTGCCTCTCACCCCGGTTACCGCAGGGAGACTGTCTCGATGGCATGAATCATGGCAGACGATCTCGGTCGATGGAAATTGCTCCCGGAAACGCGATCGCGATTGGGCACCGCCAGCAGGATCCCCCGAAACCGAGGGTTGGAGTCGGAACCACGACCGGCTTGTCAGTAAGGGGAATCGAAATTACGATATGGTCATGATCCTCATCCGATTCCCGAGCACCGAATCCAAGCGGCTGGCGCTCGCGTGCCTGGCTGGCCAGTTCGCGTTTAACAGTTGGGCAGCCAGGGAAATGCTCGTGCCGGAGGACGCATTGATGGCAGACATTATTGGGACGATTACTGGGTTGATCGGCTTGGCCCGTAAAGGCAAAGAGGCTGCCGATGCGCTAAAAGACAGTGATATGAAGATGCATATTGCCCATCTTCTGTCTGATCTCGCTGACCTGAAAGTGAAGTGTGCGGACCTAGTGACCGAGAACAATGAGTTGAAACAACAATTGCAGGAAGCCAAGATAGAAAAAGCGAATCCTCCTCAACTGCGTGGAGATGCTTACTATTTTGGCGACGATGGCCCATTCTGCACCAGTTGCTTTGCTGTGAATAAGAATAAAGTAAGATTAAAAAAGATATTCTAAGTTTTCAACAGGCCACGGCCAAGAAATATCGAAACTCTGTCTGTAGTATATATCACAAAGGCTAGGTGATTAGATCGGATAGATTCCTGATGGCGTGTCTATACGTCGTTCGGGCTCGTGTTCTCAGGCGCGGTGACCGACAGAGGAGAAGCAAGGCGCAGAGTACAACCCAACGCCGGCTGATGCCCCTTCGCCACGCCGCCCGGAAGGGCCGCCTCGCGGAACGGATTTGGCCTCCGGCAGTGGATGCTCGCCCGGCTGGGGGCTCAGCAAGTTTTCCGGAAGGTAGCCAAAGGGGTTGTTAGTCGGAGTTCTCGGTAGCGATGTTTGCCACTCTTCAGCCTGAAGGGGTGAGATCTCTCAGCCCAGNNTGCCCTGGGCTGAGGAATCTCAGCCTTTCAGGCTGAATACCGATCACGCTCCTGGAAGATTTGCCATGCCCCCCGGTTGCCGATTCTGATCGTTCAGGATGGATGGAGGCACCTATGAACCACTTCCGCACCGTGCTGTTGCCGATTATGGCGCTCTGCTGCGTCTCCTGTGGTCAAGACGCACCGGACCCGATCGTGGGACCACCTCTTGAGATCGAGTTCAAATCGGCGACCAGTTCGTTCTTCATTCAGGATTTTGGAGTACCCTCGTGCGGGGTTCCCAAGGGACGGCAAGACTGTTATGACCCGCAGACCGGAATTTTCCACATTCAGTTCTATGACAGAGAGTGCGTCAACAGTTCGTTCGAGGTGACAAAAGTCCGAGAGCGATTCACTCGTCCGATCATTTTCCGACTGTCAGGAGTCTCCCAGGGATACGGTTGCCTGGGCCAGCCCCTGGCCCTCACCGTTGATGGTCAAACGTATGCTCTCGAACTGGGCGACACTGGCATGGGTGAGGTGGACAAGACACTGTTCCGTGTCGATCGCAATGACGATGTTGTCACCATCGAGTTTACCGAGAAGGGCCAGGCACTGTTAAAACCGGGGGCACGAATCTCCTTCACGGTCGATTTCTGTTGGTAGCCCCCTTCATCGCATGCCCGAACCAGCAGCGCATTGGATCATTCGAGCGTCGGCCCGTTATCCCCTGGCAGCATGATCCGACGGATCAGCTTGATCGGGATGCCGCCCTGGCGGACGAACTCGTCGTGGAATTTTTGCAGCGAGAAGTCGGCTCCCTTCGCTTTCCGATAGTCCTCACGGAATTTCAGGATCTGGAGCTTGCCCAGGGTGTAGTAGAGGTAGGTCGGGTTATACGTGCCGCGGCGGGCCTCCTGGAAGCCCACCTCCGGCTCCTGGAACCCCTGCTCGACGAAGAATTGCTTCCCCTGTTCCACCGTCCAGCCCTCGGTGTGGAGCTTGATCCCCACCACGTACCGGCAGTCCCGGAGGAGGGCCTCGCTGAGTTGCGCCAGACGCATCCGCGGGTCGCCGCCGCCGTAGCCCTCGTCCACGATCATTTGCTCGGTGTAATGTGCCCACCCCTCCACGTTCGTTCCACAGGTGAACAGTTTCCGCACCTTCGTCGGATACTGCTTGGCATTGAGAAACTGAAGGTAATGACCCGGATACGCTTCGTGGATCGTGATGATGTCCATTCCCGTCTTGTTGAATTGCCGCATGTGCTCGGTCTTCCGCTGCGGCGACCAGTCCTTCTCAGGCGGGGTGACGTAATAGAACGCCTCGGTCGCCTTGGCCTCGAACGCTCCGGGCGTGTCCATGGAGGCGAACCCGCCCGTCCGCATGAATGCCGGGGTCTCGGCGATCGTTGGCCGCACTTCCGAGGGGACCGTCACGATCTTCTTCTCGATCAGGAACGCCCGGGTTCGCTCGATCGTTCCACGGGTGGCCACGACCAGATCATCCGGCTTCGGGTGGTCGTCGGTCAGGAGTTTGAGCACCTGCGCTGGTGTCTTCGTCGGGTCGATCTGTTTCGCGGTGGCGATGAATGCGTCTCGATCCTTCTTCAGATTCGCTTCCCCGATCGCGAGTAGCCGATCGAGTGGGATGTCGAGCATCTCCTCGGCTTCGAGCTTGCGTAGGTAGGCATCGGCCCCGATTGCGTACTTTCCCTTCGATTTCGGCAGGAGTTCGGTCTGAAGCCACCTCAGGGCGGTCTCAAACCCCTCCACAACCGGCGTGTTCGCGGCCTCGAATGCCGCCAGGAGTTTGGCATCGCCGCCAGCGGCTTCCTTTGCCCAGATCGACAGGTCGGTGCGGAAGAACGAGATCGACCCCTTCGCCACGATGATGCCGAGGTCGGTGAACTCGCGTGGCGGGGTGTCGATATTCGCCTGCATCGCAGCGAGCAGTGGGGGAGTGGCCTTGAGGCGGGCGATAATGACCTTGAGGCGGTCCGCAGGCGGAGCGAACGATCGCTTCATCAGCAGATCGATGGCTTCGGCCGACTTGCCCAGGTAGAGAACCGGGTTCCTCCTCCAGTCGCGAACCATGCCGATCTCGCGCAACTCGGCCTGGATGGCGTGGTCAAGCACCTCGGCATCGATCATGTCGGCCGTAGCGAGTTTGCCCTCACGCAGATCCACGAGCCGCCTTTGCATTGTCACCAATCCTTCGACACGACGCCGAATGCTGGCGAGGGACAGATCCGACAGTTTTTCGTCAAAGTCGTGGACCCCCGCGTAGGTGGCCTGAGTCGGATCCCAGGCGAAGAGCGCAGCGTAGTAATCCTCGACGAAGGCAGCGAACCCCTCAGGTGCGGCCGGGTCGGCCGTTGCGGGTCGGCTGGTGGGGGTGAGCGTCAGCGCGGCAAGGACAACCCCGACGAGTGCGGGGCGATAAAACGGGATCACGGGGTGTGTCTCCGGGTGGTGTCGGGTCAGAGAGGGATGTGGTGAGGATAGGCCCTTGGGGCAGAGCCGCAAGCCCGGCCTCCAGGGCGTCAGCCCTTCATGTTCCGTTTTTCACAAGCCTGAAGCACCAGCGAAGGAAATCCAGCCCTTCGCTGGCACTTCAGGCTTGTGTCCATAGCGAAGGAAATCCAGCCCTTCGCTGGCGCTTCAGGCTTGTGTCCATAACCCAGAGTGAGGCCGCCGCCTGACCCAAACAGGCACCTTCGGAGACCGTGATGACGCCCGACCAGTTCCGCTCCTACGGACACGCTCTGATCGACTGGATCGCCGATTACCGGGCCGGGCTGGCAGATCGCCCGATCATGGCCACCACCGAGCCCGGCCAGATTCGGGCCGCCCTACCGGTTGACCCGCCCTTCTCCGGTGAGCCGTTCGATGCCGTCCTCTCCGACCTGGAAACGATTCTGCTCCCCGGGCTCACGCACTGGCAACACCCGCGGTTCTGCGCGTATTTCCCGGCGAATGCTCCCCTCCCAAGTGTTCTTGGCGACCTTCTCGGCTCCGGGCTCGGCGTTCTCGGCCTGAACTGGCAGACAAGCCCCGCCCTGACGGAACTGGAAGAACTCGTCTGCGACTGGGTCCGCCGGATGGTGGGGCTCTCGGAGAGTTGGAGCGGCGTGATTCAGGACACCGCCTCCACCGGAAATCTTCTCGCTCTGCTGTGCGCTCGCGAACGAACAACGGACTTCTCCCTCGCACGGGGCGGACTTCAGGCCCAGGCCCAACCTCTGACCGTGTACATGTCAGCGCAGAGTCACAGCTCGGTCGAGAAGGCAGCGCTCCTGGCCGGTTTTGGGCGGGAGAACGTCCGGATCGTTCCGCACGACGACACCTTTGCCATGCGGGCGGAGAGTCTCTCCGATCTGGTGGCTTCGGACGCAGCAGCGGGGAGAGTGCCGTGTGCTGTGGTGGTGACCACAGGCACAACCGCATCTACCGCGCTCGATCCGGTCGGGCCGGTGGCGGAGGTCGCAGCACGCTACGGGATGTGGGTTCACATAGATGCGGCGATGGCCGGGTCGGTGATGATCCTGCCGGAATGTCGCTGGATGTGGGCCGGCGTGGAGAAGGTCGATTCGGTCGTCTTCGACCCGCATAAGTGGCTAGGTGCCGCGTTCGATTGTTCCCTGTATTACGTTCGCAATCCCGAGCACCTCATCCGGGTTATGTCCACCAGCCCGAGCTATCTGCAAACCGCAGCCGACGGCAAGGCTCCGAACTACCGGGATTGGGGCATCGCCCTGGGTCGGCGGTTCCGGGCATTGAAACTCTGGTGCCTGATCCGCTCCGAAGGGGTCTCGGGGTTGCAGACCCGGTTACGGCGAGACATCGCAAATGCCCGCTGGCTGGCGGAGCAGGTGGCCGCGACTCCGCGCTGGCGGGTGGTGGCCCCGGTGACGCTCCAGACGGTCTGCGTGATCCACGAACCGCCGGGGATTTCAGGCTCCACACTCGATGCGCACACCCGTGCCTGGGTGGACGCGGTCAACCGCTCCGGCGCAGCCTACCTGACACCGGCACTCCTTGGCAGCCGGTGGATCGTCCGGGTGTCGATCGGCGCAGAGGCAACCGAGAGGGCAGACGTCGCGGCGGTGTGGGCGACCATGCGGAAGCTGGCCGAGGGCAGAGTCATCAACGTGGTGGAAAAGGGACCAGAAGAGGATCTCACACAAAACCCCAGTGCCGCTGTTGGCGGCACTGGGGTTCCTTCTAAACTCTGAGTGACCTTTCTCTGCCCGGGACATGGAGATTCTGAACAACCATGATCGACCTTCGCAGCGACACCCTGACCAAGCCGACCCCCGGGATGCTCGCGGCCATGATGTCCGCGGCGGTCGGGGATGACGTTTACGGCGAGGATCCGACAGTCAACGAACTCGAACGGCGAGTGGCGAGCGACTTCGGAATGGAGGCGGCGGTGTTCGTCCCAAGCGGGACGATGGGGAATCAGATCGCAGTCCGGATTCACTGCCGACCGCAGGACGAGGTGCTACTCGAAAGCACCAGTCACATCTATCTGTGGGAGGCCGGTGCCCCGGCGGCTCTGAGTGGGGTCACCCTCCGAACGGTCGATAGCCGATTCGGCATTCTCGATGTTGCCGATCTGGAGGACAAGCTCCATCCGAACGACATGCACTCTGTTCAGTCGCGGCTGGTCTGCCTGGAGAACACCCACAACCGGGGCGGAGGGACGGTGTATCCCCTGGAAAAGGTGGCTGCGATTTCGGCGTGGGCTCGTGCGAACGGGCTGGCGATACATCTGGACGGAGCCCGCATCTGGAATGCGGCGGTGGCGTCCGGGGTGGGGCTGAAAACGTGGGCGCGCCACTTCGATACGATGAATGTCTGCTTTAGTAAGGGGTTGGGTGCCCCGGTCGGGTCTGCCCTGCTTGGTCCGAGGGATCTGATCACGCAAGCGCGCCGTGTGCGGAAGCTCTTCGGAGGCGCGATGCGGCAAGTCGGGTTCATGGCCGCCGCGTGCCTGTACGGGCTGGACCGGCACATCGAACGACTGGCCGAGGATCACGCCAACGCGAAGCTCATTGCTGCGGCCGTCGCAGAGGTGCCGGGCTTGAAGCTGGTTCCACCCGAGGTGAAGACAAATCTCATCTGGTTCGAGGTGGAGGCGTCGCTCGGGACCGCGAAGGAAGTGGCGACCCGGCTGAAGGCCGAGGGCGTGTGGGTCGCAGCCCTCGGACGGAACACGATCCGGGCGGTGACGCACCTGGATGTCTCAAGGGCGGATTGCGAGCGGGCAGCGGATGCGATCCGCCGACTTGCCGACGGATGATCGCGAATTAGCCAGAGCCTGTTTCGGTTGGAAGCGGCGAAAACGCCGCTGGATCATGCGCAGGAGAGAGACCGCACCCAACGCCAACTCCAAGAATCGCGGAAGCATCGCTCGTTCATTGGATGTTCCGTGTTACTCCAGGCCACGTCCCCGACTGGGTGTACAACTCCTGCCGAGGCGGCTGTGCGTTGAATATCGCCGACCTCATCGCCACCGGGTTGCTCGTCGCGGGGATAGTGACAGGCAAGGCGATTGGCTGGTGGGTGCTGGTGATCGCCATTATAGCAGTGGTATCCTGGCTGTCAGTCATCGGCGAGTTCGCTGCCCGAGAAAGGTTCGGCCGGGCGAGAATTTACCAAGGCCAGTGAATATGGTGCGGCCGCGACTACGTGCCATCAGTTAGCGTGTGCCCAACGTGTAGTCGCCATGTTTAACCGTCGCTCCACCTGACCCTCGCAGCATTCGTGGCTTCGGGCAGGCAAGGAAGGTATTCGGTACCGGAGAGCGCGTGGAAGGGCGACGAGAAGACACAGACTTTGTGCCGCTCAAGCCTTGCTGGGATCGGATGGTTGGCGCTGGCCGTCGGGTTGTTCGGATGGTTCTTCGCCGTCGATCCACCATCAAATCGCCGGGTGGGCGTGGAATGGCAGGAGATACGACTCTACGAGGCCGCCACATTCGGTGCGATCGCGGCGATCGCCGTTGGTCTGGGGCTCAGTGCCATCAACACCGAGCGTTGGCAGTGGGTCGGATGGTTGGCCGTTGTTGTGAGTAGCCTGCTGGTGGTGCGATCAGGGGCTCAGATCCTCCGCTGGTTGTGACGATGCCTTTATACTTTACGCGGCCAGGAAT
>PLDW01000255.1 GCA_003136315.1 Gemmataceae bacterium | reverse complement strand
GGTCCACCGATGCCAATCGAGTCGCCCACACACCCGCTAAGTATGTCTGCGTTCCAGAAACGGTCACTCGCGGAGCGAGTGACCTACTTTTCTGCCTGGGATGCGATACCCTCTGTGGGTTCCGGTATGAGTGCGGTCCGGACGATGGCGCAGCGCTCCTCACCACCAGCGCCGCTCGAACCCCTCACACACGGCGGCCCGAAGCAGTGGCCAGAGATACTCAAGGCCCCGGTGACACTCGGACGCGAAACGGGACCATTTGCCGTCGACACATTCGCGCTGCCGGAGCGGAACCCGTGGAACGCTCAACTCCGCCTGACCGGTTTCGACTTCTACCCGGACGGTAAGCGGATGGCGGTGTGCTCGTGGGATGGCGATGTCTGGCTCGTGAGCGGGCTCGACAACCTGGCTGCGGGGCTCACGTGGCAGCGGATCGCGTCCGGGTTGTTCCAGCCGCTGGGGTTGAAGTTCCGCGATGGGCAGATTTTCGTCTGTTGTCGCGACCAGATCGTCCGACTCCACGATCTCAATGGCGATGGCGAAACCGATTTCTACGAGTGCTTCAATTCGGATCATCAGGTGACCGAGCATTTCCACGAGTTCGCGATGGGGTTGCAGACCGACGACGAGGGGAACTTCTACTACGCCAAGAGCGGCCGACACGCTCTCCCGGCCCTTGTCCCGCATCACGGAACGCTCCTGAAAGTGGCCCGCGACGGCTCGAAAACCGAGATTCTGGCAACCGGGTTCCGGGCCGCTAACGGAGTGTGCGTGAACCCGGACGGATCGTTCTTCGTGACCGACCAGGAGGGCTTCTGGACGCCCAAGAACCGGATCAACCGGGTGACGCGGGGCGGGTTCTACGGGAATATGTGGGGGTACACGGACATCACCGACACCTCTGACGCCGCGATGAAGCAGCCGGTCTGCTGGATCACGAACGATTTCGACCGGTCGCCGGCCGAACTGGTGTGGGTGACGAGCGACAAGTGGGGTCCGCTCCGGGGCTCGCTGCTGAACATCTCGTATGGGCACGGCAAGCTCTACGTGGTGCCGCACGAGATCGTGAATGGGGAAGCTCAGGGGGGGATGTGTGCTCTCCCGCTGCCTCCCTTCCCGACGGGGATCATGCGTGGCCGCTTCCACCCGACGGATGGCCAACTCTACACCTGCGGGATGTTCGCCTGGGCCGGCAACCAGACGCAGCCGGGCGGCTTTTACCGGGTGCGCTACACCGGCAAACCGACTGATCTCCCGGTCGGCCTCAAGGCCCGCGCGCGAATGCTGGAAATCACCTTCACCGACCCGCTCGATCCCACCTCGGCCAGCGACCCCGCGAGCTACGCGCTGAAGACCTGGGGGCTCAAGCGGAGCGCCCAGTACGGCTCGAAACACATCGACGAGAAACCGCTGGTGGTATCCGCGGCGGCTCTCGGGACAGACGGCAAAACGGTCCGGCTGATGATCCCGGACATCGCCCCGACCTGGGGGATGGAGGTGAAATATCGGTTGAAGGGGGCGGATGGGCGAGCGGTGTCGGGGACGGTTCACAACACGATGCATGCGCTGCCGGAGAAGTGATCGGGTGGAACCCTCACTGTCAGAAGATTGGCGGCCCGGTCCGCAAGGGAGGTTCCCAACCACACGACTCGAAGTTTCTGGCTGGCACTATTTTCATCTGGACAGATGGCCAGTAATCGAGGATACTTCGATTGGTTGTGGGAGGGCGAAAGATGTCGCCGAACGTGTACGATAAAGCGAGTCGTTATGCGGCCCGTGCCGACCCACACGGGTTCTTCTCCTGGCTGATGAGGTTCGAGGCCAACCCCCTGCGTTTCCGCGGCTGGCTGGACACGCGCGGAGTGCCACTCCCGGACGGCCCCGACACAACCAGCGACACTGTCGGACAGCTCGACGACCCCGCCCAACCTGGCCCCCCGTGGCTCGTCGTGGTCGAGTTTCAGTCTCGACCCGACCCGGACATGTTTGGTCGGATGCTGAGCTACCTGGCCATCTTCTGGAAGGCCGCGCGGCCGGACGAGGAACGAGGCAGTCGGTTTCTGCTGGGTGCGGCGGTCGTCAACCTGACCGGGCAAGCTTCCATTTCCCAGCGGATGGAACGCACGACTGCCAGGATGGCGTTGGAATTGCAAGCGATCGAACGTAATCTGGAGCACGAATCGGCCGACGAATTACTGGACGGGGTCGAGTCGGGGCGGTGGTCGCGGAGTGTGTTGGTGTGGGCACCCTTGATGGCTGGGGCCGACACGCCCGCCCTGATCGAACGCTGGAAACGGCTGGCCGAGGCGGAGCCCGACAGGAATCGACGCTCCGATCTGGGGGCGTTAGCAGAAGTCTTTTCAGAGCGGACAGGACGGGAAGACCTGTGGACTGAGCACTTGAGGGGGTGGAACGTGGAAGAGTCCAAAATCGTCAACGGATGGATCGCTACGGGCGAAACCCGCGGGGAGGCCCGCGGGTTGGTCCAGGAAGCACGAAGCATGGTGCTGCGTCTGGGCAAGAAGCGATTCGGCCCCGCCCCGGCGGGTGTGGAAGCCGCGCTCCAGGCGGTCACGGACCGCGACCGATTGGAGCAGATCGCCGAACGAGTCCTGGATGCCACATCCTGGGACGACTTGCTGGACGCGAAGACCTGTGGACCGAGCGTTTGAGGGGTGGAGCGTGGAAGAATCCAATTTCGTCAACGAATGGGTCGCCGCGGGCGAAGCCAGGGGCGAAGCCCGCGGGTTGGTGCAGGAAGCAAGAAGCATATTGCTGCGGCTGGGCAAGAAGCGATTCGGCCCCGCCCCGGCGGGTGTCGAAGCCGCGATCAAGGCGGTCACAGAACGCGACTGGTTGGAGCAAATCGCCGATCATGTGCTGAATGCCACCTCCTGGGACGACCTGCTGGACGCTGGACGTGAAGACCTGTGGCCCGAGCACTTGAGGGAGTGGAACGTGGAAGAATCCAAAATCGTCAACGGATGGATCGCTACGGGCGAAACCCGCGGGTTGGTCCAGGAAGCACGAAGCATGGTGCTGCGTCTGGGCAAGAAGCGATTCGGCCCTGCCCCGGCGGGTGTGGAAGCCGCGCTCCAGGCGGTCACTGACCGCGACCGGTTGGAGCAGATCGCCGAACGGGTGCTGGATGCCACATCCTGGGACGACCTGCTCGCCACAACCTGACGCGGGCCTTCGTTGGACACACTCGCATGTATTCAACCCACGCTCTCTCGATCCCGGATCCCGTTGCAGGTTGGCATTGATGCCGCTGATGGTGTCCGAAGCTTCGCTCGGCCTCGACGGCAAGACGGTCCGGCTGACGATCCCGGACCTCGCCCCCACCTGGGGGATGGAGGTGAAGTACCGGTTGAAGGGAGCGGATGGGCGGGCGGTGTCGGGGACAGTTCACAATACGGTGCATGCTCTGCCGGAGAAGTGAGCGGCCCCCGAGGTCGTTCAAAGTAGTCAACTCGTGGAGCGAGTTGGCGTTTCTGGATCCAAAGGTTTCCAGTTCAACAGTATAAATAACTAGACCTTCTTCACCAAGACACTGCTCAAACCGATACCTATTAGACCCGTCATGAGCATACATGTTCCAGGTGAATCTCCTGCAGTCGCCGCTCCATCTCCACCAATTATGCCTAGAAGAACAGTGAGCATTCTTATTTCCATAGTTTACCTTCTCGCCATTGCATATAAAATACAATGATGAAAAACAGAGCCGATCCCCACGTGAGGACAGTTGTTGGCCATGACATTTTAGTCTTTCCGTCCGTGGAAAATATGTCTAAACAAACCCGCTTAAAACATCCCCACACGACGGCAGTTGCTCGCCATGACTTTTTAGTCTTTCGCTTGGGGACGTCGATTGGGGCCGAATCAACTCCAGAAGCAGGATCAACAACTACTTCGTCTTGGGATACCTCGCGTGGGATGATCGGTTTTCGCGAGGGCACAGGCGGCTTATCGGCGACCTGACTCCCCCCGACGGGTTCGAGGTTGGGTGGGAAATGGCTATGCGTTGTTGAGATATGAGGAACCAACCTCTTGGCCACCTCGGCCCCACACACCGGTCGACGGTTGGGTTTCTGGGCCACGCACCGTCCAAGCAAGGTGATCAACTCCTCACCCGCTCCCGCCTCCCGGAGATCCTCGGCGAAGTCCGGGCCCGCACCCTGGCTGAGGTGACCGGTGATCATCTGGTAACCGATCACACCGAGGGCGTGGACATCGTCGCGTGGGTCCGGGTCAGCTCCATCTCGCTGTTGGGGGCTGGAATAAAGCGGGGTGTACGAGCCACGCAGGTAGCTCAGTAAGCGACCGCCACGCGTGCTGGCCCCGCGAGATTCCTCGGCCAGAATCGCGCGGGCGGTCACCGACCCGATCCCGAAATCCGTGATCCGCAGTCGGCGGTTGGCCTTGTCGGTCAGAATGTTGGAGGGTTTCAGATCCCGGTGGACAACGGCTGGCGTCAGTTGATGGAAGTGGCCCACCGCCTCGGCCAGTTCCCGGAGGGCCGCGACCGACTGCTCGATCCGCTGTTCCTTCGGCTTGCTTTGCAATGCCCGAATCCAGTCGGTGAGGTCGCCGCCGGGAACGTACTCGAACATCAGCCAGGGGATTTCGGCGTCCAGGTTCACATCCATCAGGGGGACGATGTGGGGGTGCTTGCCCTGCTGCATCACCCGGTCGATCAGATCGCCCTCGTGGAGGAGGTCGCGGGCCTGCTGGGCGTGGCAGAACTTGACAGCACCGACGAGCGATGCCATCCGCGGGTGCTTTGCCAGCCACACCTCGCCGAACCCGCCCACACCCAGCGGTCGTTCCAGCACCCAGCCCGGCTTGCCGGGAAGAGGGTCATTCGGTCGGAACCGTGGCGGCCGGGGCGGGAGCAGTTTCAGCACGTCCTCGGGAGATTTCAGCGCGAAGGCCGCGGGGACGGTTTTCCCGGTCGGGTCGTCCGGCCGCTTCAACGACTGTCGGACCGCTCCCGGGATCTGGGTCAGGTAGAGTTCAAGGGCGATCTCGGCCTCTTTCCCACCGGGTACAACCGCCTGAACGACCTCGGCAGCCGCGGTTCGGGCGTCCTCGAAGCTGGCCTGGGCCAGTTCCTGGATTTCGGCCCGGATCTCGGCATCCTTCTTGCGCTCGCGGTACTTCTGCCACGCTCCCGCGGCCACGTCGTAAGCATACACGCCGCCGGGGACCATCTCGGCCAGGCCGCGGACGCCTTTTTCCACCACCGACTCGGCCACACATTTCAGGAAATCGAGCATGAGCGATCTCCACACTGGGTGCGCAGCGGGACTACGGCGTTACAGGGGCATTCGTTCGGCCGGTACGAGTATTGTGACGGATTTGGAGGAGGTGAGCAATCGGGTGGAAGCAGGTTGGTGCGAGATCGTCTCCGGGCGGGAACGACGGGGGAGGCGTGTCGAGACCGTTGGCTCGACCCCGGTAGGGGTCGTGGCAATTAGCCGGTGGTTGAGCGGAGCGATACCACCGGTGGCAGCGAGGGGACCGATGACGCGAACACGGAGGAGGAGAACACAACCACGAATTGACCCCGAGGCCACCGCAAACCGAGCAAACCGGTGGTGGAGCTGCGCTCAACCACCGGCTAATCGCTGCGACCCCTGCCGGGGGTCGGGATCATGGAGGAGGCGAGTCCAGTCACCTGTTTGTTACCGATACCCCGCTCATGTCGTGCGTATCGCCCCTCAATCGGGGAGCGTGACCGGTTCTCCCCCGGCTCGGGTCGAGAGGGCCGGCATGAGCGGGTTGACATTATAGTTCAGGAACCGGACCGAGCCGTCGCAGAAAGAGAAGTAGGCACCGCCCACGTGTAGGCTCCAGAAATGGAACGCGTCGCACTCCTGATTGACATTGCCGTTCACGAATGAGTAAGGCCCTGGGGGGCACGAAGCCGTGTACGAATCCGTCCCACTGTTCAACTCCCGCACCCCCAGTACGGTGTCTCCGCTACCGTCCGGCGCTCCGGATGCATACCACCAGCCCATCCAGAAGTCGGGGCTGGGCGGCCGCTCCCCGGCAAACAAGGTGTTACTGGTTCCGTCGGTCACGTCGGTGAACCGCACCTGTGATCCCCGGTACAGCACGCCATTCACCGCCAAATAGTCGGTGCCCAGCACCCCCAGGTAGCCAGACACCGCCACCCGCAGATCCTGGTGGGTATCTTGCACCACAATTTGGCGGGGATCCGAGGGGCAGGAATACACATTCAACGGCGTCATGATGCCAAGGTGGGGCAGAGTGAATGGATTGTTCGGCTGGAAGGCGTAAGCGCTGAGGGTGACTTGCCACAACGCCCCCTGTTCAACCTCTGGGAGGAGTCGGCCAAGCCACCCGAGGTACGGGTACGGCTGGCCATTCCCGCTCAGCATCACGCCCGGGGGGAGCGCAGCGAAACTCGATTCGAAGTTGTGGGCCGCCAGGGTGATCTGCTTCAGGTTGTTCTGGCACTGAGTGCGGGCGGCCGCCGCACGGGCCTGCTGGACCGCTGGGAGAATCAGGCCGATGAGGATCGCGATGATGGCGATCACCACCAGCAACTCGACGAGCGTGAACCCGCGGCGGACACTGGCCATGAGCTGACCTCCGAACAGAGTACGGTGAGAGGTGTCGTTACACTGCTCTGCGGCGGGCGAGCAGGCGAAACCCCAAAGTGAGGACTAGGCACCCGCCGGCGAGACCGAGTAGCCAAACATACATCGGGGTCGGCCGGGCCGCGTACTCGACCGGTTCGGGAATG
Organism: Gemmataceae bacterium; assembly: GCA_003136315.1. GTDB lineage: Bacteria > Planctomycetota > Planctomycetia > Gemmatales > Gemmataceae > Urbifossiella. The sequence continues at coordinate 19,416 of PLDW01000255.1, read as the reverse complement.
CCGAACGCGGGTAGGGTAAAGTCAGAATCGGGAATTCGGTCGACAGTTTCGACGACGTGCAACGTCTTACGCGTGACACTCGCTTTTTCCGGTCGCTCAGATGATAAAATAACCTTAATATTAGCTTCATATCGACCTTCAGCCATCGTGACCTTCTGGCTGACAGACATTGACCGAGAAAAATCGGGGGTGGCCGTCTTTTCAACCCACTCGATGGGAAGCCAGTCACTGGCTGGATCGAACGTGTAACTGCAATCGATTACAGTATCAGGCTTCCCCCGAAACGAACGCGTGAACTGAATTGTGACCGGCCCACCTGGCGTCGCCTGCGATGTGCTACTGAGCAGGAACCCCTCAGCCTGGAACAGCTTGTCCAATGGATGGGTACCGTCTAAAACGGTGAGCCAGTTGACCGGTTGTAACGACTCGGCTCGGTTCATCGTCAATATTTTTTCGATCTCGGCGACCGGGGGCTCGCCGTTCTTACCGAGCTTCGTAATCAGCCAGCCATCGGCCGTCTTTGCCCGTTCCAGGTTGAACGTGTATCGCGAGTTGCGGGCCAGGACAGAGGCTGCTTGCGAGCGCACCCCGGCCACCTCAATCCCATTGTCAGATGTAGGCAAGACGGACTCCTTGGACTTGCCGGTCGTCTTGGCATTGTATTGAGTCGGAACCGTTTGCATCAACCGTTCGCAGCCGTCAGCCGCGTAGAACTCGCGTCCGAAGGGTGCCGTGTTCGCGCCTGGGTGATTCGACTCGACACTCACGGCCGTGTGTGACCGAAGAGGCGGCCGTATGTGACTCTCGGCCTTTGCGAGAGTGGTCTTGATGTGTTTGGTTACCTCAGTGATCGGTCCGTCATCGGCCGAGGCCGACACACACGGGTAAACCAGCCACAGGAGGGCAAATCCTTGCTTAAGCCGGACCACAGTTACCGTCCAATCTCATTTGTATGGCGATGAATTCGCAGGGCGTGGCCGTAGTTAACTACGGCCACGCCGCACGGAGAACTAGTTGCAGCTGGCGGGGACACACGAAGTACAGATGCCGTTAACATTCGTCTGGGTGCCGGAGCAAACCGTGCAGGCGGCGGAACAGTTGTTCACTGCCAAGATGCTGCAACTGTTCGTCACGACACTGCAGTTGACCGTGCAGGTGCCCGTGCACGGCGGGATTATGATCGGCACCACCGCGGAAGCGGTCTGCGGGACCGCTGCCAGGCCCGCCAACGCGGCCAGCATGGCGAGACAGGCACTCATACCAGCCAGTCGCTCGTAGATCCGTACCATCAGACAACTCCTGAGTGAAGTAGAAGAACCCTCGACCCTGGCACCCGCCCAAACGAGGCGGATGCCACGCAGACTACTCCGCCGCCACCTGCCCGGTAACACTACCGGAAAGCTGGGTCTGGGACGGAGCATCCGTGTACCAAACAAATGTGTGCTTGAACCGGCCGCTCTCGCCGGTAAACTTGATTTTCACATTGGCCGTCGCTTTGCCACCCGCAGGTACAGTGAGCGGCAAGTCGTAGGTCGCCACGCAGGAGCAACTGGCGGTGCCGCCGATGAGGCGAAGGTCGGCGTCGGTGATGTTTTCGACCGTCACCGGCACAATGCGGGACTCGCCTTTGGGGGCAGTCCCGGCGTCGGGGTCGCCGCCGTCGAGGAGTAACGCCTCGCCCCGGAAACGGGCGAGTTCTCGCCTGGCCCCATCGCTCTCGCTCGCGGCTATCAGTCCGCCGACCACAAGCATTGCGACCGATGCCGGCAACAGGGTGTTTGTCGACAGCCACTGTCCAGTCGGGCGAGTTGCTACCAGGGCGACAACGCATACCGCGTCCAGTACCAGAGACACCCACGGGCTAACCTCGACCCGCCCAAAGCAGCCACAACTCGCCTGGCCGTTCCACGCAAGATAGGCACTCACGGTCGCGAGAATTGCAAACAGCACCACCCCGGCCAGCCACGCGCCCCGGCGGGCGTAACCACTCACGAGCCAGATGGCGACCAGCGCCTCAACCTCCATTCCGACAAACTGCACCTGGGGGGACAGCAGCGTGAGCGTCTGCCCAACGCCCCCGGCGGATATACCCTGCACTTTCAGGGCGACCGCCGCGAGCAGAAATACCCCACAAAGAGGCAGGACGACACGACCGACTGTGGTGCGACTCATGGTTCACGGCTCGCGATAGAGTTCAAGAAATATCTGACTAACACAACGACGTTATGTGCTATCGATTTTACTATGTGTAAAATCAATTAACATATATTGTATTGTGAAATACGATACAATCGCCGAGAAGCTGCGGAAGCTTCTGAGGCCTTAAATCCTGTATTAAGTCGATTACACGCAACCAATATTAACGTCGACAACGACGATGGCAAGCCCGAGATGAACCGAAATTTCAAAAAAGATAAACAATCTTAGATTCTTATGTAGATTTGATTTCAGTGAATGTCACATTGAGTGTAGAACCTGCTTTGCGATTTGCTGATCGATCGCCTCAAGATACATCAGATAATAATTTGAATGACAAGGGTACAACGGTCGCCAGTTGCGCCGACATACGACCGGTTTCCCTGATCACTCATTTCCACAAGTCGATAGAGACTCTGCTAGTTACGGCACGAGCGCATTCACCAATGACCTGGCCTTGCAAAGCGTGTCCTGCACTCAGAATTTTGGACAGTTTGGGATGTTGGCTGCCAATCGTACCAGTGTTGTTGCATCTTCAATGAATGAATGATCGCAGTGATTTCACCATGACTTGTTCGGAGTTACGCCATGACTGGCCTGAGCGTTTTGAAGGTCTGGGGGGACGTACTCCACTTACTCGGGCTCGTGGTCGTTTCGGAATCGACGAGGTGTCGCTTAAAATTCGCTCCAGGAGTTTGTCGCAGTGATCGTCGATCATGACCCCCGGCGTGTGCTGGAGAACCGCGAGACGGCAATGGTATTGGCATAGCTCGTGAAGAAGAAGGAGGACCGATTGAATTCCCGCGGGTGTTCCCCCTGGCGAGTTGGCGGCATATCTTGGGGATACTGTCGAGACCGTCGAGTAGACCTGACTGGGAGCGAGTCACGATGTCCCTCCAGCGATCGATCCTGGCCGTTGTCCTGGCACTACTTCCCGCCACGCAGGTTCGAGCCGAACATCCGCTGCGCATCGGTGAGCGGGTCGGCAAACTCAAGTTCGTGGATATCCGTTACCTGCCACGCACTCTCGACGACCTTGGCGCGAAAAAGGCGTATGTGCTCGTCTTCACGAATACCAGTTGTCCGCAGGCGAACCGCTACTTCCCCACCCTGAAATCACTGGCAACGGAGTATCGCGACAAGGACGTTCAGTTCGTGGCGGTCAACTCGGCCGAGGAGGACTCGGTCGTCGATATGGCCACGCAGGCGGTCCGGCACGATGTGGAATTCCCCTTCGTCAAGGACTTCGGTGCCGTGTGCGCTCACACGCTCGGCGTCCGCCGGACTCCCGAGGTCGTCGTCATCGACGCCGACAAACGCCTGCGCTATCGTGGGCGGATCGACGATCAATACCGCCTGGGAGGTCCCCGCCCTGCCCCCACCCGACGCGATCTGAAAGAGGCACTCGATGCCGTCCTCGCCGGGCGCATGGTCACGACCTCCGAAACCGAAGTGGACGGTTGCCCGATCACATTCCCGAAACCCGAAAAACCGCGTGAGGTGACCTACGCCGCGCATGTGGCTCCAATCCTGGAGAAACACTGTTGGGAGTGCCACCGCGCTGGCGGCTCAGCCCCGTTCTCCCTGACGGGGTACAAAGCTGCCTCGGCCCGGGCCGAGGCGGTGGCCGAGGTCGTCACCGAACAACGGATGCCACCGTGGTTCGCCCAGCACACATTCGGACCTTTCACGAATCGTCGCGGCCTCTCGGATGAGGAACGGGAGACCGTCGCCCGCTGGGCTCGATCGGGTGCGGCGGCCGGCGATCTCTCCAAGGCCCCAGCTGCACCAAAGGAGCCCGAGAGCAAGTGGCGAATCGCTGCACCCGACCTGGTGATCCAGTCGCGCGAACTGGAGCTGCCTGCGGCGGGGGACATCCCTTACACGTATGTGCTTCTGCCCCACATCTTCACCGAGGAGACCTGGATCGAGGCGGCCGAGATCGTTTCGGACAATCCCACCGTCTTGCACCACGCAAATCTGGCATTCGCCAACCTCACCGAGGGTATCAAGGAGTCGAATTTCGTGACCGGCAATGTCCCCGGTGGCGAACCGATGACGTTTGGCGAGGGGACAGCATTTTGTATTCCGAAAGGATCGGTCCTGGGTCTGCAAATCCATTTCGTCGCGACGGGAAAGCCAGAAAAGTGCCGGGTGTCGGTCGGCCTTAGGTATCCGCGGGGCCTCGTGCAAAGGCGACTGCGGAATATCCAGCTCACCGACCACCGGTTCGCGATCCCGCCGGGGGCACCGGCCCACAAGGTGGCGGCCAGCCGAATCCTGGACTGCGACGCGGTGGGCGTTGGCCTGTTCTCGCACATGCACCTCCGTGGCAAAGACATGACCTTCACCGCCCACCTGCCAGGGGGGAACAGCGAGACACTCCTGATGATTCCGAACTACAGCTTTTCCTGGCAGCTCCCGTACCGCTGGGAGCCGGGCAAGAAAAAGTTGCCAAAGGGAACGCGGCTGGAGTGCGTGGCCCATTACGACAACTCCCCCTTCAACCCCTACAACCCGGACCCAAAGGCGACTGTTCGTAACGGCCCTCAGACACACAACGAAATGATGTACGGATTCTTCTTCTACACCGACGCTGCGGAGCACCTCGCTTTGCAGATCGACCCGAAGACGGGCACGGCATTGAAGAAGGAGGCGAAACGGTGAGTTGGTGACAGCCGGGCTGCCACGGAGGGCGTCCCCTACGAATGTTGTGTAGGGGCCGCCCTCCGTGGCGGCCCGGCATGGGCAACACCCAACCACAGGTCATCTTTCTTCTGCCGCTCACCAAACGCCATTGGCTGACCAGACCCGCCCATGCACCACCCCTTGCGATCACATCACCTGCTGACCAACTTCGGCGGGAATATTCGATTCCGCCCACAGCATTTCTACGCTCCGACTTCGGAACGCGAAGTCCTCGACATCCTCGACCGTCACGCAAACGCCAAGATCCGGGTCGTGGGGTCATTGCACTCGTGGAGCCCCGCAGTGGTGACAGATGACACACTTGTGGACATGCGACATTTCCGCAGCGTCCAACTCCAGAGGTCCGCGGACGGTTCTCTGTGGGCAACTGTCGGCGGCGGTTGTCGGATCAAGCACGTTCTCCGGAAACTGCGACTTCATCGTGTGACCATGCCGTCGATTGGCCTGATCACGGCACAAACGATCGCCGGAGCCATCTCGACCGCCACGCACGGCTCGGGGAAGCACTCCCTATCGCACTACGTGGACGAACTTCGCGTCGCCGCCTATGACCCGGCAACCGGAGCGGCCCGGGTCGTCGTCCTGAGTGATGGGGACGAACGTCGCGCAGGGCGGTGTGCGCTGGGTTGCATGGGGATCATCCTCTCCGTCCGGTTTCGCTGCATCCCACTCTACGATGTGGCGGAGACCATTGTTGCCTGTACGACTCTGGACGAAGTACTGGAGGGGGAAGGTCGGTTTCCTCTGCAACAGTTCTATCTGATCCCCCATCTCTGGTCGTATCTGGTCCAGCGGCGTCTCGTGCCGCGGGAACCCCAGCGGACACGGCCCGTGTTCCTGGGCCTCTACAGGGCGTGGTGGCTGCTCGGCATCGACATTGGCCTCCATCTGGTAATCAAGTTGCTGGTAACCGGCCTGGGAAGCCCCGGGGCAACCCGATGGTTTTACCGCCACATACTGACGCGACTGGTCGTCAAAAACGCCACGGTTGTGGACCGTAGCGAGCGGATGCTGGTGATGGCGCACGATCTGTTCCAACACCTGGAGATCGAACTCTTCGTCCCCGCCAGGAACATCCGGCGAGCGGCACAGTTCGTTCGGTCCGTCATCGAAGTGTTCGCCGGAACGATGTCTGTTTCGACCGGAGAAATCCTGTCAGACCTCGCAGGCATCGGGATGGTGGAGGAACTCCGACACCACCACGGAAGCTACACCCACCATTATCCCATTACATTCCGGCGTGTCCTTGTGGACGATGCCTTGATCGCAATGTCGGCGGGTACGGATGAGCCGTGGTACGCGCTCAGTTTCATCACCTTCGCACAACCCCACGACCGATTCCTCGTCCTGGCCACCTTCCTGGCCCGCGCCATGGCTCGACTCTTCCAGGCCCGGCTCCACTGGGGGAAGGTTTTTCCCCTGGATGGAGCCGAGATCGAGGGCTCGTACCCGAGATTGGCCACATTCCGCACGATCTGCCGACAGTTCGATCCGAAAGGAGTATTCCGAAATACTTTCACCGATCGTGTGCTTTTCGGAAGTGAGTGATCTCCCCCCTTCTCACACTCGCCCAGGCAGTTTATCTCTGGCGGTCTCCCCAATCTGGTAGGTTGCGGAATGCCTCTCACCCCGAACCCGTTCGTGCCCGTATGATCCACTCGGCAGTCAGGAAGAACACCACCAGGCCGAACGTCCACCAGGAACGGTTGAGAGGGATCGTGATCTCGACCTCTCTCGCTGCGGCACGAGCGGCCAGGAGCGCGGCCAGATCGTCGATCTCGGTGATGTCGAACACGTGTCCGCCGCTCTCCGCGGCCAGAGTGTCGAGTAACGCGGTGTTTGCGTCGGGGTTGGATTCCTCCGAATCGGGCAGCAACACCTCGGCTGTCGCCAGGAGCTTCCCGGGTCGGGCGTTTTCCTCAATGGGTCCGCGGAGATAGTCGCCCCAATCGGGGATCACTGGTTCCAGAGCGTAGCGGCCAGGAGGCAGGCCCCGCAGCCGCGCGATCCATTCCCGGGGTCGATCAGTGGCCTGGAGCGGAGTGAGGCCCATCGACACATTCGGTTCCCCAAGTCGAACGACCCGGACATTGGCGACCGCGCCTGCCCCGAGTCGGGGTAGCGCCTCCGTCGCTCGCAGCACACAGACGATTTCTTCCCCCGCACGGGTGGTTGACTCGCGCGGGCCGAAGAGGACAGTCCCGGCTGGGTCGGGTGTGGGAATCGCCCGGTGCGCCACCGCCCACTGGGCCACCTGTCGCCAAAACCGGTCGTCATGGTCGGTGCCTCCGGGGGTCCGCCACCGCCAGCGCGGGTCGAGCCCGATGAAGAACACCCGGCCGAAACCGTAATCCTGCCTCACCACCAGTGCCGCCCGGCTATCCGGTGGATCACTCGCGATCACGTCCGGGGTCTTTGCCTCACCCAGTCGCACGAGAACCTCGGCTACCTCCTTCGGTTCTCCCGTCGCGGCCCACTCGGGCGAAGGGAGCCCGCCCCAGACAGCGCGATCCTGTTCGGGTGGATCGGCCAGACGGAGAAACCAGGCCCGTCGTCCAGCTTCGGTTCGTTCCAGGACGCCACCTCTCCCAGGAGCCAACGCCTGGATGTTCTTCACCGGGAGAAGTCTCCGCAGCGGGTCTGTGTCGGGCGTCGAGGTCGCCGACACAGAGGAAAGGAATGCTTTTCCCGCGCGAATGATCAGAGTACAGCCCGTGTCGGCGACATATCGCTCCAGTCGGGCGGAGTCCGAAGGCCGGAGTTGTTCCGCAGTCACGTCCCCAAGAATCACGGCATCGAACATACTCAGCGCGTCATTTCCCCCCAGTCGACCCATCGCCAACTGGCTCGCCTGCGCCTGTTCTGCCTGGGGTGGCCGCAGGACGAGGTTCTCGATTTCCAGGTCCGAGTCTCGCGTTGGAGCGTTGGTAGCGCGGAGGGAGGGGAACTCGTCCCCGGCCTGCCCCTGGACGAACAGGATGCGCGGCTTGTATCCGGTCACTCGCACCTGGGCTGACCTGGTGTTATTGCCGGGCCTGGGGTCGGGCTGGGTCGGGCGAGCAATGGCGATGAGTGTGTGGACCCCTTCGCGGTCGAGCCGGGGGTAGAACGTGACTTCATACGTCTGATCCGTTCCGTCATGGCGGATGGTGTGGCCCAGGAACTGTCCGTCAGGAAGTGCAAGTGTGAGTGCGATTGCCCCCGCCGGCCAGCGCGTCACCCGAACACCGACCTCAACGGGGACGGCACTTCCACGGCAGACGGAGGACACCACCGGCCGGACTGACATCACAGCAACATCGCTCGCAGCGCTTCGGCCGGGCAGGATGACCGGGTAGACGGGCAATCCCCGTTCACCCAGGGTTCGGGCCAGGACGGTTGGCGATTCCCCCCAGTTGTGGCGTCCGTCGGTGAAAAGGACGACTCCGACCGCCCGTTTCTCCCCGAAGTCCCGCATGGCTCGCGCGAGCGGCAGCTTGAGATCGGTCCAGGGGCCGACGGAGGGCGGTCCAGTCAGAGCCGCCCGAAGCGGATCGGGGTCGGTCGGCAGTTCTGTGAGCCTCTGGCCAAACCCGACCAGATCAATTGCGTCTGTCCGACGGATCCGGTTCAGGAGATCGCCTCCGTCCGGGGTGAGGCTCCGCTCCACCGCCTGGATCCGGCTGAGCGTCTCCCCGCGGTGGAGGTCGGCTTCCCAGGCGAGGAGTTCCTCGTCGGCTGTGACCCCCTCATACAGGTTCAGAGCGCGGGCGAGTCGGAGTTTGTCGGCAGTTGGTCGCTGGGGGTCAGTGAGTTTCATGCTCTCGGACAGATCCACCGCGAGGACCACTCGCCCTGGTGAGGTGTCCCGTTCTGTTCGCACAACGATCGGCCGCCCACCCAGTACCACGAGCACGATCACACTCGTGACGAGTTGTAACCCCATTAGTACTCGCGCAATTGCCGGTCGATGTCTCCATTCCCGACGAGAGAGCCACACCACGCAGGCTATGACGGCCCCGAAGAGACCAATCGCCACCACCACCCGCAGACCCGTCGGAAGGAACCCGAAAGGGAGGGTGAGATCGATTCGCGCCGAAGTGAAGGGAATGGGAATGGAAATATCTGGGGTCCTCTCTTGTGTCCCTACGGCCAACCACCGGCTCATCGCTGTGACCCCGGCAGGGGTCGTTTGGGCCAACTTTGCTGAACCTGTCACTCGGACCTGGACATGGTATCAGTGTCCGCCCTTCTTGAACCCATTTCTGTTGCTGGTCGCAATTGACCCAGTCAACCGGGGCGTCACGCAGAGCCGCCCCCAGGATGGCTGTCGCCGGGGTATTATTGCTTCTGCCGGGGCGGGGTTATCAGCGATCTGCGATTCCTGGTTTCGCTGCCACCTGATTATCGCCCGCCTAAAAGAGTTCGATTCGTTGCTGATTCCGCGCTCCGGGCCGGAGCCTGAGCTAGAGTTCCATTCTCCAGGGGTCCCGCCGATACGCCCAAGACCACGGTCCGAGTCCCCGATAGCGAAATGCAGCCCTCCTATAACAAAGCTCCCGGCTACCAACCTCTGCCCGGATACACCCTGATCGAGCCCCTCGGTCGGGGTGGGTTCGGCGAGGTGTGGAAATGCGAGGTGCCGGGCGGCTTGCACAAGGCCGTGAAATTCGTCGCAGGTGGCACCGACGGCCGCCCAAGCGACGGTGCGCAACTCCGTCAGGAGTACGATGCCTTCCAGCAGGTGAAGGCCATTCGCCACCCGTTTCTGCTCTGCCTGGAACGTGTCGAATTGGTGGATAACGAACTCGTGATGGTGATGGGGTTGGCCGACCGGCACATCGGCGAGAGGTTCCAAGAATGCCGTTCCGGAGGGCTTCCCGGCATCCCCAGAGACGAATTAATCGGTTACCTCAAAGAAGCAGCGGAAGCGCTTGATGTGATCAGCGCCCAGTTTGGGCTTCAGCACCTGGATGTCAAGCCGGCGAACCTGTTCCTCACGGCTGGGCATGTCCAGGTCGGCGATTATGGACTTGTCAGCAAACTCGATGGGGGAACCGGGAGCGGAAAGAACCGCGGCCTGACACCGAAGTACGCTGCGCCCGAAGTGCTTCGCGGAGGAGTTCACACCCGGTCCGACCAGTACAGCCTCGCCCTCGTCTATCAGGAGCTACTCACCGACACATTCCCGTACTCCGGGCGCACGCCGCAACAACTCATGATGCAGCACGTTTCAGCAGTCCCGGATGTCAGCGGACTGTCGGAACGCGATCGCGGCCCGGTCATGAGGGCACTGGCGAAGAGCCCCGAGGACCGGTTCCCGTCGTGCCGGGATTTCATCGAGGCCCTGGCTCAGGCCGAGGTGGTGGCACCATCTCTTTCTCTGGTCATCCCCAAGCCGAGGAAAGTGGGATCGACTGGAGATTTGTCCTTGACGCCCGCCCCCCCGCGTTCCCGGGAACTGGTTCCAGCCAGTCAGGCGACGCGCGGCCCTTCCGTCGCCGACGAATCCACCCAGCGGAGCGCTCCGCCAGTCCTGTCTGGTTCTGGCGTGCCGAGGCTTGTCGGGATTGAACGCACCCGGCCATCGGGTGTCATCGAGGCCACTCCTCCCCCCAAAGCCTCGTCTCCTCCCGCGGCGATCGCGCAGCCTGCTGCTTTCACCAAGGTGAAAGTCCAGAAAATCTTATCCGTGCTCCCCGTGGGATGGCTCCGGGGGCGAGAGGCACCCGACCCCGATCTCCCACCAGCCGACATGATTCGGGCTGTCCTGGCGGCAGCCAGTCCTGGGTCGTCTGTCCTCTCCAGTTCCACCGGCGCAGCCAGGCTTGCGGACGGAACCTGGGAGTGCCGATGCCTCACGACGATCGATCCGCGGCTCGCGAAAGTGAAATTGGATCTGCTTTGGGAGAAGGGTCGCGTGAAGGTGGATTCCCACGACCCGAACCGCGTGGTGTTCCGTCAGATTGCCCCCGTCCCGGTCGTTCCGTCTGGGCTGTTTGGGGCGTTCGGCAAGAAAGTCGCTCCCCCGCCACCCTCCGGTCTGGAGGTGGTGGTGCGGCTCCCTGAAACCGGCGGTAAGATCGGTGAAGTTGTCGCCACCGGGCAAATGTTCGGCACCCCACCGCTGGAATTCTCTTTGAACGCGGATCAGGCGATTGTCGGATTGCTCGAAGGAGTGCGACGCCAACTGAACAATTTCCAGGATCGCCGCAAGCACCCCCGCGTTCCAGCCAACTTCTCGGTGACGTTGTTCCCGCTGCATTCGGACGGCCGGGTCGAGACACCGTTGAGTGGCCAGTGTTGTGATGTATCCGCCGGGGGAATCGCGCTGCGAACCAGTTACCCGCCGCCCTGCGAGTATCTGTATGTCGCCTTCGAGGGTGTCAGGGGAACCACCGGGTTGGCGATACTGGTCCAGATCGTTCGGCGGCAACGTCAGGACGACGGCATTATCGTCTGCGGCCGCTACCGGCAGGAGTTGTGGCCGCAGCCTTCGGCGTGATCGTGGAAATCGCCATGCCGTCTTTGGCCGGAGTTGTGAAACCTCGACATCAGATCGCCCAGGCCAAAATCTGCGGCATGGAACCACAACATCGCCGTGGTGATCAACCTCAGCCTGGCTCACAACGCCTGGCGGTTCTCTGGCCACAGCTTCTTCATATTACTGTGGCGCACGACCGTCGGGTGATTCAGGTTTGAATGTTCGCACTGAAAGTCTTTCTTCGACAGGATGAGCTATGCTTATGCCCGAGACCTCTCCGCGCCGGATTCCGACATGGAAAACAAAACAATAGTCGAGCCGGTCACGCAGATCGTGTCCCCCTCCACGGTTGACCTTGGGACGACTGAGCTGTTACCGCAACTCGGCCCACGCTCTCATCCCGATGATCTCGGAACATTCGGTGGCTATCGGATCGTCCGGATGCTCGGCTACGGAGCGATGGGGGTGGTCTACCAGGCGATTGATCCCGTTCTCGGTCGGATGATCGCCCTCAAGGTGATGCTTCCCCGTCTGGCATCCTCCTTGACAGCGCGGAAGCGGTTCCTCCGAGAGGCCCGGTCAGCCGCAGCGGTCAAGCATGACCATATCGTGACAATCTTCCAGATCGGGGAACACGCCAATTGCCCATTCCTCACAATGGAATACCTTTCCGGGTCGACTCTTGCCGCGCGATTCCAGCAAGGCCCGATCCTGCTGGGGGAGGCGATCCGGATCGGCCGGGACATCGCCGTTGGATTGGCTGCGGCCCACAGCGCGGGGGTCATCCACAGGGACATCAAACTCGAGAATATCTGGCTCGAAGCCCCAACGAACCGGGTGAAGATCCTCGATTTCGGTCTGGCCCGGATGGCCGACGACGATCGACCGCTGACAAGCAAGGGGGCGCTCCTCGGAACGGTGGGGTTCATGGCACCTGAGCAGGCGCGCGGCCAACCCGCCGACAAACGATCAGACCTATTCGGCCTTGGGGTTGTGTTGTACTGCCTGACCACGGGTCGATTTCCCTTCTCGGGCTCGACGGTGATGGAAGTGCTGACTTCACTTGCGGTTCAGGAGCCAGTATGGGTGGAATCCCTGAACCCCACGATCTCGCCAGAGCTGGCGATGTTGATCCATCGTCTTCTCGCGAAAGACCCAGCCGCCCGACCTGCGGATGCCGCTGGTGTTGCCAGGGCCTTGGCGGAGATTGAAACCCAGTTGCTGATGGGTACGATTCATGCATTGCGAACCGGCCCCACGGCTCTCTGGGAGGCGCTGGACGAGGCAGCGTCCAGCGGTTTGGGTAAGTCGAGTGATGGACCCCTGATGAAAACCCGCCGGTCTGGCACACGCTGGACGTTTGTAGGAGTCATCGGCGCAGCAGTGTTGGTTGTCGCAGGCACACTCCTTTCGGTTGCCCTCCTGCGGCCCGATCCCCAGGTCCAGGCGGAGGTGACCCCAGCGACAAAACCGACCCCGATTGTGGCGAAGCCCGCATCCCCCAAGGCATCGGCTTTCCCGTCCGGGTTTGTCTCACTGTTCAACGGGAAAAATCTGAGTGGGTGGGTGCCACCCAATGGTGGCCGCTCGGACGCCTGGGGAGTGGTGAACGGAGTTCTCACGGCCACCCCCCAGCAGGGTGGCGACCAGTGGCTCCTGTCCGACCGGGAGTACGAAGATTTCGACTTCCGCCTGGAATATCGCTGGCCGGAGAAGGGTGGGCACACCGTCATCATGCTTCGGGGCAAGCCGACGGCCGAGAACGCTGTCGATGGGTTAATGGTCAATATCGGTGACGACGACCACTTCCCGGAGATTCATGGTCGGGAGATCGGCACCCGCTACCAGACCGGAGGCATCCAGGCCATTCAGGTGAGCCCATCTCCGCTGAATCGGCCGATCGGAGAGTGGAACTCACTCCGGATCATCTCTCAGCGGCAACGCATCCGGGTTGTCCACAACGAGCGGGAAACCGTGAATGTGGACCTGGACGAACACGCGAATCGGGCCGGGAAGATGCCGGCGATCGCCCGATCACGAGGCGCGATCGTACTGACTGCCCACTGGGGACGGGTCGAGTTCCGCAACCTCTTCCTCGGACCGGCCAACCCGTAACCCGAGCCTGGTTCATAGGCGATGTTAGGCAAGCGGTGAGTGGACATCTCGGCACGGTTCAATTCATGGGTGCGAGGGGTAACATTGTCATTGGCGAACCGGCAACATCAGTCGCCGGCTGAACTGATACAGGCGTAACCGGTGGGGCTCGAAGCCTCGAAGAGGCGGCAGATAGTAGCCCAGGGCGTCAGCCCTNNTCTGACGTCCCTTCGGGACTCAAATCCTCGACCGTGGGGCGAGTCCGACCGGTTAAACCCTACTGATACGTACCCGGCGACTGACGCTCCCGGTCCACCATTTGTTACCTCTCTTTGAACCAGGCCGAAATTTCCTTCTGCCGCTCGCCTTTCGACCAGTGGAGCTGCGATCCCGGACCGAACATGGACGCGAGCTTCGGGCGGGACGGCTCGAACCTAACTCCATATTCTGTCAAGATCGCCCAACCGGAGTCCTCCGATGGCAGCGACCGACCTCGCCTCCCAGCAGTGCGTCACCTGTACCGGGACCACACCGCTACTCACCTCGGATCGCATCAAGGAACTGCTCACGCAGATCCGGGGATGGCAACTCACCCCCGACGGCAAACGGTTGACCCGATCCTGGCGGGTATTCGACTTCCTCAACGCGCTCGACTTCTTCGGCCGGATCGCAGAAGTCGCCGAAGCCAACGATCACCACCCCGACCTCCACTTAACCAACTACCGAGACGTGGTTGTCGAAATCTCGACTCACGTCGCGGGCGGCCTTACCGAGAACGACTTCATCCTTGCCGCCAAGATCGACCGGCTTGAGCCGCCGAAGCCGAAAGGGTAGAGTCGCATTGCGGGCAGTTCTCCCCCCACCAGACGCCTGATCGCCGGCGCAGGAGCGTGGGTGGCTCGCCACGGACCTAACCAGGATGGTGTCAAATGGCTGGAAGCCAACCCGTAGACGTGGCCTCCTACAGGGTCGGGGGTACCAACCCCCTGCTGTGGATCTGCGGCCCGTGCGTGATCGAGGGACACGAGTTCACGTTACGATTGGCCGAAGCTCTCCGAGCCATCGCCGATCAATTCCACCTCCCGCTCGTCTTCAAAGCCTCGTTCGACAAGGCGAACCGGAGTTCGGGGAAGACCTTTCGCGGCCCCGGGCTCGTCGAGGGGCTCAAGACGCTCGATGCGGTCAAGCGAGCGACCGGGCTGCCAGTGACCACCGACATTCACGAATGCCACCAGGCCGCTCCTGCGGCCGAAGTGTGTGATATCCTTCAGGTTCCGGCGTTCCTGGCACGACAGACCGACCTGCTCGAAGCATGCGGCCGGACTGGGCGAGTCGTGAATGTGAAGAAAGGACAGTTCATGGCCCCGTGGGACATGAAGAATGTCGTGGCGAAGTTGGGTGAGTTCGGAAGTCGGCGGGTGCTCCTGACCGAACGAGGGTCGACTTTCGGTTACGGAATGCTGGTGAACGACATGCGGGCGATCCCCTGGATGCAGGAAACCGGAGCGCCGGTGATCTTCGACGCCACCCACAGCGTACAGAAACCGGGAGCCCTCGGGGATCGGACCGGGGGAACCCGGGAAATGATCCCCTTCCTGGCCCAGGCGGCGGTGGCCGCTGGGTGTGATGGGGTGTTTCTCGAAACTCACCCGCGTCCGGATGAGGCGAAGAGCGACGGCCCGAACATGGTCCCGCTCGCCGAACTCCCCGACCTGATCCGCACCTGCCTGCGGCTCCGAGACGCTCTCGCCGATGTTGCCACACGGGCCAACCTGCATGAACCGCCCCGGTAGTTTCCGTTTCCTCGCTGCCACCCTGATGATTGTCACCGCTGCATGCGTCGGGCTGGTGTGGAGTTCGGGTTGCAATAAGCGAGCGAAACCCTCGCAAGAGGACAAGTTGTCGGAAGGATCAAAAGTCGATCCGTGGGAAGCACTGGTCAAGCGGCTTCGCAAGAGCACCGATCCGGTGGCAGTGAAAACTGCCTTCACACAATTCGCTGGCGATCTGGTTTCCCGCGACGATGTCCTCAAGCCAACCGAACTGACCCCGGAGGCCGAAAAGGCGCTAGCAGAAGTCGTTCCCCTTTTGCCGACCGATCTGGCGGCGCTCCGCCCGGCGACTTACGGCGGTCTTGACTCTCTTTACCTCGCCGAGTGCGGGTATCTGCGCGATGCCGCCCGATCTGTCGACCCCGTTGGGCTCCCACCCGCTGACCTGGCACGCGCGGGGTTCGCCTGGATGTGCCGACAAGTGTACTTGCAACCGTGGTACCTGACGAGCAAGTCGGTGCCGACTGTCCCGCCAGTTGAGGTTCTCCGTCGGGGACATGGGTCTGTCCTGGAACGGGCATACGTTTTTCTCGCCCTCCTTCAACAGATGAGCCTGGATGGTTGCCTGATTGGCTCATCGGACGCAAAGGGCAAACCCGCGGCATTCCCAAATAGTCGAGATCGCGGCCCCTTCTGGGCAGTGGGTGTCCGGGTTGGAGGCGATGTCCTCCTCTTCGACCCGTGGCGTGGCCTTCCGTTCCCAGGTCCGACACCCGGATCGACCGGTACGCTCGCCCAGGTGAAAGCCAACCCGGACCAGTTGAAGGCGTGGTTCGACGACAAGACCTGGGGCATCACCCCGGACGACGTGAAGACAGCAACCGTGTTCCTGGCGGTCCCGATCACCGGACTCGCGCCGCGGATGGCCCAACTCGAAGAAAAGACCCGCCCTGAGCTTGGTCTGCGGCTCGGGATCAACCCAACTGCCCTGCGGGACCGATTCGTCTCTCCGCCACCAACGGGCTCGGGCATCCCCGCGGCAGAAGTGAAGTTCTGGAACCCGCCCGAGGGTTATGCGTATGGTCGGGTGCTGGCGACGTTCACCCCAGTCGAAGACGGGGGGACGGATCGAGAGAGTTCCGAGCAACGGCTTGCCGTTCTCTATCATCGTGCTCTCCTGCCGCGGGAAGCGATCTTCACGATTCCATCTGGATTGACGGAGGCACCTGCGAACCGCTTGCGAGTGGCGGGTGCGTTGCAATACGAGGCCGTGTTCCTGGCCCCCCCGACCCCGCGTGAGTTGCTCCAACGCGGCCAGTTTCAGGAAGCGACCCGCAACCTGACCGACCGACAGGATGGCTTTGTTCGGGGCCTGGAGCGGGTGCGAACCGCAGGTGCGGCCAACGAAACGATCGCCAACTGGTGCAAAGCGGCCAATGAGGTCTATGCGAGACTGTACCAAGCCTACCCGGATCTGGGTCAGTCACTCCAACGACCCCCGGACTCCGACCCAGCCGTTGTGGCCGCGCGGGGGATGGTCGAAGAGTTCTGGAAACAGTCCGGCCCGGTCGCCCAGTTGATCATCGACCAGGCCTGGGCCCAGGTCGGCATGGCTGAATCAACCTTCCTTCTGGCTCTGGTGAAGCATGAAGTGGCGGAACGCCAGCAGATGCGGGCAGACAGGTCGACTGGCGCAGAAGCAGCCCGAGCGAAGGCCGCTGCGGCCGCTGCCTGGGGGGAAGCCGCCAATGCCTGGGCTGCGTGCCTCGACCAACTGGGGGCGGTCCCTGAGTACCCCGGCCGGACGGCCCACGCCAAAACCCTCGCTGAACGAGCCCGAGCCCTCGCCCCGGCGGAATGAGGAACGATTGAAGATTCAGTGGGACACACCTCATGTGAAAACAGAACGGGTCCGTGGATCAGGCGAACTGATTCAGGAACCCGTTGAGGGAGTCTCATTCCAAAAGCAATAATCGGTCTAACGAGAGGGCGAGGCTCCTGCCAAGCGTGAGGCTGGTCCAGCTCGGCAGGAGCCTCGCCCTCCCATTTATACGTCCAATCATCTCTCCGTGGATGGAACAGCCTCGGTGGGTTCCTGTAGGAGAGATCCGCCTCACCCCATGCTGTCTGGGCGATAGGATGTACAGAGCCATCCCGCCGAACCCACCGAGTCCCGCATGAGTGTCTTGCTGAGTGCCCAGGGTGTCACCAAGAGTTACAGCCACCACCCGCTCTTTGCTGACCTGTCGCTCGACCTCCGAGCCGGCGAGCGGATCGGGCTCATCGGACCGAACGGGGCCGGGAAATCGACTCTCCTCAAGATCCTCGCTGGTCGGGAGGCGGCCGACGAGGGGGTCGTCGTGACTCGCCGCGGGGGATGCATTGGGTATGTCGCCCAGGATGACATCTTTTCCCCGGGCCTGAGTGTTCGCGATGTGGTGATTGCCGGATTCGGGTCGGAGACAGTCGAGGAACACGAGAAGGAGACGCGGGCCGCGATCACCCTCACCCAGGTCGGTTTCGTGGACCCCGACCAGCCCGCGGCCACCCTCTCCGGCGGCTGGCGCAAGCGGCTCGCATTGGCCCGGGAACTCGCCCGCGAACCCGATTTCCTGCTCATGGACGAGCCGACCAATCACCTCGATCTGCCTGGCGTCGTGTGGCTCGAAAAGCTCCTCCGGGCATCACCATTCGGCTACCTCGTCGCCACCCACGACCGGGCTTTCCTCCGTGCGGTCGCGCCAGAAGTGATCGAGATCAGCCGGATCTACCCGACGGGAGTCTTCCGGGCGGATGGTGGTTACGATGCCTTCGCCGACAAGCGAGACCTGTTCCTCGAAGCCCAGGCCCGGCAGCAGGAGGCCGTTGCGAATCAGGTTCGGCGAGAGACCGACTGGCTTGGCCACAAGGCCCGTGCCCGGACCCGGAAGGCGAGTTCCCGGATCGAGGCCGCCGCCGACCGTCGGGAGGAACTGGCCGATCTGAAATACCGCACCGCCGCAGCGAATTCCGCCGGGATCGACTTCGTTGGCACTGGCCGGCAAACGAAGAAACTCCTGACCGTGACGGGGCTCGCCAAGTCGCTCGGTGGACGGTCGTTGTTCTCGGAGTTGGACCTGATCCTCTCACCCGGGATGAAGTTGGGCCTCCTCGGAGCGAACGGGAGCGGGAAGAGTACCCTCCTCCGCGTCCTGGCCGGGGAACTCGACCCGGATGCTGGCACTGTCACCCGGGCGGACGGGTTGCGGGTCGAGATGTTCGAGCAGGGCCGGGCCGCGCTCGACACCTCGGTGACACTCCGACGAGCCCTTAGCCCGAACTCGGAGATGGTCACCTTCCGCGACCGCCAGTTGCATGTCGGCGGCTGGGCCAAGCAGTTCCTTTTCCGCACCGAGCAACTCGACATCCAGCTCAGCGCTCTCTCCGGCGGCGAGCAGGCTCGTGTCCGGATCGCACAATTGATGCTCCGCCCCGCCGATCTGCTCCTTCTCGATGAGCCGACGAACGACCTCGACATCCCCGCGCTGGAAGTGCTCGAAGACAGCCTCGACGATTTTCCCGGGGCTCTGGTGGTGGTCAGCCACGACCGCGATTTGTTGGATCGACTCTGTACGGAAGTAGTCGGCCTGGACGGCCTCGGTGGATCTGCGCTCTACGGAAGCGTCGGGCAATGGTTGGCGGCATACGAGAAGGCGAACCCCACCTCTCGACGCCGCGTGACGGTCGTTGAAAAGGGAACCCTCGAATCGGCCGAGAACCGCAGCGTGATCACCGAGGTCAAGTCGGCGACGTCCGGAAAGGCCAAGAAGCTGAGTTACAAGGAGCAGCAGGAGTGGGACGGGATGGAGGCCGCGATCCATGCAGCGGAAGCCGTGCTGGCCGAGCGACAGGCCGCCGTCGAACGTGCCGCGACCGCCGGACACGCAGCGATCACCGAGGCGTGCCGGCTTCTGGAGGATGCCCAGCATACGATCGAACGTCTGTTTGCTCGCTGGCAGGAACTAGAAGCCAAACGAGGTGGTGGGTAGAATCACTTCATCTGTCTGACTTGACTTTGCACGAGAGCTATCTTTTCGTTCATCTCTGTGTGTGAACACACTGTTGGCCACGAATTCCGGCCTGGTTCAAAGGGAGGTAACAACAGGCGAAGTCGCCGGGTACGCACCAACAGGCGAACCGGCG
>PLDW01000117.1 GCA_003136315.1 Gemmataceae bacterium | reverse complement strand
CCGGGGTTTCGAAGACTCACCCCGGCCACCCGTCCGCCTGGAGCGGCCATTTATGCTGGTTCCGGGGGGGCAGCCCAATTCGTGGAGTGTTAGTATGAATTGATTGATCCAACCGCTACCAGTACAGTTTGTCGAGGTTCACGTTCCCGCCGCAAAGCACGACCCCAACTTTGCGAACCCCCGACAGCCCCCGGAACTCATCCGAAAGTACCACCGCCACCCCTACCGCTGCACTCGGCTCGATCACCAGTTTCATCCGCTCCCAGACCAGGCGCATGGCGGCCCGGATCTGGTCCTCGGTTACCGTCAGGATTCGCTCCACCTGATCGCGGATGATGGGCCAGGTGAGGGTGCCAAGGCTGGTGAGCAACCCGTCGGCAATGGTGTTCGGAGCGGTTTGCGGAACCCAAACACCACTCGCCTTCGACCTGGAAGCGTCATCGGCCCCGAGCGGTTCGGCCCCAAACACTCGAATGCCCGGGTTCACCCCCCGTGCGGCCACGCAGAACCCCGACAGCAGCCCCCCTCCACCGACGGGGGAGACGACGGCATCCAGGTCCGGGACATCTTGAAGCAACTCCAGCGCGGCCGTCCCCTGGCCGGCGATGACGTCCGGGTGGTCGAATGGCGGAATGAGCGTGCCGCCGGTCCGGGCAACCACCTCGGCGGCGGTGCGTTCGCGGGCATCCAGTGTCGGCTCACAGAGGGTGATAATCCCGCCGTATCCCTCAACCGCTGCGGTCTTCACCCGCGGCGCGGTGTTCGGCATCACGACATAAGCCGGGATGCCTCGCACCCGAGCTGCGAGCGCCAGGGCCTGGGCGTGGTTCCCACTGGAGTGCGTCACAACACCCCTGGCCGCAGCTTCGTCAGTCAATTTCTGGACGGCGTTTGTCGCCCCGCGATACTTGAACGCTCCGGTTTTTTGGAGATTTTCGCACTTGAAGTAGATGTGTCGACCGGCCAGTCGGTCGAGCGTTTCGCAAGTCATGACGGGGGTTCTGTGGACGAATCCGACGATCCGATCCGCGGCCTCGCGGACGGCATCCAGGTCGGCAGCGTAGGTCGGCATCGGAGTCTCTTCGTATGGTCGATCGCGTGAAAAAGCCTGAAGGTTTTGGCGTGGCGAGCCGACATCGGTCTTTGCCACTCGATTACCAGTCGGTCCCGAGCACCTCACCTCCTGCGGGTGTGACAGCGGACCACCAGGTCGTTCCTGACATGCTGCCCGCCAGAGTGCGGACACTGCCATCGGCCAGGGTCACCTGCATCCCGCCGGGGTGCGATGTGGAGGCGCGTGACGGGTCGCAGTTGCCGTTCCAATTGGGCTGGACCTGGAAGAGCGAAATGGGACCGATGGGGTTCCCGGTGGATGTGGGAACGGCAAAATACGGATAGTAGTCGTGCCCTGCTCCGCCAAAGAGATACCCGGGAGGCAACCAGAAGTCCCACAAGTTCGCCCTGGGGAGGCTTTGCGCTGTCGACACGCAAACAGCAAGCCTCTCGGCGAACAGGACCGTGTTGGACAGGCCATCCGAAAACGCGGTTGGGATGCTGCTTGTGCCCTGGTAACTCAACACCGTGTCGTACTGGACGGGGTTATTGACCACGGCGAAGATCAGGAAATTGCCCGCGTACGAACTGGTTGCCCACTGATAGTTGAAGAGCACGTCGGTATAGAGCCCGCTGGGTACGCTTGGGTCGGAAGGGCAGAGGTACACCTTCAACGAGTTGGCTCCGATGAAG
This sequence comes from Gemmataceae bacterium, assembly GCA_003136315.1. Classification (GTDB taxonomy): domain Bacteria; phylum Planctomycetota; class Planctomycetia; order Gemmatales; family Gemmataceae; genus Urbifossiella. The sequence goes on along the minus strand of PLDW01000117.1, from coordinate 12,952 downwards.
CTTGCGGTGCCGACGCCGGTGGCGCTGCTGTAGTAGGGCTGGTTAGGGCCGGGGTTCTCTCCCACCGGGTTCGGCCCGGAGATGATCGCACTTTTGTAGAGGTTTCCCTGTTCGATGTAGGGCAGCAGGTGAAAGAAGACGCTGCCCCATCCGGCGTTTGATGCAGGCCCCATTCCCGGATACCAACCCTGGGCTGGCGGCAGACGCCCCAACGTATCGTTGGCGTTGTGTACTGCCAGACCCAGTTGCTTCATATTGTTGGTACACTGGGTGCGAGCGGCCGCCTCCCGCACTTTCTGGACCGCTGGCAAGAGCAGGCCGATGAGGATCGCGATGATGGCGATCACCACCAGCAGTTCGATCAGGGTGAAGGCAGGTTTCTTCGCGGAGTAGGACATGGGAAGCTCCATTTCTCATACAGGAACCCGCAGANNGCTCGGCAGTAGCCTCGCCCTCCCATTTGCATGTCTGACCGTCTTTTCCGTAGATGCGACAGCCTCTGCGGGTTCCTGTATCAGGTACGTTGCGGAATCCAACCTCAACGGCCAGGGTCCGCACGGTTGCCCGTAATCACTTCTTTTTCTTCAGCAACATCTTTGTTTCGTCGGGGGTTAGAGGGGTGAATTTCACTGCGATCTCAAACGCCATTTTCGCGAGAGGCTTCCCATCCCATGAATAGCCCTGAATATCGGAAAAGGAAGAACGATGCCCGAACCCCCACCCACGACTGATGTTACTGGGGCCGCGCACAATGATGCAGATGCTACCTGGACGCTCGTCTCTCCAAGAATCGTCGTAGATTCCAAGATGATATCCACCGTGGCTGAGACTGTTACTGCCATTCCAGCCATATCCGTCTACAACGGTTCGATCACCTAATCGTGAATTCGTCATTTCGACAATCGCAATAGTTTTCTTGGTCATTTCCGTCAGCTTCAGATACCTCACACCGTTTGGAACCTTATCGAGAGGCATCGCGAACTGATCCTTTCCACGCTTTGTAGTGTTCCAAATCGTGGGATCATCTGAACGAAAAATGACCGTCCAGAAGTTGCCTCTCACCCGCTCGGCCTTCTGCTCCGATAGTTTGGTCAGTTCGGGCACGAGGTTATCCACGCGCACCTTGTCCACTCCTGTAACATCCCTCGCGATCTGTTGATACCAGTCATAAGCCCGCAGCTTGGCTTCCGCCTTCTCGACTGGATCGAGCCCGTCGGCCAGGCCGTACCACAGGTCTCCGATTTCCAGTTTCCCCTTTGTGGTCGATGGCCTGGCCAGTTCTTTCTCAGCCACCTCCTTCAACTTCTCGTCTTCCCCTTTCGTCAAAAGCCGCAGCCCAGCCTCCCAATCGCCCTTATTCAGACACAGAAACCGGCCCACCCGGCTCGCTGCGATCGGATCATTCGGAGTGGCTGCCAGGACTTTACGTTCGGCCGCTAATCCTTCAAACACCTTTCGGGTGGTTTTGACCTCTTTATCCCGGTTGTCCAGAAGTGTGGTCAGCCCGGGGATCTTGGCTCGTTCAGCCGCCCCCTTGGCGAGTCTGACCAGCCGCTCGGCACTGGCGTAGTCGTCGACCCTCACGGCGTCATCGGTCGCGGCGAGAGCGGCTTCAACGATCGCCTGTACGGGTACTAAAGGCTTGTTGGCATGTTCCAGGGCGACGAGTTTGGCTTCCGCGGGGTTGACCGCAAAGGCCCCGGCGATTCGGTCGGCGGCCTCAAGTGCCAGGCCGACATCCCCGCCTTTTGCTGCGAACTCACGCGCTTCCTGGTACATCACGTATCGCGTGGCCGGGTCGTCCTTGGTTTCGTCGGCAGCCGTGAGGAGCCTCTTCGCAAGTACGATAGGATCGGCCGCCTTTTTCTTCGCATAATCCGCCTTGAAAAGATCTTTGACGAGCTTCTCGGCCTCGATGATCTTGGCTGAAGGAGGGACGGGTAAGCGAGAGGCCGGAGTCGTGGCCGGTTGTGCCATCGTAGTGATGGCACATGCGAAAACGAAGCCAACCGCCAGGAGAGAACGTCTGGAGTGAGTCACGGGTAACCTCCCAGAGCGGCGGGGGTTGTTTGAAAACTCAGGATGATTTTACCGCGAGAGCCACGAAATCGACACAATTGTTCGTGACATTCGCCGTCATTGGCCAGGCGTTCATCGGGGTCTAGAGATGATGAAGGTCGACAGGCCCTTCGCACGTTCTCATCATCCGTGTCCTCTCGTGATACCACGACTCGACCGCTGGCGGAGGCATGTGCCCCCAGCCATAGGCAGGGAACGACCTGATCTTCGCGCCAGGGTCAGCACAGTTGGCCCGCAATCACTTCTTTTTCTTCAGCAACTTCTTCGTCTCGTCGGGGGTCAGAGGGGTGAATTTCACCGCGATCTCCAGCACAACTTTATCGATCGGGTCTCCATTCCATGCGTACCCCTGAAAATCGTTGAGGTAGGCACGATGCCCAAACCCCCACCCACGGTTGATGTCGTATGCGCCACGTTCAAAAACAACGATGGTCCCCCGCCCGAGTTCTCTCCAGGCGACATCATACACTCCGAGGTGCCGGGCATTTAATAAGATGTCGCTCCTCCCATTCCAGCCGTATCCGTCCTGCTCAGTTCGATCACCCAATCGTAAATTCGTCATCTCGATAATGACAAAATTCTTCTTTGCCATTTCGGTCAGTTTCAGGTATTTGATCCCATTCGGAACCTTATCGAGCGGTGTCGAGAACCGATCTTTTCCGCGATTTGTGGCTGTGTTCCAAATTGTGGGGTCATCTGATCGAAAAATCACTGTCCAGAAATTGCCTCTCACACGGTCGGCCTTCTGCTCAGACAATTTGGTCAGTTCTGGCAGACGGTTATCCACGCGCACCTTGTCCAGTCCTGCGACCTCCCCCGCGATCTGCTGATACCAGTCATAAGCCCGCAGCTTGGCTTCCCCCTTTTCCACCGGATCGAGCCCGTCGGCCAGGCCGTACCACAGGTCTCCGATTTCCAGTTTCCCCTTTGTGGTTGATGGCTTGGCCAGTTCTTGCTCAGCCACGGCTTTCAATTTCTCGTCCTCCCCTTTCGTCAATAGCCGTAGCCCAACCTCCCAATCGCCCTTACTCAGACACAGAAATCGGCCCACCCGGCTCGCTGCGATCGGATCATCTGGATTGTTTGCCAAAACTTTACGTTCGGCCGCTAATCCCTCAAATCCCTTCCGAGTGATCTCGATCTCTTTGGCCCGATTGCCCAGGAGTGTGACAAGCGCGGGGAGCTTGGCCCGTCTGGCCGCGCCGGTGGCGAGTATGACCAGCCGCCCGGCACTGGCGTAGTCGTCGACCCTCATGGCGTCATCGATCGCGGCGAAAGTGGGTTCAATGATCGCCCCGGGCACGGAAGAGGAAGACTTGTCGACAAGCTCCAGGGCGGTGAGCTTGGCTTCCGCGGGGTTGACGGCATAGGCCCCGGCGATTCGGTCGGCAGCCTCCAGGGCCATGAAGACGTCCCCGCCTTTCGCTGCGATGTCACGCGATTCCCGGTACATCACGTACCGCGTGGCCGGGTCGTCCTTGGTTTCGTCGGCAGCCGTCAGGAGTCTCTTCGCAAGTTCGATATGCTCGGCCGCCTTTTTCTTGGCATAATCTGCCTTGAAAAGGCCTTTGACGAGCTTTTCGGCCTCGGTGATCTTCTCCGAAGGCGGGACGGGTGAGCGAGAGGCCGCAGTGGTGGCCGGTTGTGCCATCGTAGTGATGGCAGACGCGAAAACGAAGCAAACCACCACGAGAGAACGTCTGGAGTCAGTCACAGGGCAACCTCCCAGAGCGGCGGGGGTCGTTTGAAAACTCAGGATGATTTTACCGCGAGAGNNACGGGCGGACCAGCCGCCCGTGGTACCCGATCCCGCTGGTACATCTTCTCCTGCCGCCTGCCTAAACATGGAACGCGGAAGGCGGATGGCCGGTCGAAATGGGGATTGACAGGAGAACGACCCCAGAGGGGTCGCAGCAATTAGCTGGTGGTTGAGCTTCGCTCAACCACCGGGAAGCTGGGGAATGTTGCACAAACCGTCGCGTCCACCGATCATTTTTTCTGTTTGGCCCACCAGGCCCGCCAGTCGTCGGCGGCGACTTTCCGCTCGGCCTTGGAGGCACCGGAGGCCGGACCGAAGTCCTGGCCTGTGAGGCTCTTTAACCCGGCTTTCGCCGCGCGGACAACCGACTCTTCATCGTCCGTGAGTCGGTCGACCAGATCGGGGACGTGCGTCTTGTCGTCCTTCATCGCAGCGGCGAGTGCCGCTGCTCGTCGGAGTTCGGCATCGTTGCCTTTCATCAGCTCGCGAAGGGTGTTGGCAGTCATCCGGGTGAGTCGCTCGGAGAGTGCTTCGCGGGCGTCTTTTTTGCGGTCCCCCTCGAGTCGCGGGATCGCCACGGCCAGGGCCTTGGTGTAGTCCCCACCTTTGGCGTCGCGGACTTTCGTTAACGCCTTGGACCACTCAGCGGCCGGAACCGCCACCAAATTCGCAGCGAGTCGACTCGCTTCGTCTGCGACCGGGGTCGGAAGTGGCCCGGGTCCAGGATTCAGATCTGGAGTGGCCGGTTTCGTGGTGGTGGATGTGTTTGAGGGGGCAGCCGGGGTTCCAGGGCCAGCACCTGCGCGGAGTTCGGTGCCGCCCGGTTTGATCTTGGAGGAGAGATCGCGGGCGATATTGGCCCGGGTCAAGAACAGAATGGCGAACGAGGTGCTGACATCTGGCCCGTGGCTCCCGAGCACGCCCCCTCCCCAGGATCCATCTGACCCCTGTTTACGGACCAGCGTCTCCGCACCGACCGCGTACCAGTCGACTCCACCGATTTTCTCCAGCCCGTAGAGCACTCCCACTCGTTCAACCGACCACAACAAGTAGTATTCGTCTCCTCCCATCGTCGGGGGTCCCCGACCCGAAAGGTGAGCGCCTACCGCACCCAAGCCGCGATTGACTGCCGCATCCTTGGCGTCGGGCACGTGCTTCGGGCGTGACTTGTTGCCGTCCGGAGAATCGGGCTTTGGAGGTGGGTTGAAAAACGGGTCGTTCGGCTTGGCTGGGTGGGCCGCGGCTTCTTTGTCCTTGCGGGCCTGTTCTGCCCGCAGCCGTGTCTCCTCGCGTCGGCCAATCCCGACGGACAGCCCGATCAGCCCAGCGCAATTCATCGCCGCACTTCCTCCGCCTGTGTTATCGGCGATCCCGCCCTGATACGACCAGCCGCCGGAGGCATTCTGGGTGGTGAGAAACCGCCGTTCGATCTGATCCAGGGCGGCCTCGACAGGCACCCCATGCTTGCGTCCCGCCCAGACCGCCAGAACCGCGAACTGCGTGTTCGAGTTGTCATCGATATTCGTATCATTCACGCGGGCGGCCATGAGAGTGGCGGAGTACTTCTCGATCTCGGGGTGGAGTTTCGCGACATGTTTGCCCGCCCCTCCCCCACTTGGAGCTGGTGCTTTCGGGTCTCCGCTTCCGGCGACCAGCTCGCTTGACTTCACCGCAGCCCGGAGCCTTTGTTCGTGATCCCCAGGGACAGACTTGATGCAGGTATAGGTCCACCCTCCCATCGGGTTCTGCCCAGCGACCAGACGAACGGCCAGGATCTGGATCAGCGGCACATCGGCTGGGTTTTCCAGACAGTCGAGGAAGATCAGGCAGAGGGATATTTGGTAAGTTCTTGTCTCTCGGTATGCCGCTTCGCGGATGGTGGTCGCCATCGCCTGGATTGTGGGGTCGCCTGCCGGAACCTTGGCCTCAAGGAGAGCGATCCCGGCGAGAGCCGTGGGGCCGATCCCGTAATTCTCAGCCCCCCCGCCGCCACCACCAGTCCCGTTTTTGAATCGGCTCTTGAGATACGCCACCCCGCGCTCGATCGCGGTGTCGATCTCCTTTTGGGAGGCGGCGGGAGCGACCCCAGCGAATAGCACCAAGACGACAAGCGTGACGATAGCGCGCGGGAAGGACAACATCGGGAGCCCTCGACAGGCACGGGTGACTGAAGGGAGGCGGTCGGACACCTCGGCCGAGGGGAGCGAGCCGGGGACCGGTGGGAGCCAGGAGGGCAACCGGGACAATCACCCTCCAAGAATGAGCCTACCACACCCGGAACCCCCGGGCCAGTCCCTGGCCTGCAACAAGAGGGCGGATTTGAAAGATCGCGTGCGCCACTCCCAGGGTTGCGCCGGATACCCGGTTTCACCCTGGGAGCTTTTCTGACGGCCCCTTTGTGGCCACTATCCCCTGGGTTCCCGCCCTCGTGGGGGTGAAGAAGAGCCCAGGGTCGGCCGGGGTTCTGGCCGTCAGCGTTGCGGGGGCACGGCCTCGCGGATCACGGGCGCTCGGTCACCATCTGGGCGTCTCGTGATTGGAAGATGCTCCTTGCGGGGGCGCGGCCTCGCGGATCACCGCCCCGCGGTCCTCGCTGAGCACCAGGATTGCGAACCGCTCAACTCCCTGTCGCTCGGGGGTGTTCACCGATACGTAGTCGAACCGCCCCCGGAGGTCGGTGTAGCCATCTTTGTGGAACTTCACCGACCCATCGGCCAGTTTTGCGTACACCTTCACGTACACTTTCGGGGTCGGCTTCCCACCTGCTGTCTCGGTCACCCGGAGTTGGCCGTAATTCTCCGTCACGTTCACGGTCATTGCAGTCGCGAAGTGCGGGACCGACCGGGTCTTTCCGCCGGCTGTCACCTCAACCAACACGTTTCGCCCATCAAACTCCGGGGGGAGAGTGACGTCGAGCTTGGTCCGCCCCTTCGGCAGCCCCACCTCGGCTGTTGCGTTCGGCCTGATCGAAGCGAACTGCCCGCCCGACCGCTGCACGAACGGGTTGCTACTAAAGAGCAATTCGACATCCATCAGGTAATAATTGACCCGGACCGTTTCGAGGTTCTGCCAGGTGAGGTGGAGACCAGCCTTGTCGACACCCACCTCGAACCCGGGCTCGGTCGCAGCCAGTTGCCCCTGGGTCTGGTCCCGGTCGTCCTTGTCAGCGATCCGCGCACCCCGGCCCTCGCTCTCATCTACCTGGGCCGTGATCGCTGCGAACGTATTTCGCCACCGGTCGACCGGATGGCTCGCATACCCCGCTGCGATTGACCGAGCCTGTTGCGGGTTGGCGTTGAACATGGCCAGGTAGGCGGCGCAGTAGTCGTACTGCACCCGGGTCGAGATCTTCTCCTTGTCCACCCGGGCGAAAGCTGCGCTTGCCTCGTCGATCCGGTCCTGGAGAAGCAGGTAATAGGTCACCGCCATCAGGGCCGCATCGTCCAATCGATCGTAATACGTGAGGGTCTTCAGGAAGCGGTGATATTGCTCGTGGAAACGGTCGTTCACGATCTGCCGTCTGGCACCGAGGGCGTGAGCCCGGGCATTCACCAGCGGTCGGTACTCCAGATGCTCGTACTGGTGCCGCGCCACCGCATCCACCACCAACAGCGGCGACTCGATTGGTCCGCCGCACTCCCCGACGAACCCATCCATGTGCGCCAGATACTGCCGCGCGACAGCGGGGTCCGCGTGGAACACCCCGTAGGAGTAGAGAGTGGGGTGATACAGGTGACGATCCTGGAGCAACCGGAGGACCGCCTCGAAGAAGGAGCGGTCGCGCATCCGGAAGGCGATCTTGTCGAGGTTGAGAGCCCGGACGTTCTCCCGGTTCAGGTAGGCGAGTACCTCCTCGTTCGTTCCATGCTGTGAGACGTAATCCCAGGCAGTCGTATCGAGACGGGTCGGGGTGAGGACGACATCGAATGGTACGGCCGGGGCCGCAGCCAGGAACTGTTCGTTCCGGGCAACGTGAACCGGGAAGTGGGCGAACTTGCCAGGCCGCGGGAAGTAGAAAAGGTAGTCGAGCGTTTGGGTGCGGTAGGGCTCCAGGTCGATCGGAAGCGAGCGAGTGTATCGCCCACCGGCCAGCGGAATCGATCCGACCGGCATCTGCACGAGTACCGACAGCTTCTGCCGGGACGAGGTCGGGTTAGTGACCACCACCTGGCACCCGTAGACCGTGTGGACGATGAATTCCCCTGTGACGAACTTGTCGTACTTCTCGCCATTCTCCTCCCGGAACCGGTCGCCTGGACGGTAGAAGTTCTGGCTGACCAGGATCGGGAACTGGCCGCCGGGACCGCCGGCCGGCCGGACTTCCTCGTGGAAGGCGATCAAGCGACTCGCGGGGGTCAACGTCAACTTCCCGGCCTCGAATTTCACCTCGTGCTTGGCTGCGGTGAAGGGGAGATCGAGGACGGCCAGGGCGAACATCATCTCGGTGAAGTTCCGGCTCGCCGCCGGGATGTGACGGGAGAGGAATGGCCCATCCCCTTCGTGGGCGGCGTAATCGGCCCAGAACGGGTTCACCGGAACGAGGTCGGCGACCTGTTGGCCGATCGGCAGTTTGTAGTAGTTATTCTCGGCCCACTCCATCGTGGGATCGAGTTTCCGGAAGAGTTGCCGGAGGGCCAGACCTCTCTGTAACCGGTCGTCAGCGAAAAACAAATCCGCGACCTCCGCCGATTGCTTGGCAGGGTCGTTCAATCCGGCCATGATCGCCGGTTCCGGCGCCCTCAACTTCTTCCCAAGTGCCCCGTCGCGACCGGGTACTGACGCTCCGGGCTTGCCTTCCATCCGCCCTCCGATGGCCCCACTCGGACCACCCCCCGGGACTAGCGCGGGGGCGGCCGCGAATGCGGGTGGAGCGGGGGCTTCGCCGGGATGTGGCTTGGCCGCACCTTTCGCTTCCTTGAGATCCTCCAACTCTTTCGCTGCCGGTTGCTTTCTGCTGAACTCGACCGCGAGAGAGTCGCTGTCGGTGTCGAGGGCCGAGGCTGCGACCGCTGCGCGGAACAGGAAGAGTTCGTGATCGGTGTTGGTGGGAATGAGCCGGAGCAAATCCGTCAGGTGACGGGCAGTCTTGACTGGTTCACCCGCAGTTCGCCGGGCCAGGAGTACACGCTCGGGGATGTTGAGCCGCCCGTATTCCCACGGCTTCAGGAACCGGGCAAGATCGTCGCCGAGGAACCAGTGATCGAGGAATGTCTTGTCTTTCTTGTTCGCCAGGAATGGCTTGACCACCGTGGCAAAGAATTCTGGATCTTTTTTCGCGATAAAGAACGCGAGTTCGTGGCAGGCGTTCTTGGAGTACAGTTCCCGCTTCTCCTCCGGCTTGAGCAGCGGCCAGCGGAGGATGAAGGCGAACTCGGCGAGTTTCGGGTCTTTCGAGAGGGTGGCGTAGAGCCCGTATACACGGGCGAGGCTGTCGTAGGACTCAAAGCGGCTCCCCGCGACATCCTCGATCACGAACGGGGCACCCAGGGGGGGGATGGTCACCAGGTTCTGTTGCGTGTAGTGCCGGGCCGGATCGAGCCCATCCCGTAGCCGGAGGTCGGCAAACTGGGCCTTCTCCTCTGGCAGTGACAGACTCCGACAGGTGGTGTTGAGCGGATCAATCGCGACGACATGGATCAGCGTGTGCGTACCGAGATCCTTCCGCGGGAGCTTGATCACACCCTCCTTGTCAGGTGTGAGGTTGACGGCCACCGCCGAGGCGTCGAACAGGAAATCGAGGTCGGCGAAGTCCCCCCCTGTCGCGGGTGGGGCAAGGGGGGAAGGAATCGCAGGCGGACTGGCTGGACGGGCCGCGTACATCCCGCCACCGACCGCACCGAACTTGTCCCCACCCTGGGCCAGTTGTTCACCCGTTTCGGTCGTCCGGACCGCCCACGGGTTGAGCAGCAAGCTCGGCCGTTCGAGCATGTTTCCGGGGTATTTCTTCTGCGCCCGCCGTTCCAGCACGTAGCGATACTCGTCCCCGATATTCCGGCCGGTCAGGTAGATCGATTCGGCAGTCTGCGGGTACATCCCTTCGAGTTCCGCGTCGCGAACCTGCGCAAGGTCAGCGAACGGCGGGAACGCGGGCTGGTAGCGCGTGGCAAAGATGTGGACCCGTGTGAACGGGGAAGCGTCCCGGAGTTGGATCGTGAGAAACTCCTTGTCCGCACTCAGCGTCTCGATCTGAACCGGCTTGAGCCCGGCGAGTTGGAGGTGCCGGAGCGAGTTGAGCAATTGCCCGTGGACCACCTCCCCGGCGGCTACCCGGATTCGGATACGCTCGCCCAATCGCTTCAAAACGAGGTCGTAGTCTCCGGCCGGAAGGCCGCGAAGCTCGATCATTCCATTCTGGATGGTGATTGCGTCAAACTTGTCGGCCCGGATATCAGTCCCCCGGACTTCGAACAGTGCGATTTCCTCCCGGGCGGGTTTTCCGGCCGCTCCCAGGTACGGGAGCGACACGACCTCGCCGGCCTTCGCGTGGACGAGGTGCCGGTAGGTATGCTGGTCGGGGAGTAAGTGCCACAGGTGGTGGGTTCCCTCCGGACCAATCGCGCTCACCGCCGTCACATCATCGAGCGGGCCGAGGAGTACCCGTCCCGCAGCGTCCGTTTTCAGCACGACACCGACCGCCTCCTTGAAGTCCCGGTGCTTGATGCCGATCGTGACTGGCCGATCCGGCTTCGTTTCGCCCGTCCGGCCGAGGACTTCGACGACGTAATCCTTGCCGAATCGCGCCAGGTGCAGGTCTTCGATCTTGTCCGTTTTCGCGATCTGACTGATCCCCACCGTGTGCGATGCACTCAAGTCAACGGTCTTCCCGGTGCTGAGCACCTTGACCTTCGCGGTCAGGGTGATGCTGAGGGATGCAAGCCGCGGTGGCACCCGAATCTCGTGGATCGACTCCCGATCCTCGAACAGCTTGAAGTTCGGAACCTCGACCGAGGCCGGGACATTGTCGTGGTCGGTCGAGGTGATTCGGAGGCGGACATCCTCCAGTAACCGGAGCGAGACCGGTGTCCCGTTGAGCGTCAGCCCCGGACGGATCAGGACGGGGGCGACCCGCTGGGTGAGGAGGCTCTCCCGATCGACATGGATACCAGCGGTGAGGTTGAAGTTTTCGGGCTGGTGCTGGATGAATTCGAGGCAGCCGAAATCGCCACGGGACAAAACGATTGGCTGGCGACCCGGAGCAGTGCTGAACGGGACGATCACCGCCCCGTCCTTCTCCGGGGTGTATTCCTTGCCGCCGAGCCAGACCGACGCATCGAGAACCGCTTTGCGGTTCTCGTCGACCACCCGCACCACCTGGCCGGCGGTTCCCGTGGTCACGATCGGGTGGAGTCGACCTTTCCGAATGAGCGCGCGGCTGCTCTTTCCGTTGGCGATCAGATCAATCACGTACACCCCGGGGCGATTGGCTTCGAGGCTTCCGGGCTTTGCGTTCGGGTCGGGAAAAACCACGGTCACCGGGGTTCGCCGGAAGGGGTCAGGGTTCCCGGGGATGATCCGCTCGACATTCGCCACCAGCCCGTCGAGGTTGATGTCGGTGTCGACCTCGCGGGACTGGGTCCGGTAGAAGTGCCGGGTATTGATCTCGTAGACTTTCACTAGCAAGGTCGGGGCATTTTTCACGAACAAATCGATCTTGATCGGCTCATCGACCGCGAACTCGGTCTTGTTGGTGTAGGCAAAATCGATATCGATCCGATCCTTGAGCTGTTGGAGCAACTCCGGCGGAAGTTTGGAGGCCCAGGCTTCGGGGTCGCCGATCCCATTTGTGATCTTGACCTCGGCGAAGAGGTGCCGGAGGTAAGTATCGTCGATGTAGGGGTCGAAATCCTTGGTGTTGGCATCGTCGGCGAAGAAGTGGGTCAGGAAGCTCCGAACGAGCGGTTCGTCTGGCCCGACTTTCGGCAGCAGTGTGGACGCGGCGAAATCCATCTCCAGGTTCGCGGGGTGCAGGCGGGCCTCATTTCGGTTCGACCACGTCGCAGCCATATACGGCTGGAACCGGGGGAGCTTGAGGTAGGTCAGGAACCGGTTCCGATCGTAAACCCCGGCGGCCCGGTCGAAGGCGAGCCGGTGGAACAGGACATGGGCCTTGAGCGGATTGTGGACCGCATCGAGCCGGTCCACGAATGCCTGGAGCCGTTCGAGGTAAGCAAGGGTGAGGGTGCGATCGCGCTTCCAGTCGTCGTCCTCGCCGGGTTGGAGTTTGGTGAGGTAGGTGGAAACGAACGCCCCCTGATTGAGCACATCCGGGCGGAGTTTGAGCAACTCATCGAGCTGGGTGCGGGTCATCTGCCTGTGGATGGGGAACGCGCCGAACCCGGGCGCGTTCGGTGATCCGACATCATCGGCGACGAGTTTTGGCAAGTTGGCGATATCCGGCCGAGGAAGCCGGGAAATCAGCTCGCGGCGATGTTCCCAGGAGAGATGCAGACCCGCCAGCCATTCGAGGGAGACATCCTCGAAGTTGTTCAAATTATTCCACCGGCGGATGGAACTGGCTACGAGGGTATCACGGGCGATGAGTTTCGGGTCAAGGGCTGTGGGCAGGTTGGGGGCGACTCCGACAACCTCTTTCTGGTGGTCGAACCGGAGCCCGAGGTGGTCTTTCACGTAGCCGAGCGCCCGGGGGGGATCTTTCTCGTAGGTGAGGAGGGCGTAGCGGGTCTGGATCTCGGTGAGCCGGGGTGTCTGGTTGTGCCTTTGGTGCCAGAGCCGGGTGAGAGGCTCGACTTTGTCGAACTGCCCGGAATTGAGGTAGTGAAGGCAGTGGTAGTAGTAGTAATCCTCGGTGCCGGGAATGAGTTGCTTGAGAGCGGTGGGGCGGTCGGTCGAGAGGGCAAAGTCTTCGACGAACCCGATATCGCTGCCAACAGCGGTCGGGGTACAGACGACACCCAGAGCCAGTCCGACCAGGGAGAGGCCCATCAGCCACAGCGGAACCCGTCGCATCTCATCGCCCTCGGGTGGGGAGACCCGGACCGCCAAAGGTGGCAGCCGCGGAGAACAGTCTTTTACTTACCAAAAGAGATGCAACAGGGGTGTAACAAGTTGGTAAGTGGGGGCAGAGGTGCTGGTGGGGAGAGCCCGAGGACAAGT
>PLDW01000032.1:35227-46752 GCA_003136315.1 Gemmataceae bacterium | reverse complement strand
GGAGGTAAGAGGGTTTTCGTGGTGTGGGATATCGCCTATTACGACGTATAGGCCTTCAGATCTATCGAACAAGCCTTCTTACCTCCCCCCTTTGTGGGGGAGGTCGGCCCGGCTCTGCGGGCCGGGAGGGGGGTGAAGCTGACCCCCTCGCACAGCTCAACCCCTCACCTATCAGGTTCGCGACGGACTCCCCCCTCACCCTCCCCCCGCCTCCTCAAACGGCGGCTCGCGGTTGCTCAGGTCGAGCAGCGCCACCACCCCACTCGTCAGCGCCAGGGCCGCCCGGTTCGGATTCTTCGGATCGAGCGCGATGCCCCGCACCGGCGCGCTCATCGCCCATCGATGGATTTCCTTGCCACTCGCCGCGTCACAGAGACGCACGGTGCGATCGTCCGACCCGCTGAGCACCTGCGAACCGTCCGGCCGCCGCCTGATACGGAAGCAACGGCGGGTTGCGCACGGGCAAAGCTCGCAGCCAGAACCAGGGCGGGAACGATCAGCCAAAAGCGAGCAGACAGACGCCTACATCGGTTCCGGGTCGGGGTGGTGTCGGGTGGCACCGGAGAGGCGGATTCATCCTACGGGTTGCGTGGTGTGTGTGCTGTCAGAGTTCGAGAAACGGGTTCACGTTCTCAGCGAGAGCCTCGGCCGGGAAGCGTCACTGGGGGATTGCTTCGAATCGTGTTTTGGTCGATTCACCCCTTGCCTCACCCGGTCACGTCCGCGACAATCCAAGGCACGAACGGCAGGGTTCTGATCGTGTCCAGTGGAGCAAACCCTGCCCAAGATGATATTCCCAATCCCGAACCGACTGAATCCGACCGGGCGGAACCCGGAACTGACCCGCCGGGTCGAACCCGGCAACTGACCCGAGATGTCTGCCATGCCGTACATCGCCGAGGTAAGCCGTCGTAACCCAACCTGCTTTGTGTTCCTGGTCGACCAGTCTGGCTCGATGGCGGAGCCGCTCGCTGGGGCTCCCGGGAAGACCAAGGCGCAGGGGGTAGCCGACACGATTAACAGCCTGCTCTACAACCTCGTGATCAAAACGACCACCGGGACGGGTCTGTACAATCGTTACTATGTGGGGGTAATCGGCTACGGGGCGACCACCGGGCCAGCCCTTCCGGCGGCCCTGGCTGGCCGGACGCTGATACCAATCGGGGATTTGGCCAATAACCCGATGCGGTTGGATGAATCCCGACAATTGGTCCCCGGCCAAAATGGTGGGACAGTGGAGCGTGTCGTGAAACGGCCGATCTGGGTTGAGCCCACCGCTGGTGGGAAGACGCCGATGTGCCGCGCTCTGGGCCTGGCGGCCGAGGCAGTTAATGGGTTCCTCAGTCTGTATCCGGGTTGCTTGCCCCCGACTGTTTTCAACATTACTGATGGAACCGCATCGGACGGAGACCCTCGCGGGGCAGCCACCACTCTTCGCGGACTCGCCTCATCCGACGGGAATGTGCTGTTGTTCAACATCCACTTGTCGGCCGTAGCGGGCCAACCGGTCGTGTACCCGGCCCGCCTGCCGATGCCCTGCAGCGCCAATACCGCTCTCTTGTTCGAGATGTCCAGCCCGCTCCCACCACCCATCTTGGCCACCGCGCGGAATGAGTTGCCGCTCGACGATGGGGCGCGGGGGTTTGCCTTCAATGCCGATTTGGCATCGTTCGTGCGATTCCTGGACATCGGGACTCGGGCTGACCACCGTCCGCGAACCGGATCATGAACCTGATGAACGTAAAAGGTTGCGGCGTCTTTCAGCCAAAGGACGGGCTGACCGCAGAAGAGTGCGAAGATGCATTTGCAGGCGACGCCACTGCCGGGCGGTTCGCCATTGCCGACGGAGCCACAGAGGGGTGTTTCTCCGGATCATGGGCTCGTCTTCTGGTCGATGAGTTTCTGGTGACCCCGATTGATGACTTGACGGTTGGAGCCTGGGTCGAGATTGCCCGGAAAAAGTGGGGTCAGACGGTCGACCCACTGATCGTCCCGTGGTATATCGAGGTGAAGCGGCAGACCGGGGCGTTCGCGACGTTCTTGGGTGTGGCCGTTGACCCGACTGGGTGGCAAGCGTTCGCGGTCGGGGATTGCTGTCTCGTCCACTTGAGCGGAGATGATGTCCGCCGAGCATTCCCGATCGAGACAGCGGTCGTGTTCGACAACATCCCAGATCTCATCCCGTCCCGGCCCGACCCGACCTCCCCAGGCATCGCGACCGCAGCCAGCGGGTATGATTCCGGGGACTGGCTATTCTTGATGACCGATGCCCTCGCTGCGTGGGCATTGAAGCAGTGGGAAGCCGGCCGGCCGATGTGGAATCAGCTTCGGACGTGCATCTCCGCAGCCAACCCAGCGGAGGCGTTCGCCGAGAATGTCCCTGGCTGGCGGGTGGGCGGAATGCGGAATGATGATGTGACCCTGCTGGCCGTGCGGTTGTGACCGCGTGGCGTCGATCCTCCTGTGCGGGGCCATTGAAGGCCCAAGGCTTTCCCTCGGATTCGATCGTGCGCAGGCAACCCCTGCTCCGACGAGGTATCACATGATGTCTAGCTCACCTTCGTTTTGGCCCAGTTCGGAGGATTACAATACGGCGGTCCAGACGCCAGCTTTGTGCTTTTCCGATCAGGACCTGGCATCAGCCGAACCCGTGTGTAACGCGATGGGACTGCCCGCACCACGGTCAGGGTCATTCGCTGACGTATACCAGCTCCGCGGCTCGCGCGGCCAGGCGTGGGCGGTCAAGTGCTTCACTCGCCCAATCCCCGGCCTGGCGGCCCGATACACCGCCGTCCATCGTCACCTGGCCCAGCTCAACCTTCCGTTCGCGGTCGACTTCCGCTTCCTGGATCAGGGAGTACGGATCGGCGAGCGATGGTTTCCGGCGGTCAAAATGGACTGGGTTGACGGGCATCTACTCAATGCATTCACTCGGGACGTTTTGACCGCTCCGGCCCGACTCGACAAGCTGTTGAGGATCTGGGCAAAGGTGGTTCGGCGGCTTGAGGGTGGGGCGATCATTCACGGGGATCTCCAACACGGGAATGTACTGGTTGTCCGGACCGATGAAGGGCGGGGGGCGGTCACCCTGGTGGATTATGATGGCATGGGAGTGCCGGAACTCAGAGGAACTTCACCTGGCGAGGCGGGACACCCAGCGTACCAGCACCCCGATCGAGTCCGGTATGGAGCGTTCGGGCCAGGGGTTGACCGATTCTCGGCTCTTGTGGTTGCCACCGCCCTGAGATGCTTGCGGGTCGGTGGGACGCAGTTGTGGGATCGGTTCGACAATGATATGAACCTCCTGTTTGTTCAAAGTGACTTCGAACGCCCAGACGGATCCGCCGCGTTCGCCGAACTCCGAGCCATCGACGATCCGCTCGCACGTCACCTGATCAAAGCGTTAGAAACTGCCAGTCGGGGTCACCTGGCCAATCTCCCGCCGCTCCAGACCGTGCTGGAATCAGCGCCGGTGACAGTCGCGTTGTCCTCGTCCGGTGAGGAGGACACTCGACAACCCACCACTTGGGTGGATGGGAAAATGGTGAGTCCAGCGAGTTTCCTGGATCCGATTGCGGAATCGAGGGCAGGTTCGTCAGCCAGGGTGGAAAAGCGACTCCCAGACGACACGGCAACGGAATCCGTATGGGAAGCCGAAGACTCAATCAACGAACCCCCAAGGAGGAGTGACAAACGACCCAGCCGGAAGAACGGTTGGGGCGCGACGGCATTCATCGCCCCCATCATTGCGGGAATGGGATTCTTGGTCGTTGCGATTCTACTTGGCTCGACCCTCTGGCGATCGCCTTCAGTTTCAACGGAGAAGTGGAATAAAACTCCGAGCACTCACAAAGAACCCCCAATCCCCCTACCCCCGATCAGGCCCAACTTAGAGGAGAAGACTCCCGAACCCATCACGCCAGTTCCGGTTCAGACCCCACGCCGACCGGACCCCACTCCCCCTCCAAATGGATTCGTCGCGCCTCGCCCGCCCATCATCCCTCCGCCTCCTCCCCCTCCCCCCCAGACAAACTGGGTGGAGAAGACCTACAGTGCAGAGGAGATTAGCAAAGGGTTGGTGAAACTGCCCGATCTGAGCAAATGGGAACTGCGCAGCCCGATCACCTTCGACCCGAAAATGGTCCCCTCACTCGGGCCAGCCTACAAATTCGACAACGGGAAACTCATAATCCATCAGGTGGGGCCAATGAAAAACCCAAGCTTCAGCATTGGAGAAGGGGGCACCGGGTTCGCCTGCCAGATCAAGGGATGGTCCGATGGGGACAGAGCGGCCCGATGGGGATTGGTCATGACCAATCGCGACCCGACCGGAAACCGTGGGGTTCAAGTACTATTCGGACAAGATGGGAAAGTTGGTATTGACTGGGTTCAGGACGCCGATCGGCCGCGAGTCATCCTGTTGCTCCCAACCTGGCATTCGGCAAGCAAACCGGGCACAGGGGCCAACAATGTCTTAACTGTGATCGTCCGCGGGCGAATTCTGGAAGTCTATGTCAATGGTGTCGCTGTCACCAACCCGATCCACAACCCGATTTGGGTCAACGCCGGATTCTCAACTCAGTTGTTCGTGCAATGCAACGGCGGAGGGCTGAAGGGCCGAGCCGTGTTCGAGAGTGCCCGGGTCTGGAGTTTGCGTGACCAGATGACCCCTTTCCAGCAGAAGCAATAACGCCAGCACGATTGGCCTGGATGTCTCTCAGAATGAGATTGAGAGGGGCACCTTAATTTGTGCCCCAGGTCAGGTCTTCCGTATCCAGGAGTGAGCAGGGGATGGCTTCGGGTGCTGCGTGTCCGTTCTTCACTCTCAGGTTTTCCTGCACGCCGGGCCGATCGAGCTTGATCGCGTCCTTGAACACCACTGCCTGAACCGGCTTGATGGTCCGCACCTTGATGACCTGTGTGCCGACGCCACCTCGACCGAGTCGGCACAACCAGTCCCTCCTGAGCGATCTGGTCATCGACGTGGACCAGGGGCTCCGGTTGTTTTGTTCTCCTTGATCACATTCGGGATGTTCTCGTTGCTAATGCTCTTAGACGGCGGTAGGGGTTTGGATGCTCCGGAAAACATTGCGAGAATCGATGCGGTAATCGCCGTCCCGATAAAGATGATGATCAGACCAGGGATCAAGACGAACCCGTTAAGAATCATTCCGGCGAGCCTGTACCCGCCCCGTCCAAACATGCCTACAATTAGCCCGGTGAGTGCCAGCGGGGCAGTCAAAAAGTAGGTCCCGCAGCAGATGGACGACAGCGATACAAAGGACACGATTCCAATAATCAGCGAAGCGAGCCCCGCCGGATCACTCTTTGGTGGCCGCGCACGAGACGAATGATCGAGATAGAGTTCGTTCCCGCTTGATTCCGATTTATTGTCTATCGAAATCTGAATCGCCGGGGCTGCGGGGGGGGGAGGGTAACCCGGTACTGGATACGGGAATGACGGTGGGGCTGGCGGAGGCTGCGGAGAGCTTGTGACTGGCACCGGTGGTATCGGAGGGGGTGGAACCCAACCAGAGGGGTCCATTGCCGGGCGATCTGGCGGCGAGAAATCGGGGGAGATTCGTGAGGGAGTTGTGGGTGGGATCAGTGTCGGATAGAGCGGTTCCCCGGGGTTCTTCAGCCAATCTGGAACAGCGGGTTGTGGACTGGGCTGGGGTGGACGACCGGAGGTAAGTGGACGGGGGGGAATATCCGGGCGAGTTCCGGATTCGGTGTTCGGACGGGTCGAGGGCGGATGGGGGTTTCCCTCCAAAACTGCATCGTTAAGCCAACTCGGGACAGGGTTGATCGTTCCGGGATTCACCGCCAATTGAGTATTCACAAGCCCGGGCGGTTCGGGTGAACCGCTCACCACCACAGCACTGAGGGCGGCGATCACATTCGCGGCTGACTGTGGCCGCTCGTTCGGGTTCTTCGCCAGGAGTTGCTGGACGAGTTGGTCGAGTGCGATCGGGATCGACGGGTTGTGGGTTCGGACCGGAGTTGGGATGTCTGTGGAGATCGAGACCAGTACGGCCATCCCGTTTGGGCCGTTGAAGGGCAGTTTCCCGGTACACAGCCGATACAACACCACCCCAAGACTGAACAAATCGGCTCGATGGTCGACCACCCCTCCGCGGGCCTGTTCCGGAGCCATATACGAAGGCGTGCCAACGATCACTCCCTCGCTCGTCACCCTGCGATCGGTTTCCAACTGGACTGCCAGCCCGAAATCCAATAACCGGACTCGACCTGTTGGGGCCTCCAACCAGATATTTCCAGGCTTAATATCCCGGTGCACTAAGCCTCGATCGTGCGCGGCCGCCAGCCCCGCCAACATTTCCTTCGCGATGCGGAGCGTCTGGGACAATCCAGGCAGTTTATTCTTCTTCTCAAAATAGTCTTCCAGAGACATGCCCTTTAGCCGCTCCATCGCGATATACGGTAGCCCATTCGCCTCATTGACCTCATAGATGACGACCACGTTCTCGTGTTGAATCGAGGCTGCGGCCCGCGCTTCACGGAGGAATCGAACCCGACTCTTCTCATCTCCTGCCAAAATCGGGGCCATCAATTTCAGAGCAACAGGCCGTTTGAGTCGTGTGTCCTCCGCCAGAAAGACATGACCCATTCCCCCATCGCCGAGTGCTTTGAGAATCCGATAATCGCCAAGTCGGCCGATCTCGTCGGGTTCCACGGGGGGGGAAAAGTGGTCGGTCACCTTGGAGGCGCTCCCCCCCCTTCCCTCGGGCAAATGACTGGAAAGATTGGGGCGGGGGGAAGTCTTATCATCCATTGCCGTCACGGCTCCAGTGGGGAGTGCGGGAGAGCCCGGCCCATGCTTGCGACCACCTGGCTCAGGAGATGATCTCATCGTAGCGATCATCGTGCGGTAACGGAAAGGGAAATGTCGGCGCGATTTTTGGACGTGATCACCCCTGGCGGGTGTACCTGGTTGTCCGGACCCATACGAATGCGTCCACCGCGGTCGGCCTGCTCGCCGGGTTGGGGAAGGCCGCGTTCCTCCTGCTCACGGGGTGAGGATCACCCCAAACGTGATCGCCCGGCCCCAGGCGGTGAGCCGGGCGGACCCCTCAGAAAGCTCCCATAAGGCAATAGACATCGTGCAGGAACTTCCGTACAATAACCTTTGTAATAACATTCTCTACGGGATCGGCGGCGAATGAGCCGTCTTTCTGTTGCAGCCAGACCTGATTGTGGTTGCGACTCGGGAAGGGAGTTGCCGGATGAAGAGTCGGCTCCAGATGGCCAAACTGATTGCACGACAACAGTATGAGATGGATGAGGGCGTTGAGGCGATCTACCTCGTCAAAACGGGGGCAACCCCTCGCAATGGCAAAGAGCCCATTGTTCTCCTCCAGGTCAACCGCGAGGGGGTTGCGGCCGGGGTGCTGCCTCTCGGGTTTTCGGCAGAGCCAGACAATGGCATTCCCTTCCCGTATGTCATCGTTGACATTACGCCCGAGGAATTCGGGAGCTTGCAAGAGGCACTCGCAAATCACCAACCCGTCAAGGGCTGGCGCGTTGGGTGGGAGGTTGGGCAGAAGCTGAACCCGCTGGCAACGACGTGATATGGCATCCGGCAGGCCGGACCTGACGACCCGCGTGAGAGCCTTCGCCAAGCAGGCCCGGGCCGACTTCGACGCCTGGGAAATGCTGAAATCACATGAGGACGTGGCCAGTTGCCACGCCCTCATGTTTTTACTCATGGCGTGCGAGAAGTTATGCAAGGCACATTTGTATCACGAAAATCAAGATGTCGAAGATGGGATATACGAAACGAGTCACGCAGTCACCAGTAAACACCTAAATT
Source organism: Gemmataceae bacterium (assembly GCA_003136315.1). Taxonomy (GTDB): domain Bacteria; phylum Planctomycetota; class Planctomycetia; order Gemmatales; family Gemmataceae; genus Urbifossiella. The sequence goes on along the minus strand of PLDW01000032.1, from coordinate 38,918 downwards.
TGATAATTGAAAGAATATTAAAGTTAAAAGAGCCGAAAGGGAAAACCGAACAACATCGTTCGATTAGCCGCGATGCCCGGAAATTGAGCGAAGAAATCTGCTACCTGTCGCCCGCCGTCGCTGGAGACCGCGAGCTGCGGCCGGACAACTGCGAATATCCCTGGAGAATCCGTGAAGGTGTCTATTGTGTGCCTCTTCACTATGTATTCCCATGCGAACAGATGTTAAAGCAGCCAAAATACATGAATATTATTAAACTGATAAAGATCTCAATCGATCTTCTCTGCGAGTAGCAGCTCAAGACACCGCGCGGTCGGGATGTGCATCCTGGAGGGCACGGCCTTCGGCCTCCTCCTGGGTGTGCTGCTGGCGGTGTCGCGGCCGTGGACCGTACTCACCCCCTGGCGGGTGTACCGGATCGTCCGGACCCATACGGATGCGTCGACCGCGGTCGGCCTGCTCGCCGGGCTCGGGAAGGCTGCATTCCTCCTGCTGACGGGGTGAGGACGGCGGCGGAAAGGGGTGGTGGGCCGACCCGTCCAGGGCTCACGCCCTGGACTACTGTCTGCCGCCCCTTTCGGGGCTCCGAGCCGCGCCAGTTCCCTTCTCTGATGGCAGGGTCACTTTCACACCAAGGTTGGCCTGGTCACCCCTAACGCTCCGGGCTGACCGGGCGGCATCAATAAATCGGCGTTCAGATATAACAATTGATTAGGCCCACTTAATCGCCGAACAAGAATCTGAGTTTGTCTATTCACCTGGTGCCAACCACTGGGCGTGCTGCCGAAGGGTCCACCCCCACGATCGAAACTCTCCACGCTCGTGATCGAACTGGAAAACCTCGCTCCCGACCGTGTTGCGACGAATGCACCACGCATCACCACCGCCGTTGGTGTCTATGACCACGAACTCATCGTGCCAAGGCACGGTGCAGCCATTCACCAACAGCCTGCCGGGCTCTCGATTAGCCCGGTTGTACTCGACCCGCCCCCCCGCTGTCTACGACTTTACGACTCAGCATCCAATCAAGCTCCGTAATCAATATCCTCGGGGTTATTGATCTTGTGGTCCATGATGAAGGTCTTGCGACCGTCGACTTCTTCACCCATCAGCGTTCGGAACATCTTCTCGGCCGCGACCGCGTCGTTGAGCGAGACCTTCAGCATGGTCCGCTTGGTCGGATCGAGCGTGGTGTCCCACAACTCCTCCGGATCCATCTCACCGAGCCCCTTGAATCGGGTGACGGTGAGTCCCCGTTCGCCAAGCCGGCGGATCTCGAACACGAACTCCCGCAGGTGAGCCAGCTCCTTGCGAGTCGTACCACTCTCCAGTGTGAACCGGACCGGCGGCTCCCGACCTGCCACACGGGCAAGCGGGACCAGTGTGTCGGGCTCGAAGCCCATCGCCTTCAACTTCGCGACGGCCCGGTTCAGCGCCCGCACCTCGTGCCACTCATCGAGCGTATACCGGGCAGCCTCATCGACCACAGCGGCCGGCTCGGTGGCCGCCGGTGTACCTGGCTCACCCGCCGCGGCCACCCCGGTGACGAACGTGTCCCCCAGCACCAGTTCCCGACCCAGTTTTGTTGCCTGTTCCGCCCGGAACGTCGCCACCTCTTCGTTCGTGTGAAACCAGAATTCCTTCCCACCGAACCGGACGTGATACTCCGGGAATGCCCCATTCTTCGCAAGACGCAAGAAGTCAACGAGCGTGTGACCTCGCCGCTCCAGACCAATCACCGCCGTCTCGGCCTCGTTGATAACCGGCACCAACCGCGCCAGGGTGTCGCCGGTGATCTGCCGGGCGGGGCCGACTGGGTCGCGGCCTGTGAACGTCTGGGCGTGCAGCATCGTGTCCTTCAGCCCGCGGCTCATCAATTCCTTCGTCATCTCCTCTCGGGTCTGAACAAATCGGCTCTCCTTCTTCTGGGTCACCTTGAACAGGGGCGGTCGGGCAACGTAGATATGGCCATCCTCGATGAGCTTCCGCATCTGACGGAAAAAGAATGTGAGCAGCAGGGTGCGGATGTGTTGCCCATCCACATCGGCATCGGTCAGGATCACGATCTTCCCGTAGCGGACCTTGCTGATATCCTCGACATTCTCGATATCGACCCCGATCGCTGCGATGAGGGCCGAGATTTCCGCGTTCTTGAGGAGCTTTTCGAGCCGGGCCTTCTCGACGTTCAGAACTTTCCCGCGCAGCGGCAACACCGCCTGGAACATCCGATCCCGACCGCTCTCCGCGCTGCCGCCGGCTGAGTCGCCCTCGACCAGGAACAGCTCACTCTTGAACCGCTCCCGGGTGGTGCAATCCATCAGTTTGCCAGGCAACCCACCGCCGCTGAGGATCTTCTTCCGATCGATCAGCGCGTCTCGGGCCTTCTTCGCAGCGATCCGTGCTTCGGCCGAGAGGGCGATCTTCCGGCAGATTCGCGTGGCGTCTTTCGGATTCTTCTCCAGATACTCGGACAGGAACTCGTACACGACGCTGGAGACGATCCCTTCGACTTCCGGGTTGTTCAGCTTGACCTTCGTCTGCGACTCGAAGACCGGATCCGGGTGGCCGATACTGACGACCGCCGTGAGCCCCTCACGAAAATCCTCACCCTTGACTTCCAGACCATCCTTGAAGTGCCCTTCCTTCTTCCCATACGTACTCACAGCGCGAGTGATCCCAGCCCGGAACCCGCTCAGGTGCGTCCCCCCAACCGGGTTAAAGGCGTTGTTTGTGTAGCACCGCTCAATCTTGTCTTCCCCGGCGGTGTACTGGATGGCGATCTCGACCGTGATCTTGAGCCCATTCTTCTCGGCTGATCCGGACTCGACTTCCTTGCGGATGTAGATCGGAGCGTGCTCAGGAGTCTCTCGCTGGTTCAGGTAACTGACGAACTCGGCGATCCCGCCATCGTACTTGAACGACTCGCTCTGGCCGTCGCGCTCGTCCACGAGAGTCAGGGCGAGTCCCTTATTCAGGTACGCCAGCTCGCGAAACCGCTCGGCCAGAGTCTCATAGGAAAACGTCAGATCGCCAAACATTTCGTGGTCTGGCTTGAACGTGATGCTGGTCCCGGTCTTCCCGTCCGGAGTCGGGCCAAGATCCTGGAGGGGGCCGGTCGCGTATCCCCTTTCGAACTCCATCTTGTACACCCGACCGCCGCGGCGAACCTCAGCCTCGCACCATTCGGAGAGGGCGGTCATGGCCTTCGCGCCCATTCCGTGGAGCCCAGCCGACACGCGATACGCCGCGTTGTCGAACTTGCCACTGTTGCCGGCCACCGTCAGGGCCTCTTCGAGAGCGGACTTACCGGTGTCCGCCTTGATCCCGATCGGGATGCCGCGACCATCGTCGGCAATCGTAATCGACCCGTCCTTGTGGACAACGACGCGAATCAGTGAGCAGTATCCCCCAAGAGCCTCGTCGACCGAGTTGTAAACGATTTCGTAGGCAAGGTGGTGGAGCCCACCGGACTGGGTGTTCCCAACGTACATCCCGGGATTCTGGCGGATGTGGGCCGCGTCCTTGAGGGACTTCATGTTGTCTTCGGTGTACTCCCCGGCTTCCGGGGTGAGTGCGGCATCGGTGCTCATTCGGTGAATCCTTGGATGAAAAAACCAGGGCGTTGCCCTCATACAGGAACCCGCAGAGGCTGTCACATTCCAGGAGTAAGAATCGGTCTAACGGGAGGGCG